>DATMAW010000062.1:0-20350 GCA_035559715.1 Gemmatimonadales bacterium | reverse complement strand
CGGCTCGCGAGCTTCCGAACCCGCCATACCCTCTCCTCCGTGAGCAGTCCGAGGACGGGGATTGGCGCCGCCCGTCAGTGGATCCTGGACGAAATGAAAGGCTACAGTCCGCGCCTCCAGGTGACCTTTGACCGCCATGTGATCCCGCCCGCGGGACGGGTCACGCGGGAGGTGGAGCTGATGAACGTGATGGCCGTCCTGCCGGGGCGCAGCCAGCGGCGGGTGTACGTGAGCGGCCACTACGACACCGTGGTGCTTCGACCAGCACCGGAGGACTCGCTCGCCGCGCGGAGCAACGACAACTACGCGCCGGGCGCCAACGATGACGGCAGCGGCACCGCGCTCGCCATGGAGCTGGCCCGCGTCTTCGCTCAGAGCGGGCTCGAGTTCGACGCCACGCTTGTTTTCATCGCGTTCGCTGGCGAGGAGCAGGGCCTCGTCGGCGCGCGCGCGCATGCCCAGCAAGCGCGAGCCGACAGCGTCCGCATCGATGCGGTGTTCAACAACGACATCGTGGGCAACAGCCAGGGCGGCGCGGGCGCCACGGATGGGAGCGCGGTTCGGGTGTTCTCCGAGGGGCCGGAGGACTCACCGTCCCGTCAGATCGCGCGATTCCTCCGACGACACGCCGCGCTCTACCTGCCGGGGCACGTCGTGCGGCTCATCGCGCGAGAGGATCGGTTCGGCCGAGGCGGCGATCACACGGCGTTCAACCAGAACGGTTTCCCGGGAGTGCGCGTCACCGAATCCAGGGAGAACTACGCCCGACAGCACACGGTGCGTGACACGCCGGACGGAGTGGATCCGCGCTATCTGGCGCAGAACGCGCGCGTGAACGCGGCCGCCGTGGCCGTGATCGGGTTGGCCCCGCCGCAACCGGTCGTCCTCGGTCGCGCGGGGCCGATGCTCGACCGGGGCGAGTCCGGCTACGACGCGCGGCTGCGCTGGCAGGCGTCACCGGGTGCAGCGGGCTACCGGATCTTCTGGCGCGAGGCCTGGCAGCCTGACTGGGAGCATGAATTGCTCGTCGGCAACGTCACCGAGTTCACGCTGCCCCACATCTCGATTGACGACTACGTGTTCGGCGTGGCTGCGGTGGGACCAGGGGGTCATGAGAGCGTGGTCTCGCCCTACGTGCGGCCGCCGCGGACGAACACGCCGGTGGAAACGAGACGGTAGCCGGGGCCTTAGCGGGCCGCCTCGCTGCGAACTGTCGTCCGAGGCACCCGTGTTGTCATCGCCCATGCGGCCACGAGCACGGCCCCGGCCGCGAGAAATGCCGCGCGCGGGCCCACACGGTCATACAGCTCGCCGAACAGGAACGGCCCGGACATCCGGCCGAGCGCGGAGACCGATTGGGCCGCGCCGATCATCGCGCCCTGCTCCGTGACGCCCGCGAGCGTCGAGATCAGGCCCATGAGCGCCGGGGCGCAGGCGCTGTTGGCAAACGCCAGCACGAACACCGAGGCGTACAGCGCCGCGGAGCTTCGCATGAACGGCGCTGCCGCGATCGGAAACGCCATGCCGAGCGTACCGAGGATCATTAGCCTACGATCTCCGTACCGGCGCGCCAGTTTGCCGAACAGGTATCCTTGCACGCTCGCGGCCATCACGCCGACGATCACGAAGAACACGCCCAGCTCTCGCTCGCCCCAGCCCAACGCACTGCCCGCGTAGAGCGGCAACGACACCATGTATCCCGAAAAGCCGAACGGGATCAGCCCGAACACGAGGAACAACGCGCGCAGTCGATCGTCGCGCATTGCCGCGGCCAGATGCTCGACGTCGAACAGGCGGCGCGTCACGCGGTGTTCGGCGTGGAGCGACTCGCGCAGGACGAGGTACGCCCAGATCAGGTTGACCAACGACAGTCCCGCAGCGGCCAGGCCGGCCAGGCGCGGCCCTCCGAAGTGCCCGGCAACGCCGCCGAGCGCGGGACCCACGATGAACCCGATCCCGAACGCCGCGCCGATCAGCCCCATGCCACGCGAGCGCTCGGACGGGCTCGTGATGTCCGCGATGTAGGCTTGCGCCACAGAGATGTTGCCCGCGGAGAACCCGGACACCGTCCGGGCGAGAAACAGGATCGTGTAGCTCCCGGCGAACGCGAACGTGAGGTGCCCGGCAACGCTGAACAGAATGCTCGCGAGCAGGATCGGCCGCCGGCCCACGCGATCGGACAGCCTGCCCAGCACGGTGGTGGCGATGAACTGCATGAGTGAGTACACGCCGATCAGGGCGCCGAACGCCAGGCCGCCCGCGCCGAACGTCTGCGCGTAATACGGGAGGATCGGCAGAATGAGCCCAAACCCGGCCAGGTCGATGAAGACCGTGAGTAGGATGACCGGAAGCTGGGAGCGAGGAGTGGACATGGGCGGGGAAACTTAACGAGAATGTGACATGAAAACGCTCGCAGACGGACTCGGCTGGATCGGCGCCGCGCTGGTGCTGATCGCCTACTGGATGGTGTCGACCCACCGGGTGACCGGCGGCAATCGATCGTATCAATGGCTGAACGCGGCGGGCAGCGTGTTCTTGTTACTCAACACGCTGTATTACGGCGCCTATCCCTCGACGTTCGTGAACGGGGTCTGGATGGGAATCGCCGCGTGGGCGCTCGCGCGGAGCACACGGCATCGGCCCGCGCGGCGCGCTTGACTCGACGAAGGCTGCATCGGGTGCGCCGTTGATCGGCGCCGGCTACATTCGGTCGCCCTCAACCCCCGAGCGCCCCGTGCCCCTCCCGTTCACTCGCCAGCTCGCGCGCCGCTGGTTGCGGCGTGCCGCCCTCGTCGCGATCATCGCGCAGCCGTTACACGTCCAGGCGCAACAGCCGCCGCCCGCCACCTTTGATGTCGTCATCGCGAACGGGCGCGTGATGGATCCCGAGAGCCGGCTCGACGCCGCGCGCCACGTCGGCATCATCGAGAACCGAATCCGAGCTGTTAGTGAGACACCGTTGCAGGGGCGCGTGACGCTCGATGCCACCGGGCTCGTCGTGGCGCCGGGATTCATTGACCTGCACGCCCACGGTCAGTCCGCCGAGAACTACCGGCTCCAGGCGTTGGACGGCGTCACGTCCGCTCTCGAGTTGGAGGTCGGGACGGAGGACGTGGACGCGTGGTATGCGGCGCGCGAAGGCACGGCGCTAATCAACTATGGCGTAAGCGTGGGGCACATTCGGGCGCGCATGGTGGTCATGAACGATCCCGGCCCGGGGCTCCTGCCAAGCGGGTCCGGCGCCACGGCGCCCGCCACACCGGAGCAGATCGAGCGGATGAAGCAGGTGCTCGAGCGCGGTCTGCAACGCGGCGCCGTGGCGGTGGGCTTCGGCCCCACCTATACGCCCGCCGCCACTCGCTGGGAAATCCTGGAGATGTTCCGCGTGGCAGCGAAGTACGGCGCGTCGGCGCACATCCACGTACGCGGAAACGCCGATACGCTGGTGGGATTCGAAGAGGCCATCGCCGCAGCAGCCGTGACGGGGGCGCCCGTGCACATCGTGCATATCAACAGTGTCAGCACCTCCGCCACGCCGCGAACGCTCCAGCTCGTGGCCGAGGCGCAAGCGCGAAAGCTCGACGTCACGGCGGAAGCGTATCCCTACACGGCCGGCATGACCGAGATCCAGTCCGCGCTGTTCGGCGACTGGGAGTCCCGCCCGGCGGATTGGTTCGGCCAACTCCAGTGGGTGAGCACCGGTGAACGGCTCACGCGCGAGACCTTCCAGCGGTATCGGCAGGTCGGCGGCATGGTGATCCTGCACAACAACACGGAAGAGATGGTCCGGCTCGCCATCGCGAGCCCGCTCACGATGATCGCGAGCGACGGCCATGTCGAGGGCGGCAAAGGACACCCCCGCACGGCCGGCACCTACGCGCGCGTTCTGGGCCGTTACGTGCGGGAGCAGCGCGCGCTCGACCTGATGAGCGCGATCCGCAAGATGGCGTACCTGCCCGCAAGGCGGCTGGAGTACCGCGTGCCGTCCATGCGAGACAAGGGACGGATCAAGGTGGGGGCGGAAGCGGACGTCGTCGTCTTCGACCCCGCCGCCGTCATGGACCGCGCGACGTACCAGGAACCCGCCCTCCCGTCCGTCGGGATGCGGCACGTGTTGGTCCAGGGGGTCCCGGTGGTGCGGGACGGAAAGCTGGACGAGTCGCGAATGCCCGGACGCCCCGTTCGCGGGATTGTCCGGTAGGGCGGACTCAAACCAACCGCCGCCCGGCCGGCATCCTAGGATCACACACGACCCCGAGGATCCAATGATGACTCGCACGACCCGGCTGTTGCGCGGGCTCGCGCTCGCCCCTCTCCTGGCCGCTCATCCCGGGGGCTGGGCGACCATCACCGTGGAGGACTTGCCCGAGTTCTTCATGGCCGGCCAACCGCACGACCTCACGTTCACCATCCGGCAACATGGCCGAACCCCGATGAACGATCTGACACCCCGAGTCCGCGTGATGTTGGGCGAGCGTCAGGCAACGGTGGGATCGCCGCCCTCGTGGCGTTCCTGAACGGCGAAAGCCGCGTGTCGAGCCGGTAGAGCTGGTCTGACGGCCCGACGGCGGGTGAGGCGGTCGGCCCGGTTGCGGGGACCGCCTCACCATCAAGTGTCGGTGTGTGTTACTACAGCTTGAACCGCAGGCCGAGCCCCACCACCGGGTAGTACTTGAAGAAGCTGATGTCGTCTTCGACCTGTGTGATTTCCTTGTCCACTTCCGCCAGCAGGGTGGTCCGGGCCGCGCCGGTCAGCGTCGTCGTCGGCACGTAGGAAATGTCGGGCGATCCTTGCAGCACGAGCCCCAGATCGAAGAAAAAGCTCACGCGCCCGCGACCCGAGAAACCAAACCCGACGTACGGGGCGAACTTCTTGAAATCCAGCGTGGCGTCCAGTCTTCCCACCTGAGTGGCGGTGTACGTCGAGTCACCGATGCTCACCGTCCCGCTGATCGTGGCGTTTCCCGACAAGTTGTTTCCGTTCCACATCCCACCCGCCGTGAGCCGCAGCGGTCCCGCGAGGTACAGATCGAGCAGGGCGCCCGCACTCCGGAGCTTGAGGTCAACGTTGAACGGCGTGCCCGACAGATCCATGTCCCGGTCGAGCGAGAAGTAGTTGCCCACGCCCCGTAGTTCCACGCGATCCGTAAGGCCCAGCGCCAGCTCGCCGCCCAGGCCAAGCGTGGATGCCCGAACGCCAATGGAAATAGGGATGCCTTGCCCGTTGACCGTAGATGTCGTCACAACGGCTGCAATAGCCGCAAGAACGAACGTTCTCTTCATGCGCAATCCTGGGTGAAAGGTGTGCGCCAATCTAACGGAGCACCGAAGGGCCTCCAATACGCAGGAGGTATTCCGGCGCGTTGATCGCGCCCTCGGCCGGCGCCCACGGTGCGAACTCCTTGTCCGACGTGGGCTCATAGGGCCCGGGCTTTGCCTCGAACACCACCGAGTCGGCCTCGAGCGCAAAGAACGTGTGAAACACGCCCGGTCGCACGTCCACGCCGCACGGTCCAGCGCCGCAGCGCAGTGTAACGCGTCGCTCAATCACTCCTTCGTTGGTAAATGACACGAACTGAATGGCGCCGCGCACGACCACGATGGATTCGGCCTTGGGCGGCGTGACGTGGCGGTGCGGCTGCACGTAGCTGCCGGGCTGCATGGCGTTCAGCATGCGGTGAAACAGCTCCTCGTGTGATTGGTGCAGCGGAAGGATGATCCGACCGCGAGGGCTGGCGCGCGAGGCAACAAGCGCGCGCTCGATGAGGCCGTCATCAATCACGACGAGGGATTCGCTGGGAGACTCGAGCGCACGAGCGAACATGTAGCCTCCGGGCCCGCAGAGGGTGGTCCGCGTTTGACGCTGCCAACCACCGCTCATAATATCCGGTTGATCCGTTGCGCATCACCTTGTCCCGGGGCCTCCATGAGAAGAACGACGTCAACGACCTGTGCTTTCGCGTTGCTCCTCGCGAGCCGCGCGTTCGCTCAGAATCCGCCGGCCGCTGCCGCGCCCGCGCAGCAGCAGACGCCGCCGCTCGAGATCGGCGCCGTGGCGCCCGACTTCGCGCTGCCGGGCGCCACGCGGTACGGCGTGCTGAGGAACCCGATTCGGCTCAGCGACTTCAAGGGGAAGACGGTGGTCCTGGCGTTCTTCTTCCGCGCCAGGACACGTGGCTGAACGATCCAAATGCATGCGTACCGTGATCAGTACGCACAGCTCTTCAAGGACGGACAGAACGTGGTGCTCATCGCCATCAGCGCGGATCCTGTGGATACGCTTGCGGCGTGGGCGCGGGACGATCAGTTCCAGTTCCTGATGGCGAGCGACGCGGATCTCAGCGTGGGACGGATGTACGGCGCGCTGGCCCCGCGTCCCGGGTTGACCAATCGCAATCTCTTCGTGGTCGGACCGGACGGGAGGATCGCTTATCGCGCGGTGCCGTTCCGGGAGATCGATCCCACGGCGTACACGGAACTGGGCGAGGCGTTGGGCAAGCTGCTTCCGGCAGAGGAGAAGTAGGTGGGGTAAGGGGTGAGGGGGCAGGAGTACGGGGGCCCCTCACTCCTTATTGCCCCTTCCCCCTCACGGCTTTCAGGACTGCCTCTTCGATGTCCTGATCCGGTCCCGTTCCCGTATAGACCACTTTCCCACCTGCATCGAGCACGACGACGTAGGAGGTCGTGGGCGCCTGGAAGGCGCGCACGGCGCGGCCCTGCGTGTCCCACAACACGCGGAACGGCATGGGGTGACGCTCGAGGTGCCGCCGAATGGAGCGCTGGGTCTGGTTCACCGCCACGGCAATGACGATGAACTCCGCGTCGCCGCCGAACCGACGGTGCGCGGCTTCCATCCGCGGGAACAGCGCCTCGCACTGCGGGCACCACGTGGCCCAGAACTCGAGCAACACGGGTTTCCTGCCAATCACCGCGGACAGGTCCGCCGCCTGCCCATCGAGATCCTCGATCGTCACTGCGGGCGGGGCGGCGCCGATTGAGAGCCCAATATCCTGGGCCTGCACAGCGCCAGCCGCAGCAATGAACACCACCAATGGAAGAGCGACGCGCACTCGGCTCATCATGGAAGCACCAGTATCATCTGGTAGACATAGTACCCGGCCATGCCGAGCATCAGAACGCCGGCGGCCTTCTTGACCCAGACCATCCACGCGCCTGCCTTTGGTAGAACGCCGATCGAGCCGGAAAAGATCCCCACGACGGCGAGCACGGCGGTCATGCCGAGCGAGAAGACGAACAGATAGATGAACCCGAGGGCCGCGCTCCGCGTGGTCGCCACCCAGGTGAGCACGGCGGCGAATGCCGGGGCGCCGCAGGGTGCCGCGACGATGCCGCTCGTGGCCCCAAGGAGCAACACGGCGGGGTAGGACCCGCCCCCGAGGCTCGCTGCCCAGCGCGCCAGCCGTTGTGGGGCCGCGATGGGGAACACGTCGAACATCGCGAGCGCGAACACGAGCAGGATGAGGGCGATCCCGAGTCGCGCCCACGGGCTCGACGCCACGGTTCCAAACAGCGAGCCCGTGAGTCCCGCGAGTAGTCCCATGCTGGCGTAGAGCAGCGCGAGGCCTGACACGTACGTGAGGGTGAGACCGACGGCACGCGTGCGGGACGGCGTGGCGCCCTGCGAGCCGGTGATGATGCCAACGGTGATCGGGATCATCGGGTAGATGCAGGGCGACAGGCTGGTCAGGACGCCAGCTCCGAACAGCGCCCCCAATGCCACGAGCGGGTTGTGCTGGAGGGGTTCACTCAGCTGCGCGAGCGCGGATGGCGGCCACACCATGGTGTGTAACTATACATGGGGGGGGTGTGTCGCGCGCGACCAACTACGGCCAATCCGCGATCTCGTCCGCGGGACCCGGCGGCGCCTGTGTGAAATCGCCTGGCCGGCCGCCCGCTACATTTGCGGAGGAGCTACCAGGGGCCCCGCATGACCGACGCCCTGCCGAACCACATGACGCCGGAGGAATTCCGCACGGCGGCGAGCGCGGCCGCCGACTGGGTCGCGCGCTACTGGGAGCGGATCGAGCAATTCCCCGTACTGTCGCGTGTCCGCCCCGGCGAGATCCGCGCCAGGCTCCCGGCACACGCGCCAGAGCAGCCCGAACCGTTCCACGACGTCATCGCCGATCTCGACCGCATCATCGTCCCCGGCATCACCCACTGGCAGTCACCGGGCTTTTACGCGTTCTTCCCCGGCAACGCGTCGGGCCCGGCGGCCCTGGGCGATCTGATCTCCGCAGGACTCGGCGTGCAGGGAATGCTCTGGGCCTCGAGCCCCGCGTGCACCGAACTCGAGACCCACGTACTCGACTGGATGATTGACCTCCTGGGCTTGCCCGACCGTTTCCGCTCCACGAGCACGGGGGGCGGCGTCATTCAGGACACGGCCTCGAGCGCCTCGCTCTGCGCGCTGCTCGCGGCTCGTGAGCGTGCGACAAGCGGCGCAGTCAATCGCGACGGCGTGCGCCAGCACCTGGTGGCCTACGCCTCAACACAGGCGCATTCCTCCATCGAGAAAGCGGCAGGCATCGCAGGGATCGGCCGGAGCAACCTCCGCCTGATCGAGGTAGACGACACCTTCGCCATGCAGCCGGAAGCGCTGGAGCACGCCATCACCGACGACCGCAATGCCGGCAGGGTGCCGTTCTTCGTGACCGCGACGGTGGGATCCACCTCCTCCACGGCCATGGATCCGGTACGACGGATCGGCGAAATCTGCGCCAGGCACGGCCTCTGGCTCCACGTGGACGCCGCGCACGCGGGAAGCGCCGCCATCTGCCCGGAGTTTCGGCGGTTCCACGACGGGATGGAGCACGCCGACAGCTACTGCTTCAATCCGCACAAGTGGTTGCTCACCAATTTCGACTGCGACTGCTTCTACGTGGCCAACCGCGGAGCGTTGCTCGCCGCGCTTTCCGTACTCCCCGAGTACCTGCGCAATCAGGCGTCCGAGTCCGGGGCGGTGTTCGACTACCGTGACTGGCAGATTCCGCTCGGGCGACGGTTCCGCGCGCTCAAGCTGTGGTTCGTCATCCGGCACTACGGCGCGGAAGGCCTCCGCAAGCACATCCGTCACACGGTGAACCTGGCGCGGGAATTGGTCCGCCTGATCCAGGCAGACGCGCGCTTCGTGCTTGCCGCGCCGGCGCCACTCAATCTCGTGAGTTTCCGCCACGGCTCGGGTGACCAGGCCACGCAGCGCGTGCTGGACCGGGTGAACGCATCGGGACAGGCGTACCTCACGCACACGCGGCTCCAGGACCGCCTGGTAATTCGGGTCGCCGTCGGCTCGCCGCGGACGGAGCTACGACACATCCACCGGCTGTGGGAATTGATCCAGGACGCGGGGTGATCCTGTGCATGCCCTGCCACCCGTCGTATCTTCCTCGCCCCGCGGATAGGCGAGCCGGTAGGTGAAACCCGGTCATTGTGGCCCGCTCGTCATCGCGGCCGTCTTGCACGGCGCTGCGGCCGCTCCACCGGCCGTGCGGGCCCAGGACCGACAACCCCGATCTCCCTGTGCAATGGCACAAGCCGTCCGACTCGAGAAACACGGTCACGTTCGCATAGATCCGTATTTCTGGCTGCGGGAGCGCGACAACCCGCAGGTGACTGCCTACCTGGAGGCCGAGAACGCGCACGCCGAAGCCGTCATGGCGCACACCAAGCCGCTACAGGAGCGACTGTTCGAGGAGATCAAGGGACGGATCAAGCAGACCGACGAGACGGTCCCCTACAAGCTCGACGATTACTTCTACTACACGCGCTTCGAGGAAGGAAAGGAGTATCCGATCCACGCCCGCAAGCGGGGCTCACTGGACGCGCCCGAAGAGATCATGCTGGACGTCAATCAGCTGGCGCTGGGGCACTCGTTCTACAGCGTCGGGTCGCGACTGGTGAGCCATGGGCAGGACATCCTGGCGTTCTCCGAAGACACCGTCGGCCGGCGCATCTACACGATTCGCTTCAAGCACCTGGGAACGGGCGAGATGCTGCCGGACCAGATCCCGGCCGTCACCGGCAACATGGCCTGGGCCAACGACAACCGTACGTTGTTCTACACCAAGCAGGACCCCACCACGCTGCGCTCCTACCGGGTGTACCGACACGTCCTTGGCAGCGATCCTGCGACCGACGTCCTGATCTACGAAGAGGAGGACGAGACGTTTTCCGTCTGGGTGTTCCGCACCAAGTCCAAGGCGTTCGTCATGATCGCGTCGTACCAGACGGTCAGCTCCGAGTATCGCTTCCTGGACGCCAGCGACCCCGCCGGCGCACTCCGTCTCGTCCAGCCGCGCGAACGCCACCACGAGTACGACGTGGATCATTTCGGCGACCACTTCTACATCCGCACGAACTCGGGTGGCGCCACCAACTTCCGCCTCGTGCGGGCGCCCGTCGCTACGCCGGAGAAGGCGCACTGGGAGGAGGTAATTCCGCACCGGGCGGACGTGTTGCTCGAAGGGATCGAGATGTTCCGCGATCACATCGTCCTGGCCGAACGCAGCAGGGGGCTCACGCAATTGCGCGTGCGCCCGTGGTCGGGCGAAGGCGAGCATTACCTGACATTCGACGAGCCGGCCTACGCCGCTCACATCGCGGAGAATCCCGAATTCAACACCACGACCCTGCGATTCACCTACACGTCGCTCACCACCCCCAACTCGGTGTACGACTACGACATGGCCGCCCGCACGCGCGTGCTGAAGAAGCGGGATGAAGTGCTGGGCGGGTTCGAGCAGACCAACTACGAGACGCGACGGGTCTACGCCACCGCCGCGGACGGCGTCCAGATCCCGATTTCGATCGTCTACCGCAAGGAAACGCCACGGGACGGGTCGAGTCCCCTGCTGCTGTACGGCTACGGCTCCTACGGCATCAGCATCGACCCCTCATTCAACGCCCCGCTGATCAGTTTACTCGACCGCGGATTCATCTATGCCATCGCGCACATCCGCGGCGGCCAGGAGCTAGGCCGGCAATGGTATGAGGACGGCAAGCTCTTCAAGAAGAAGAACACGTTCACCGACTTCATCACCTGCGCGGTGCATCTCGTGCACGAGCGGTACACGGCGCCGGAGCGGCTGTTCGCCATGGGCGGGAGCGCGGGCGGCCTTTTGATCGGCGCGGTGGCCAACATGCGGCCGGATCTTTTCGCGGGCCTCGTCGCTCAGGTCCCGTTCGTGGACGTGGTGACGACCATGCTGGACGAGAGCATCCCGCTCACCACGAGCGAGTACGACGAGTGGGGCGATCCCAACCAGAAGGACTTCTACGAGTACATACTGTCGTACTCACCGTACGACAACGTCGCGCCGCAGGCGTACCCGCACCTGCTCGTGATGACCGGACTGCACGACTCGCAGGTACAGTACTGGGAACCGGCCAAGTGGGTCGCCAAGCTCCGCGCCACCAAGACCGATCAGAACCGCCTGCTGCTCAAGACCAACATGGCCGCCGGGCATGGCGGCGCATCGGGCCGGTATCAGCGCTATCGTGAAATCGCGTTCATCTATGCGTTCCTCCTCGACCTCGTAGGAAAAGGAGCCCTCACACCATGAACAGACCTGCCGCAGTCCTTGCCGCCCTCACCGCCCTGTGCACGGTACTCATCGCCGCCCCGCTGGCCGCTCAGCAGGATCCCGAAGGCGCCGTGCGCGCCGCCGTGGAGCGCTACAACCAGGCATTCCTCGGCAAGGACCTCGTAACCCTCAAGGCCCTGCTCGCACCGGACGTGATCCTGTACGAGCACAGCGTGAAGAACATCGGGCTCGACGATGTGTGGGAGCACCACCTTCGTCCCGAGGTGGAGGCGTTCGAGAACACCAAGGGCGAATTCACCGACGTCCGTGTCTGGGTGTCCGGCGACATGGCGCTGGTCACTCGCCAGTACTCCATCCAGGCCACGATGCGCGGGCGCGCCATTGACGCGCGGGGCAACGAAACGATGGGGTGGGCCCGGCGGGACGGGCAGTGGAAGGTGATCCACATCCATTACTCACACCCCTGCCCGCGTCCTCCCTCTGGCGGTGCTTGACGGTCAGCCGCGGGGCACGGCAGCTTGGGTGTGAGGTGCGCATGAACCGGCGCCATTGGCTGGAGGCCACGGGCCGGGCCGCAGGCGCCTCAGCGCTCGCGGCGTTGCTGCCGGCCGGCGTGGTACGATCCGCGTTGGTCGCCGGCCCGCGGAAACTCGACCGAATCGGCCTCCAGCTCTACACCGTGCGCAGTCTCATGGACCCCGGGCGCGGGCCGAGAAGCGTGGAGGAAACGCTCGATCGCGTGGCCCGCATCGGCTACCGCGAGGTGCAGTTCGCCGGGTACTTCGGCCGCACGCCGCAACAGATTCGCGCCGCTCTGGACGCGAGCGGGCTCCAGGCGCCGGGCAGCCACATTCCGTTTCCCGCGCTGCGCGATCGCTGGGCCGGGACCGTCGAGGCGGGTCTCGTCATGGGCCACCGGTATCTGCTGGTGGCCTGGATTCCCCCGGAAGAGCGACGCACAATTGACGGATACAAACGCGTCGCGGAGCTGTTCAATCGCGCAGCTGAGCAAGCACGCACGGCGGGCCTGCTCTTCGCGTACCACAACCACGACTACGAGTTCACGCAGCTAGATGGCGAGATCCCCTACGACGTCCTGCTGGCCGCCACGGATCCGGGACTGGTCAAGGCTGAAATGGACCTGTTCTGGATCCGCAGAGGCGGCCAGGATCCGCTGCAATACTTCGCGCGGTATCCCGGGCGGTTCCATTCCGTGCACGTGAAGGACATGGATCGCGCCGGGAAGATGGTGGATGTGGGCAAGGGCGTGATCGACTTCGCGGCCATCTTCCGGCACATGGATCAGGCCGGAATCCGTCACTTCTTCGTGGAGCATGATTCGCCGCCGGACCCGTTCGCCTCGATTGGGGCAAGCTACCAATACCTTCGGCAGTTAGACTTCTAGCGTGGCCCACATACTGGTCGTTGACGACGATCGCGATCTGCGCGGGACGATCGCGAAAGCGCTCACGCGTGCCGGCCACTCGGTGACCGAGGCCGGAAACGGTCTCGAAGCCTTGAACCTGGTCGGCACGCATCCGTTCGCGCTGGCCTTCGTGGACCTGTTCATGCCTCAGATGGACGGACTCGAGCTGATCCCCAAGCTCCAGGTCCAGTCCCCGGCCACCAAGATTGTCGCGATGTCGGGCGGCGTGTTCGGCGGGAAGGCGGTAGACCTCTTGCGCTCCGCCGAACGGCTGGGAGCCGTACGGACGCTGGTGAAGCCGTTTGAGATGACCGCGCTGCTGGAGTTGCTGGACGAGCTGCTGGAATAGCAGCCCATCACCGCCGTCAGCCAAACCGCTCTTCGCTCCACGGATCCCCGTGGTTGTGGTAGCCGGCCTGCTCCCAGAACCCCGGCCGATCCGCCCGCAGGAGCTCGATCCCGTTGAGCCACTTCGCGCTTTTCCAGAAGTAGAGATGCGGCACCAGCATGCGCATGGGTCCGCCGTGCTCCGCGTCGAGCGGCTGGTCGTGGTAGCGGTACGCCAGCAGCACGTTCTCCTGTAGCAGATCCTCGAGCGGCAGGTTGGTGCTGTAGCCGCCGTAGGAGTGCTGCATCACGAATCTCGCCTCGGGCAACGGCCGGGCAAGCTTCATGACCTCGGCAAACGGTACACCCTCCCACACCGCGTCGAGCATGGTCCAACGCGTCACGCAGTGAATGTCCACCGTGACCCGACTGGTCGGCAGGGCCGTGAACGCCGTCCAATCCAGCTCCACCGGCTGCTCCACGAGCCCGAACAGCCGGAGTCGCCAGGTCGCGAGGTCAATGATGGGCGTGGGCCCGTACGACAGGACGGGGTATTTCTTCGTCTCGTACTGGCCGGGCGGAATGCGCTCGCTGGCGTCCCTCGGACGGCGCGGACTCGCGCGCCGCAGCCGTGCCACGCGCTCGAGCGGATCGATCATACCCTCCTCGGCGTGAGCATTTACGCCTCGCCCCGCGCCGCCTTGTCCAACGCCAGGGCGATCCGACGCTTTAGATCGGGCGACACGTCAATGCGGGAGAGCTTATCGCGCACGCGCTCGATGACGCCACGCTCGAACCCGAACTCCGTGGCGCAGACCACGCAGACCTCCAGGTGCTCCCGCACCAGACGCATCTCGTCGGCCGAGAGTTCCCGGTCGAGATAGTCATCGAGCCGGCGGAACGCCTCCTCGCAGCTCAACCGATCGACACCCGTCACGCCACCTCCCCCCCGGGAGCCGAGACGAGACCCGCGTCCACCGCGAGCGACCACAGGCGTCGCTGCAACAGGCGCCGCGCCCGGTGCAGTCGTGAACGCACGGTGCCCACGGGCACGTCGAGCACGCTGGCGATCTCCTGGTAGGTCGAGTCCTCGAGAAAATACAATGCGGCCACGGCTCGAAACTCCTCGGGGAGTGCTTCGATTGCCGAGCGCACCTGTGTCGCGTCCAGCCGGTCAATCACCTCGCCCACGGGGTCGGCCCCGGCGCGCTGCATTCCAGCCGCCCGCGTCTGCTCATACAGGTACAACGGCGGCACGTCCTCGTACTCCACGGTCTCGGGTCGCCGCTTGCGCTGGCGGTGCCGTCCGAAGCACCAGT
Organism: Gemmatimonadales bacterium; assembly: GCA_035559715.1. GTDB lineage: Bacteria > Gemmatimonadota > Gemmatimonadetes > Gemmatimonadales > GWC2-71-9 > JACQHC01. Next base: position 5,714 of record DATMAW010000062.1, on the reverse strand, counting down.
TCACCAGAATCCGAAAGAACCATGCCTTGAAGTTCGTCCCGGGCTCGAACGACTTGAAGTTCTTGAACGCCAGGAGTGCCGCTTCCTGGACCGCGTCCTCCGCTTCCGCGCGATCGCCCAGAAGGTTGAGCGCCAGTCCGAACGCCTTGTCGAGCAGCGGCGTGAGCAGCTGTTCGAACGTCTCAGGGGTGTGCGCGCCGGCGGTGGCGTTGCCCATCTGTGGTTGCGGGGCCGGGGGAGGGGGAGCTTCAATTTACCTCCATCGGACGCGGACTCCGCAACATCTGGCGGTCTTAACGGCGGGCGCCGTGCAAAGGTTCCTCCGAGGTACCGTTACCCCCTCCGACCTCAGCGCCTCGCCGCACCGTGGAATCGCCTGTATGTTCTTGCCCCCTCCATCAACCGGTTCGGGTCCTCGTTCGGAGTCAGTCAATGAAATGCACATCCATGTTCGCCGCGATGCTCCTCGTTTCGTCCGCCGTGCCGAGCCCGGCCCAGCGCCGGGCGCAGCAGCAGGCTCAGGCGTCGCACATCGATTCCGCCTGGTATGCGCCGCTCCGCTGGAGGCACATCGGCCCCGAAGGGAACCGCGTGTCCGCCGTCGCGGGCGTCCCGGGCGATCCCCAGACCTACTACGCCGGCGCCGCGTCTGGTGGCATCTGGAAGACCACCGACGGCGGCACGCGGTGGCAGCCGATCTTCGACGGCCAGCCCGTGCAGTCCATCGGCGCGCTCGCCGTGGCGCCATCGGAGCCGAGCATCGTATGGGCGGGTACCGGCGAGCCGTTCATCCGCAGCAACATCTCGCTCGGCTGGGGCGTGTATCGCTCCACCGACGCCGGGAAGACGTGGATCAAGATGGGGCTCGAGACCACCGGAAGGATCGCGCGAATCGTCATTCACCCCCAGAACTCCGACGTCGTACTCGTCTGCGCCGAGGGTCACAACTACGGCCCGCAACCGGACCGCGGCGTGTTCCGCACGACCGACGGCGGAAAGTCCTGGGAGAAGACGCTGTTCGTGAGTGAGCACGCGGGCTGCTCCGATCTCGTGATGGATCCCAACAACCCGCGCATCCTGTTCGCCGGCACCTGGCAGGTGGAGATCCATACGTGGGGGCGCGAGAGCGGCGGGCCGGGGAGCGGCGTGCACAAGTCCACGGACGGCGGCGTGACGTGGACCGCGCTCGAGGGCAACGGCCTCCCCAAGAAGCCGTACGGCAAAGTGGCCCTCGCCATGTCCAAGGCGAACTCGAACCGCGTGTACGCGCTCATCGAGGCTGGAGACGGCGTCCCCATGAAGGGGCAGGAAACCCAACTCGGCCGCCTGTGGCGTTCGGATGACGGTGGGAGCACCTGGCAGCGCGTCAGCACCGACCGCCAGCTCGCAGGCCGCACGCACTACTACAACCGCATGGCCGCGATGCCGGACAACGAGAACGAAGCGTATTTCCTCACCGCGTCATGGGCCAAGACGCTCGACGGCGGGCGCACGATCGTCGATCCGCCGTTCACCGAGGTCCCCGGCGGCGACCACCACGACATCTGGATCGATCCCACCGACGGCAACCGCATGATCGTGAGCCACGACATCGGCCTCTCGATCACGGAAGTGCGCGGCCGGTCCTGGCGCGACGTGCAGCTTCCCGTCGCCCAGATGTATCACGTGACGCTGGACAATCGCATTCCGTACTACGTGTACGGCAATCGGCAGGACGGCCCGTCGGCACGCGGGCCCTCCAATAGCAAGATGCAGAGCTTCTTCGGCGATGTGGGAATCCCGCGAGGCCTGTGGCATTCGATCGGCGGCGGGGAAAGCGGCTGGGCCACGCCGGACCCCGAGGACCCGAACATCATCTGGTCCAGCGCCTCCGGCTTCGGCAGCGTGGGTGGCATCGTGTCGCGCTACGATCTTCGCACCGGGATCGCGCGCTACGTCGAGGTGTGGCCCCGCGCCACGATCGGGTGGCCCGCGGCGGATCTCAAGTACCGCTTCGTCTGGACCTTCCCGCTTACCATCTCCCCGCACGACCGGAACAGGGTGTATGTCGGCAGCCAGTACGTGCACGTGACGACGGACGGCGGTGTCACGTGGCGCGAGATCAGCCCGGACCTCACGCTGAATGACAAGAGCCGCCAGCAGATCTCCGGCGGGTTGACGCCGGACAACATCGGCGTCGAGTACGCCGGCGTGGTGTTCGCGATCGCCGAGTCCCGCTTGAAGCCCGGGCTTCTCTGGGCTGGTACCAACGACGGCCTGGTGCATGTCTCACAAGACGGCGGCGGCACCTGGACTAACGTCACGGCGAACATCACCGGTCTCCCGTCCTGGGGTACGATCTCCAACATCGAACCATCACGCTTTGACACGGCCACGGCGTACCTGACCGTGGACTTCCATCAGGTCAACAATCGCGACCCGTTCGTGTACAAGACGACCGACTACGGTCGCACGTGGCGCAAGATCGTGACCGGCATTCCCGCGAGCCCGCTGTCGTACGCGCACTTCATCAAGGAAGATCCGGTCAAGCGCGGGTTGCTCTACCTCGGCACCGAGAACGCGCTCTACGTCTCGTTCAACGACGGGGAGCTGTGGCAGCCGTTGCAGAACAACCTGCCGCACGCGCCGGTATACGGCATCGCCGTGCAGGAGCACTTCAACGACCCCGCGGTGGCAACCTACGGACGCGGCTTCTGGATCCTGGACGACATCACGCCGCTGCGCGAGTTGACGCCCGAAATCGCCGCGCGCGACGTCCATTTCTTCCGCCCGCGCAACGCGTATCGCTTCCGCTACGTGGAGCCGCCCATGGCGCCGTTCCAGGACCCGGTGGCGGGGCAGAACCCGCCGTACGGCGCGTCGCTGCACTACTGGATCAAGACGAAGAGCGATGACAGCGCTACGATTACGGTGGCGGACGCCTCCGGCCGAACCGTGCGCTCGTTCAAGGGACCGATGCAGGCCGGGATCAACCGCGTGTACTGGAACCTGCAGTACGACCAGTCGAAGGAAGCCAGAATTCGCCGCAGCCCACTCCATTCCGACCTGCCCGTAGGCTCGGACGGCATGCCGGCGCCTGGCGTGGGACGATTCGCCATCCTCGCACCACCGGGCACGTACACGGTCAGGGTAAGCGCTGCGGGCCAGGAGATGACGCAGCAGCTCACGGTGCTGAAAGACCCCAACTCGGGGGGCAGCGAGGCGGAGATCGCCGAGCAAACCAGGATCGCAACGGACATCGTGAGCGATCTCAACGCCACGGTGAACATGATCAACTCGCTGGAGAACGCCCGCGCGCAGCTCGCCACGCTCAAGAGCGTGCTGGCCGCGGACTCGGCTGCCACCGACATCCGTCAGGCCGCCGACTCGCTCGACCGGAAGCTGGTCGCGGCCGAGGAGCCCTTGTTCCAGATCCGTGTCACCGGCCGGGGGCAGGACATCCTGCGCTGGCCTATGCAACTCGCCGAACAGCTGATCTACCTCGCGGGCTCGGTCACCAGCTCGGACCACGGACCGACCGCCGCGCAGCGCCAGGTGCATGAGGAGCTGAAGCGCGTGCTCCAGAACGCGCGTGCAGGCTACGAGCGCGTGGTGAATCAGGACCTCTCGGCGTTCAACGAGACCCTGCGGCAGCGGAACATGCAGGGGGTGATTATTTCGGCCCGGTGAAAGCGGGGCGCAGGCGACGACAGGCGAATGGCAGGCGAATCGCGGGGACGGCAAGCGACGAGTTTCCCGGCTCACGAGCTTTACATCACTCGTAATCGCCTGTCATCGCCCTCCTACCACACCAGCGTATGCGTGTACTTCACCATGACTGCCCTCCCCTGTGACACGGGCGGGAGCGGTGTGCGCGTCAGGCGGTCCGTGTTCACCGCCTCGTTGTAAACGACCCACAGGTCGTTCCCCTCACGCACGTTGTAGCGCAACCGCGCGTTCACGCTCGCCACGTCGGCCACGCTGTTGTACTGCCAGAACGTGCTGAGCGAGAGATGGGCGTCGTACGCCGTCTGCACCCGCAACCGCAGGAGATGCGCGTCGAGCGACAGGTCGCGACCAGGGAAGCGAACCGCGTTGAAGCTGTAGTCGAGCCCCAGCTCCAGATGGCGCGACGGGTTCCAGGCGGGGGTGGCGCTCAGCGAAACGCGGTGGCCGTCGTAGAACTGCCCGGCGGTCGCCACCACCGTGGGCCGAAACGACGCGGACATGGGAGCGCGATATCCCAGCTCTCCCTCGTGAAACCAGTACGCCGCCGGCGGCACCGGCACGCCGGACGCGATGGCGAAGCTATCCAGCACGCTCTCGTAATTCGCGCGGTAGGTGAGGTTGAGGTTCCCGCCGTTCTTGAACTCGGCGCGCAGCTCGGGCGACAGCGTCCCCGACTCGGTCGAGCCGTCCGCGTTGCGGCGAAACCCCTGCCCCGAGGCCTGGACCGAGAGCGATCGAAACGGCGTCGTGGGACCCGTGAACCAGAGGTACTGCAGCCGGCCTTCCAGGGATGAGAAGTCGGTCCGCAAATCGAATCCGATGCCGGGATTGAACGCGCCGCCGGAGCGGATGATTTCGGCGGCGTAGGACAGCCCGCCCTGGGTGCGGCGCTCCCACCGAACGAGCAGTCTCGCAGCATCCGCGAGACCGATGCCTCCTCTCGTGTCCTCGAACGTCCGTGCTGCCTTTACCGTGAGATACTCGTTCGCCACGGTCCGAAGCACCGCATCCGCTCCCACGGCGACGTTGAAACTGCCGTCGTCGCTGACGCGCGTGGTGACCATGGCGCCAAGCGTGGAGTTCTCGTTGAGCACCCGTTGCTTCAGTCGAGCGACCCCGAAGTTCTCGCCCGGCCGTCCCAGTGCGCTCGCGGTCTGCATGTTCAGAATGCCGACGTCCGCCCCACCCATGCGCCCCACGAGCCGCAGACCGCCGAGCAGTCGAATCGGTTGTCCCTCCACGAGGCCGATGCGGCGCGAGTGAAACAGCCGGCTGAAAAACCCGCCCATGCCGAAATCGAAGATCGCTGCACGCTCCTGGAAGAACTGGCGCTTCTCGGGGAAGAACAGCGAGAAGCGGGTGAGGTTGATCTGCTGGTCGTCCGCCTCCACCTGCGCGAAGTCCGTATTGGCCGTAAGATCGAGCGTGAGATTCGCCGTCGGGCTGTACCGGAGGTCGAGCCCCGCTTCCCGGGTGTAGACCCGCGTGATGTCGTAGCCGCTGGACGTGCCGTTCAGAACGGCGTTCCGGCGCCAGCCACCAAGTCCATACGGCGCCACATACACCGGCTGCCGGCGGCGGACGCCCTCGAGCAGGATCCGCTGCATGCGGGACGGCTTGACGAACGCCATCCCACCAGCCGCCGGCGGGATGTCGGGGAAGATCTGCCGCTCGTTTTTCCGCGCGATAAAGCGGTACAGCGCCATCCCCATCACCACTCGCCCGTTCACGTCCTGGAATCCGAGGCTCGAGAGCGGGATCCGCATTTCGGCGAACCAGCCTTCGTCATTCTGCGACGTCTCCGCGTCCCAGAAAGTGTTCCAATCCGGATTCATCGGCATGCCTGCGCTGAACTCGGCGTCGTTGAACAGCGCGCGGTCCGTGCGCACGCCACCCGGGTTCACGACGAACCACGACGCCGTCTGGCGGTCGTTGTACGTATCGAGCGCGATGCCGAGGAGATCGTCCCCGCTGTACGCATCGCGGTACAGCGTGTTCGTTCGGAT
>DATMAW010000061.1:0-3216 GCA_035559715.1 Gemmatimonadales bacterium | reverse complement strand
TGTGTAACACCGCACAGTGAGGATCGTCGTGAAATCGCTATATCTACTTGCCTTCGTGGCACTTACGCCGCTACCGCTGGCCGCCCAGGGTTGGATCGAGCCCCCGCCAGACCGGCCGGTGAACGGTGGAGTGGTTCGGGTGCGCACCGAAGTGTCGGTCCGCGTCGTGGGGCGCGTGGCGAACGTCGAGGTGGAGGAATGGTTCCAGAACCGCGGTGCCGGGCTGGGTGAGGGCGACTACCTCTATCCGCTCCCCGGCGAGGCCGTGTTCAGCAACTTCTCGTTGTTCCAGGGCGATCAGGAATTGCGCGGCGAGACCATGGATGCCGCGCGCGCCCGCCAGATCTACGAGGAGATCGTCCGCCGCAAGAAGGATCCCGCGCTGATCGAGCTGGCGGGCCACGGGTTGATCCGCGCCCGCGTGTTCCCCATCAATCAGGGCGAGACGCGGAAGATCACGCTGCGGTACTCGCAGATGCTACGGCGCGCGGGTGACGCGGTGCAGTTCAAGTACGCGGCGGCCGGACGGCACGGTGGCAGGAGCCAGACCGAGGGCGCCGTGGATCCGCTCCTGTTGCGCGAGCCGGCCCCGCTCAACTTCACGCTGGTGGCGGACAGCGGCGCCCAGTTTCGCGATCCGTTCAGCCCCACGCACGAGCTGCGCGTGGACCGCACGGACGGACGGCTCACCGTGCGGCCGCAGGGCGAGCTTTCCGGCGACTTCGCGCTGTTCCTTCCGCTGGCCCGCGGTCTGGTGGGGATGTCGCTCGTGGCGCATCGGCCCACGGGTGGCGAGCCGGGGTATTTCATGCTCACGCTCTCACCCGAAGCGGCCCGCGGAGACGCGCTCCAGCGCGACCTCACTGTGGTACTCGACGTCTCGGGCTCCATGTCCGGGGCCAAGATCGAGCAGGCGCGCCGGGCCCTGCACCAGTTGCTCTCGTCACTGGGCGCGCGAGATCGGTTCCGGCTGATCACGTTCGCGAGCACCGTTACCACGTATCGGCCCGACTGGACCGCGGCGACCGACGCCGAACTGCGCGAGGCGCGTCGCTGGGTGGATGGCATCACGGCCACCGGCGGAACCAACATCGCCGACGCCCTGACCGAGGCGTTCCGCGCCCCGTCGCCCGAGGGCCGCTTGCCGATCGTCCTGTTCCTTACCGACGGGCTGCCGTCGGTGGGCGAGCAGAATCCCGAGCGGCTGGCTCAGCGCGCGGAACAGGCGCGGGGTCGCTCGCGCGTGTTCGCCTTCGGCGTGGGGTATGACGTGAACACGTATCTGTTGGACCGGCTGACCGCGGCGGGACGCGGCACCACGCAGTACGTGGAGCCGGGCGAGGACGTCGAGGCCGCGGTGGGCGGGCTCGCGGCCAAGATCAGCCATCCGGTGTTGGGCGATCTTGCGATCGGCGAGACGCCGGCGCGCTTCACCGAGATCTACCCCACGCGGCTCCCGGACCTGTTCGCCGGGGAGGAGCTGGTGATCTTCGGCCGGTACGAGGCGGCGGAGGAGGATCGTACCGGTACGCTGGGCATCACGGGCCGGCGAGCGGGTCGCGAGGAGCGGTTCAGCGTGAACGTCATGTTGCCGGCGCACGCCACGGGGGACGATTACATCCCGAGGCTGTGGGCCGCGCGCAAGATCGGCGCGTTGCAGCAATCCATCCGGTTGAACGGTCACAATGCCGAAGTGGAGCGGGAGATCCGAGAGACGGCCCTGCGATACGGGTTGTTGAGCGAGTACACGTCCTATCTGGTGCAGGAGCCGCTGGACGTGGCGCAGGATGGACGTCGTGTGTTGATGCGGGCCATGCCCGCCCGGGTGGCTGCGCCGGCGCCGAATCAGGCATTCGGCCAGGCGTCCGTGCGCGCGGCCGAGCAGGATCGCGCGCGGCGCGAGGTGGCGTCCAAGGCCGCGCTCGATGCCGACGAAGGGCAGCTGGCGGCGCGCGTCAACACCAGGGCGTCGCGCGGGGTCTCGGGCAGAGTATTCCTTATAAGGAACGGCGTGTGGACCGACGCCACGCACGGCGAGGCGGCTCGCGTCGTGAAGATCGCCGCGTTCAGCGACGCGTACTTCGCGCTGCTCCGTCGCTTGCCGGAGTTGGAGCCCTGGTGGAGGGAGTTCGACCGCGTGCTCGTGGCCGGGCCGCGGATCTCCATCGAGATCGGGCCGAGCGGTGAGACGACGCTCAGCGCCGCGCGGTTGGAGGACGTGGCGCGGGCGTTCCGCGGCCGATAGACTCGCCTTGTGGGCGTTGACTGGGCGGCCGTGTATCACGCGACGTATGGCGACCTGGTCCGCTTCCTGTACCGCAAGGTGTGGGATGCGGACCAGGCGCAGGACCTGGCACAGGAGGTGTTCGTGCGCGCGCTCGATCACACGCCCGAGAATCCGCGGGCCTGGCTGTTCACGGTGGCGGCGAACCTGGCGCGCGACGAGGCGCGGACGGCGGTGCGGCGCAAGAAGCATCTCGCGCTGTTGAAGAGCGAGCCACGGGCCACGGCGCCGCAGGCGGACAATCCCGGCCTGGAGCTCGAGATCGCCGAGGACGTGAGCGCGGTGCGGCGCGCGCTGGAGCAGTTGAGCGAACGGGATCGCGAGGTGTTGTTGCTGTGGGACGCGGGCTTTGACTACCAGGAGATCGCGGCGCAGACCGGCCTTGCGGTGGGCGCCATCGGCACCACGCTGGCGCGCGCGCGGAAACGGCTGGTCGAGGCGTACGAACGGGAAGAAGGTGGACATGCGGCATCTGGATGAAGGAGAGCTTCACGCGTACCTCGACGCCGCCGACAAGGCGGCGGACGTGGCGCAGCATCTCACCGAGTGCGCCGAGTGCCGTGCGCGCCTGGAAGATGTCAGCCGCGTGCGCGATCGGGCGGCCGGTATCCTTGCCGCGGCCGCGCCCCAGGTGAGCGCGCCTCCGTTCGAGCGCGTGCTCGTGGCGCGCGCGGGGCGCAGCGTCGCCGCGGCAAAGCGATCGTGGTCCCGCCAGCTCGCCGCGGCGGCGGTGGTGGCGCTCGTGGTTGGGGTGGGCTGGTACGCCACGTGGCGGGTCAGCGGGACGCACGGGCCGGAGATCGCGATCGCCGGAAGCGAGCGCGCGGCAGGTGAGCCGCAGGCGGCCGGGGCCGTGAGCCCGGCCGGTGTTGCGGAATCCGCCCGTGCTTTCTCCACGCTCGCCGCGCCAGGTGAAAGCAGCGTAGTGGCGG
>DATMAW010000060.1:0-33131 GCA_035559715.1 Gemmatimonadales bacterium | reverse complement strand
GGCCGAGATCCGCGGGCGGCTCGCCGCGGAGGACGCGTTCGCCGCGGACATCGTTCGCACGGGCACGCGGCTCGCCGGCACGTGGCAGCCGGAGACGCCCGTCCGGCGGCGCATGCGGGCAAGTCGCGCGTCCCGCTCGATGCGGCTGCCTCGTCCGCCAGAGTGATGGCGTTGGCGGCTGCCTTACCCCTTCCCCCTCACTCCTTACGCCATTCTGTTAGGGCCGTCCATTCGTCCCCGCCACGAACGGCGCCGTCACCGCGTTCGGCCCCACGCCCTCTTTGGATTTCGCGACCATTCCGGCGACTTCCTCCATCAGCCGCGCGTTGTTGATCACGATCCCGTCCTTGATGGTGTGCAGGATGCCCTTGGTGCGGATCATCTGACCGTTTTTGTCCAGCGTCAGCGCGCCGAACGAATAGAGGAACCGCAGATTGTAGAGCGGGCTTCCATCCACGATGAGCAAGTCCGCGAGATACCCCGGTTGCACCAGGCCGAGCCTGGGCTGCCGCAGGGTCCGAGCGCTGTTCTGTGTTGCCGCTTTAATCACTTCCAGCGTGTGCAGGCCGGTCTCGCGCAGCAGCTGTAGCTCCCGGATGTTCGAGAATCCCGGCGTGGCCCAGATGTAGTTGTCGTCCGTGCCGTACGCCACGCGGCCGCCGCGCTTGTTGAACTCGAAGATCAGCCGGCCCCACAGCGAGAACGCCTTCGACCAATAGTACTCGTCGTCGGACGTCCAGTCGTAGTGATACGAGCCGTGATACGCGGGGTTCGGCAGGTTCCAGTTGATCAGCGCCTGGTGCGTGTATTTCTCGTGCCACGGCAGGCTCTGCGCGCGCTCGATGTCGCGGTTTGCTTCGTACACGACGCGCGTGGGCAGCATCGTGACGCCGTAGCGCACCAGCGAGTCCGCCACCTCGGAGAGCAGGCGCTGCTCGTTGGCCTCCGTCCACACCTTGCCGGCGTAGCGGAACCGGTGGTTCTCGTTGTCGTAGTTGTACTCCCGGCCGAAGTCTTGCACGCTGCGGTCGAGCGAGGCCTCGGCGTACCCGTAGTGATGCTCGATCATGGTGACGCCGAGCCGGGCGGCGTCGAGCGCGTGCACCACGGCGTTGGTCGAGGGCGGCAGATGCACGGTGGTGATGCCACCCGCCTCCCACACGGCCTTGCACACCGCGCCGAACAACTCCTCGCTCCAGCCCAGATTTCCCACGCTCACCACGTGCGCGCCCTGCTTCACCATCTCCCGCGCGATGCGCGGCGCCATCTCCGGATCTTCCAGCTCCGCGCGGCGGAAGTTGGTCCTCGCGCCCCAGCTCCAGATGGGGAACATCCGCGGCGCGAGAACGCGGTTCTGTTCCGACGCCCGCTGTTGCGCCAGCGCGCTGTCGAGTCCGCGATCGGCGGCGGGAACGAGCGTCGTGACCCCGTGTGCGAGCTTCAGGTAGTACACATACTCGAGTTGCATCGGAGCCTGGCGCAGGTGCATGTGCAGGTCAATCATGCCGGGCATGACGTACATGCCGTTGGCCTCGATCACGCGATCGCCCGTGGGTCGTTCCCGGCCACCCTGCCGCTCGGCCGTGACCGGGTCGAACGGCACCATCTGGGAGATCACGTTGTGCTCGATCACGATGTCGTACGGCCCCACCGGCGGGCCGCCGTGACCCGGGATCACCATGGCGTTGCGGATGACGAGCCGGTTGTAGGGGCCCTCGGCCAGGTCGCCGAACTGCCCGCGTGTCTGGGCGCCGGCGGGAGCCGCGCCGATGACGAGCAGAACGGCGACGCCCCACGCGAGATTCCTGAGTGGCATTTGAGCTCCTCGTTTCATGTCAGTCTGCCAATCGGCAGCTTCCGGATCCGCTTGCCCGTCAAGGCGAAGATCGCGTTACACAGCGCCGGCGCGATGGTCGGCGTACCGGCCTCACCGATCCCGCCCACGGGATCCCCTTCGGCGATGATGTGGGTCTCCACGGCCGGCATCTCGTCCATCCGCAGGATCGGATAATCGTCGAAGTTCTTCTGCCGCACGCGGCCGGCTTCCAGCGTGATCTCCCCGTACAGGGCGGCTGATAAGCCGAAGGCGACGGCGCTCTCGATCTGCGCCGCCACGATGTCGGGGTTGATCACGACGCCGCAGTCCACCGCGCACACCACCTTGTGCACTCGGACGGCGCCGCCGGAGACCGACACCTCGGCGACCTCTGCCGTGATGCTTCCGAACGCCTCGAGTACTGCGGCGCCACGTGCCCGGCCGGCGGGCGGCGGGGTTCCCCACCCGGCCTTCTCCGCCGCGAGCTTGAGTGCGCGGGCATGCCGCGGGTGCCCGGCCAGCAGCGCGAGACGGAACGCGACCGGGTCCTTGCCGGCGGCATGGGCCACTTCGTCAATGAACGACTCGGTGATGAAGCCGTTCTGCGAGTTCCCCACCGAGCGCCAGAAGTGCGTTGGCACCGGCAGGTCCGCGCGCGCCCACGAGACGTACACGTTGGGGATGGCGTAAGGAAGATTCGCCGCGCCCTCGATGGCCGTCGCGTCCATGCCGTTCTGTCCCACGCGGAGTGGCGCGCTGGCGATGAGATGCCTCCAGGCCACCGGTCGTCCCGCAGCGTCGAGCGCGGCCGTGAGCTGGTTGTATCCCACGGGGCGATAGTAGCCCGCCGCCATGTCGTCCTCGCGGGTCCAGATCACTTTGACGGGCCGTCCGATCGCCTTCGAAGCGTGCACGGCGTCCGCCACGAAGTCGGTCTGCGTCCGGCGGCCGAATCCCCCGCCCATGAGGAGCGCGTGTACGGTTACGCGCTCGGGGGCGAGGCCGGTGATCCTGGCGGCGGCCTGCTGCGTTCCGGTAGGCGATTGCGTCGCCGCCCAGACCTCGCACCGATCGGCGCGGACGTCAGCGGTGCAATTGAGCGGCTCCATGCACGCGTGCGCGAGGTAGGGCACTTCGTAGGTCGCCTCGATCCGTCGGGCCGCCCCCTCGATCGCCTGTGCCACGTCGCCCTCGCTCCGGGCAACCATCCCCGGTTTCTTCACGAGGTCGCGGAGCAACGATGTGATCTTCTCGCTCGACAGATCGGCGTGCGGACCGGGATCCCACGTGACGGACAGCGCGTCGCGTCCCTGCTTGGCGCTCCAGAAGTCGTCGGCAATCACGGCGACCCCGGTCGGGATCTCCACCACGTGCCGCACACCAGGCACGGCGAGCGCGCGCGTGGCATCGAAGCTCTTCACCCTGCCGCCGAAATAGGGTGGGTGCACCACCTGCGCGGTCAACATGCCGGGCACGCGCACATCGGTCCCGAACACGGCGGCGCCCGTGACCTTGGGCGTAACGTCCAGACGCTTGAGTGACTTGCCCACGATGCGGAAGTCCCGGGGGTCCTTGAGCCGCGGATTCTCCGGCGGCGGCACCCGCGCCGCGCGCTCGGCGAGCTGGCCGTAGGTCAGACGACGCCCGGACGCCGTGTGGACGACGGTCCCGTTCTCGGTCTGGCAGCTTGCGGGATCTACGCTCCACGTCTCCGCCGCCGCGCGCAGCAGCATCTCTCTCGCCGCCGCACCGGCCTTCCGCAGGTTGTTGTATCCCTGGCGGATGCTCGTACTGCCGAACGTGCCTTGCATGCCGTACTTGCGCGAATCGGTGGGCGCGTGCCGCGAGCGAACCTTCGTCCAGTCGGCGTCCAGCTCCTCGGCGAGAATCTGGGGGATGGAGGTGAGCACGCCTTGACCCATCTCGTACTCGCTCGTGAGGATGGTGATGACGTCATCGGAACCGATGTGGATCCACGCGTTCAGCTCGGCGTTGGAGGCGGCAGGAGCCGCTCGGCCCGCGGGCAGGGAGAAGCCGATGAGCAGGCCCGTACCGGCGATTGCCGCCGTCTCGACGAACTCGCGGCGCGTAACGAGCCGCGCGGGCTGCCTGGCGCTCATTCCACGGCTCCTTTCGCGGCGCGGTGAATGGCGCGTCGGATACGGTTGTACGTGCCGCAGCGGCAGAGGTTGCCTTTCATCGCGGCGTCAATGTCGCTGTCCGTGGGGTTGGGGTTCCTCGCCAGCAATGCCGTGGCGGCCATGATCTGACCGCTCTGACAGTAGCCGCACTGCGGAACGTCCTCCTCGATCCAGGCGCGTTGCACCGGATGGAGGCCATTGCCGTTCGCGAGACCCTCGATGGTCGTGATCTTCTTGCCCTGCGCGGCGCTTACGGGAACCACGCAGGAGAACGATGCCGCGCCGTCGAGATGCACGGTGCACGCCAGGCACTGTCCAGTGCCGCAGCCATACTTGGTTCCGGTGAGCCCGAGGGTATCGCGCAGCACCCAGAGGAGGGGCGTGTCAGGCGCGACATTCACCTGATGGGTCTTGCCGTTCACGGTCAGCGTGATCGGAGGCATGCGCACCTCGCCAGTGGAGCCGTCACAAGGTTGCCGCCGACCGGGGCCAACGGCAAGAGACGGCGGCGCGGCCTGCGACGCGTTACCCGGTCAGCCGCCGATCCACTCCACCGCGCGGCGGACCGCTGTGCCTACGGATCGCACCGCCCGGGTGCGCGCCGCTGTGATCAGCACCACGGACCCGACGATGACCGAGGTGGCGACCGCCACGCGAGGGGTGACGGGCTCTCCCGCGAGCGCCCAGCCGAGGACCACCGCGACCACGGGATTCACGTAGGCGTAGGTTGAAGCCACGGCGAGCGTGGTGGCGCGAAGCGTCCACAAGTAGGCCGTGAACGCGACGATGGACCCAAATACAACCAAATACAGGAACGCGAGCCACGAGCGGGGTGAGATGCCGCCGATATCGAGCCGGGACCAGTCTCCCGCGATCGCCGCCGCGACCAGGAGCCCCACGCCGCCACCGATCAGGTTCATGGCGGCGCGGAGGATCGGGGAGTTGGGCAGGGGCGCCGCGCGGGAGTAAATGGATCCAATGGCCCACGATACCGTGGCCACCGTGAGCACGGCCGCTCCGAGCGGGCTCACACTGGGGGCATTCGCCGCCTCGCCGGGTCCCACCAGCATGGCGGCGCCGGCGAACCCCGCCGCGAGCCCGAGACCCTCGGCCACGGTGGGGCGCGTTCCGTGTGGCCGCGCCCAGTCGAGCAGCACGACCCACAGGGGCTCCGTCGCGATCACCAGCGCCGTGAGCCCGGTGGGGACGAACCGCTCCGCCCACACGACGCCGCCGTTGCCGGCCAGCAGCATGAGGCAGCCGATCACGAACGCGACGCGCCACTGGCTTGGCGTTGGGGCTCTTGCGCCGGTCCACCGGGCCCAGCCGTACAGCACGCCGCCTGCGGCGACGAAGCGCACGCCCGCCATGAGAAAGCCGGGCATCGTCTCGATCGCCCACAGGATGGCGAGATAGGTGGAGCCCCATATGAACCACACGGCGGCCAGCGCGACGATCAGACGGACACGCCGGCCCCGGGGATGCGACTCGGTGTGGTCAGTCAGCGGTCAGAGGTCCATTGGCAGTCGTCCATTCATGCGCTGCCGCGCTCCCGTTTCAGCAGCTCTCGCTTTTTCTCGACTCCCCAGCGATATCCGCCGAGGCTCCCGTCCCCGCGTACTACGCGATGGCAGGGAATGGCGAGCGCCGCCTGGTTGGTGGCGCATGCCCGCGCCACGGCTCGTGCCGCCCTGGGACGGCCAATGGCTCGCGCCACGTCGGCGTAGGTGCGTGTTTCGCCGAAGGGAATGCGCCGTAGCTCTTCCCACACGCGGAGCTGGAAGGCCGTCGCCTGAACATCCAGGGGCAGCAGAGCCGACGGCTTGAGGCCGTCCGTCTGCGCTTTGAGCGACGCGGCCCAGAGACTCACCATTGGCGGGTCGGCCTCGAGCACCGCGCGCGGGAACTCCTCGCGCAGCGATTGGGCCAGCGACGCGTTCGACTCGCCGAATCGCACGGCGCACAGCCCGCGCTCCGTCCCGGCCACCAGCAGCTTGCCGAGTGACGTGGGCACGATGGCGTAGCCGATGCGCGCGCCCTCGCCGCCTTTACGGTACGTGGCGGGCGTCATGCCCAGCGCCGCCTCGGCGCGCTCGTACAGGCGGCTGCTCGAGCCGAACCCGGCGTCGAACTGCGCCCGCGTTACCGTATCGGTGTCCCGCAGTCGCTGCTTGAGGGTGCGCACGCGCCGCGCCGTGGCGAACTGGCGCGGGCTCACGCCCGTTACGCGCTTGAACACGCGGCGAATGTGACGCACGCTGCGGCCCGTGGCGCGACTCAGTTCTTCCAGGGAGACCACGCCGCCGCTTCGGTCTTGCAACAGCCGGGCGACGTCGGCGGCGAGTCGCGAGCCCGGGTCGGCAGCCTCCGCCTGCGCGGGCGCGCATCGCTTGCAGGGGCGGAAGCCGGCCCGCTCCGCCTGTGACGGCCTCTCGAAGAACTGCACGTGCCGCCGGTGCGGTCGGCGTGAAGGACACGAGGGCCGGCAATAGACACCGGTGGTTCGCACGGCGTACACGAACCGGCCGTCCTCCCCGCGGTCGCGCTTCAGGACGGCCGCCCAGCGGGTGTCGGAGTCGTGGTGTGTTCCGTTGACGCTCATGATCATGCTGGTCACCTCGGGTGCCCTGACGGTAACGGAAAGCCGGGAAGGGGGCTATCCGGTTTCGGCCATCAAAGTCGAGGTGAGTTGCGCCCTGCCTCCGGGAGAGTGGAGCGCACCCGTTTTCCGGACCCAGTCACCTCCGAGGTTCTAGCCACCCGGCGCGCATCGCTGTCATCGGGTCCAGCGCGGCGCTGCGACGAGCCGGAAGGTAGCCGGCCAGCACACACACAGCGAGGATCAGAACGACTGTACGGACAAGCACGGCGGCTCGGCATTGGCGCCAGATGGGGTCCGCGTTCGGGGCGAACTAGGAGACCATGCGCCGGGGGCTCACGCGCCCTTAGAGAAAGCTTCATACTTGTCGAGATTATTTCAGGGCGCCGGCAGTGGAAGAAGCGTCGTCGTCCCCTTGTGAGGAGGAGCCGCTCCATGAGTTCGATGATCGATACTCGTGCTCGGTCAGCGAGCGCGAAGGATTACGTGGCGTCCGTGATCTCGATGGTCGAGGCGAAGAACCCGGCGGAACCAGAGTTCCACCAGGCCGTGCGCGAGGTGCTCGAGTCGCTGGAGCTGGTGCTGGACCGCCATCCGGAGTACCGGTCCGCCAAGATCCTCGAACGCATCGTGGAGCCCGAGCGGGTCATCATGTTTCGCGTCCCCTGGATGGACGACGCGGGAGACGTACAGGTGAACCGCGGGTTCCGCATCGAGATGAACAGCGCGATCGGCCCCTATAAGGGCGGACTGCGCTTCCACCCATCGGTGACCCTGGGGATTCTCAAGTTCCTGGCATTCGAGCAGGTCTTCAAGAACTCGCTCACCACCCTGCCCATGGGCGGCGGCAAGGGCGGATCGGACTTCGACCCCAAGGGCAAGAGCGACGGCGAGGTGATGCGATTCTGCCAGAGCTTCATGACGGAACTGTGGCGGCATATCGGTCCAAATACGGACGTTCCCGCGGGAGACATCGGTGTGGGGGCCCGCGAGATCGGCTACCTGTTCGGCCAGTACAAGCGCCTGGCGAACGAGTTCACGGGCACCCTGACGGGCAAAGGACTGAACTGGGGCGGCTCGCTGATCCGCCCCGAGGCCACGGGGTACGGCTGCGTGTATTTCGCCGCCGAGATGTTGAAGACCCGGAAGCAGACGCTCGAGGGCAAAGTGTGCCTGGTCTCCGGCAGCGGGAACGTGTCGCAGTATACGGTGGAGAAGTTGCTGGACTTCGGAGCCAAGCCGGTGGCCCTGTCGGACTCGAGCGGCATGATCTACGACCCCGACGGGATCACGCGGGAGAAGCTCGCCTGGGTGATGGACCTCAAGAACGTGCGCCGTGGCCGGATCAAGGAATACGCCGATGCGTTCAAGAGCGCCAAGTATCTCGCGCACGACCCCACGGCGGACTACAATCCGTTGTGGACGCTCAAGGCGGATTGCGCTTTCCCCAGCGCGACCCAGAACGAGATCAACGCCAAGGACGCCGCCAACCTGTTGAAGAACGGGGTCCAGCTGGTGTCCGAAGGCGCCAATATGCCGTCAACGCTCGAGGCCACCAGGGCCTTCTTGAAGGCCGGCATCCTGTACGGACCAGCCAAGGCTGCCAATGCCGGCGGCGTGGCCACCTCCGGGCTGGAGATGGCGCAGAACAGCATGCGACTGACGTGGACGCGCGAGGAAGTGGACCGTCGGCTGCACGACATCATGATCGCCATTCACAAGAGCTGTTTCGAGACGGCCGACGCGTATGGACGGCCGGGCAATCTGGTGGATGGGGCCAACATCGCTGGGTTCGTCAAAGTGGCGAACGCGATGCTGGATCAGGGCGTGGTCTGACCCTCGCAGTCCCCGACTGTCGGCTTCCGGACCAGATGAATGAGCGGGCGCCCGCGAGACGGGTGCCCGCTCATTCCGGTTGTTCACCCTCGGTCTCTCGCCGTGCCGGCTCTCTCGCGGTGCGCATGCCGTGGTTGGCACGCCGGCGGCCGCCATCGCGATGACCCACGGACCGGGCAACGTCTACCAGGCGTTCCAGAGCCTGATGCCGTTCCGGGTGCAGGACATCCTTCTCGTGTCCAGCCTGTATGACGCGTTCACGCTGCAGGAGGACGGCCAGCTCAACGAGCTGATTTTGGGCGAGTTCCTGGAGCTGTCGCTGCACCACTCGCCGGGGCTGACCCACGTGAGCAGCGGAGAAGAGGCGTTGCGTCTGGCGCGCGCGGAACGGCGGTTCAATCTCATCATCACCGCGCCGCGCCCCGGCCGCATGGACGCGATCGAGTTCGCGGGCGAGGTGCGAGCGTCGGGCCTCGACCTCCCCGTCGTGGTCCTCGCGTTCGACAACACCGAACGGAAAGACCTCGCCGCGCGAGCCGACCTGGGGTCCATCGAGCGTCTGTTCCTGTGGCAGGGCAATGCTCGGATCCTGGTGGCCATCGTGAAATCGGTGGAGGACCGCCGCAACGTGGCGCACGATACGGCGCTCGTGGGCGTGCCGGTGATCCTGGTGGTGGAGGACAACGTGCGGTACTACTCGTCCTTCCTGCCCACGATCTACACCGAGCTGATCAGCCAGTCGCATCGCCTGATTGCCGAAGGGCTGAATCTGTCGCACAAGTTGGTGCGCACCCGCGCGCGCCCCAAGATCCTGCTGGCCACCACGTTCGAGGAAGCGTGGGCGTTGTTCGATCAGTACCGGCCGTACCTTCTTGGTCTCATCTCCGACGTGGAATTCCCGCGCGGCGGCGTGTTGTCCCGGGATGCGGGGTTCGACCTGGCGCGCATGGCGCGCGAGGCGGTGCCGGACTTGCCGATCCTGTTGCAGTCCAGCCGACCAGAGTTCGCCGCCGGAGCCCAGGCAATCGGGGTTCCCTTCCTGCGGAAGTATTCGGACACGCTGCTCACCGATCTGCGCCGGTTCATGATCGAGCAGTTTGCGTTTGGTGACTTTGTGTTCCGTACGCCGGACGGCAACGAGGTCGGTCGGGCCAGGGATCTCCAGACCATGGAGCGTCTGCTGCGGACGGTTCCGGCGGACAGCCTGGCCTACCATGCCGGGCGGAACGATTTCTCTCGCTGGCTCACGAGTCGCACGGAATTCGCGCTGGCCCACCGGCTGCGTCCTCGGAAGGTGTCGGACTTCCCTTCGCTCGAGCACCTGCGCCGGGACCTCATCGAATCGATTGCCCAGTTGCGCCGTGAGCAGCGTGAGACCCTCATCGCGGACTTCGACCGTCAGACGTTCGACGGCACCGGCAGTTTCTTTGCGCGGATCAGCGGCGGCTCACTGGGCGGGAAGGCGCGCGGCCTGGCGTTTCTGCGCTATCTGCTCAATTACCACCACGTGGAGGGGCGTTTTCCCGGCGTGCACATCGGGGTTCCGCCCGCGGTCGTGATCGCGACGGACTGCTTCGACCAGTTCCTCACGCGCAATCGCCTTCTGGAGCTCGCGCTGAGCGGCACGGACGACGCCGAGATCGAGCGGCAGTTCCTCGCGGCTCCGCTGCCGCGGGAGGTGCGCGCGGACCTGCGGCGATTCCTGGAGCACGTCCGGTGGCCTCTTGCCGTGCGCTCGTCCAGCCTGTTGGAGGACTCGCAGTACCTGCCGCTCACCGGCGTGTATCAGACCTTCATGCTGCCCAACAACCACCGGAGCCTGAAACTGCGCCTGGCGCAGCTGGAACAGGCGATCAAGCGGGTGTACGCGTCCACCTTCAGCCGGCACGCCAAGGCCTACCTGCGGGCGACCCCGTACCGACTCGAGGAGGAGAAGATGGCCGTCATCCTCCAGAAGGTGGTTGGGGTGGAGCGCAACGGGCGGTACTACCCCGACGTATCCGGGGTGGCGCGGTCGCACAATGCGTACCCCTCGCCGCCGCTCCGCGCCGAGGATGGCGTGGCGGCGGTGGCTCTGGGGATGGGGCGAACGGTGGTGGAGAACGAGCGCTGCCTTACGTTCTCGCCCCGCCACCCGCGCAAGATTCTCAACTTCTCGTCTGTGGAGGACATCCTCGCCAACTCGCAGCGCGAGTTCTGGGCCCTCGATCTGCACCAGGCGGAGGCCGCGGGAGACGAGGAGCAGGCGATGCGGGAGACGCGGTTCCCGCTGTCGGTGGCGGAGAACGACGGCGTCCTCGGCCCGCTGTGCTCCACGTACTCCCGGGACGATCACGCCGTTCACGATGGCCTGTCGCGACCGGGTGTGCGGCTCGTCACGTTCGCCCCGATCCTGAAGCACGGCGTGTTTCCGCTCGCGGAGCTGCTCCGGGAGCTGCTGCGGCTCGGACGCGAGGGCGTCAACCGCGAAGCGGAGATCGAATTCGCCGTGTGTCTGGCGGGAGCACACAGAGAACGGGCGGAATTCGGTTTTCTCCAGGTGCGGCCCCTGGTGCTGACGCCTCATGGTGACGGGGGGGCGCTGTCCGCCGTCACCGACGATGAGCTGGTGTGCCGCAGTCCGCAGGTGATGGGTAGCGGCACGCTGAACGACCTGTACGACGTCGTGGTGGTGGACGCCCATCGGTTCAACCGCGCGCACAGCCGCGTGGTGGCGCAGGAAGTGGCGCGCTGCAACGCGGCGCTGATCGCGGAGCAACGTCCCTACGTATTGATCGGTGTTGGGCGCTGGGGATCCACGGACCCGTGGGCGGGCATTCCGGTGGCCTGGGATGAGATCTGTGGCGCCCGGGTGATCGTCGAAGCAGGGTTCCGCGACTTTCGGGTTACGCCGTCGCAAGGGAGCCACTTCTTCCAGAACCTGACGTCGTTTCAGGTGGGGTATTTCACCGTGAACGCGGACGCCGGGGAGGGATTCGTGGATTGGGAGTGGATCCGCGCGCAGCCGGCACGGGTGGAACTGGGGTTCGTGCGGCACCTGCGATTTCGGCGACCCTTGGTGGTGAAGATGGGCGGCCGGGATGGGTGCGGAGTGATTTACAAGCCGGGGAGCGGAGAGTAGTTCGTCACCCTTCTGCCAGGAGTTGGGAGCGTGTCCATGACGATGGGTTGGATCGCGCGCCATTCGCGCCACATTCCCCTTGCGGGCTTGGCGCTGTTCGCGCAATCCGCGGCCGCACAGCAGGCGCGTACGGTGGCCTTCGATTCCACGCACTTCCAGGCCCTCGAGTGGCGCAACATCGGGCCGTTCCGCGGGGGCCGGTCCGTTGCCGTGGCGGGCGTGCGCGGGCAGCCCATGGTTTACTACTTCGGGGGCACGGGGGGCGGTCTGTGGAAGACCGACGACGCGGGCGAGACGTGGCGCAACGTGTCGGACGGATTCTTCAAGACGGGGTCGGTGGGCGCCATTGCCGTGGCGGAGTCCGATCCCAACGTCGTGTACGTGGGGATGGGCGAGCACGCGGTGAGGGGCGTCGCCACGTCGCACGGCGATGGGGTCTATCGCTCCACGGACGGCGGCAAGACGTGGAAGCACGTGGGGCTCGAGCGGACGCGCGCGATTTCCCGCATTCGCGTGCACCCCAGGGATCCGAATCTTGTCTACGTCGCGGCCCAGGGCGCACCCTACGGGCCGAATCGCGAGCGCGGCATCTATCGCTCGCGTGACGGCGGCGCCACGTGGCAGCTCGTGTTGTTCGTGGGCGAGACGGCGGGCGCGAGCGACCTGGCGATGGATCCCACCAACCCGCGCATTCTCTACGCCGCGTTCTGGGACCATTTGCGGCAGCCGTGGATGGTGCGGAGCGGCGGACCCGGAAGCGGCATCCACAAGTCCACCGACGGCGGCGACACGTGGGAAAGGATCACCACGGGCCTGCCGCCGCTCATCGGCAAGGTCGGCGTGGACGTGTCCCCCGCGAATCCCGAGCGGGTGTATGCGATCGTCGAGGCCGATCCCGGCGGCGGGTTGTATCGCTCCGATGATGGCGGCCGGCGCTGGACCCTGATGAACAGCGACTGGTCCATTCGGGCGCGCGCCTGGTACTACATCGAGGTGTTTGCCGACCCGAGGAATCCCGACGTCGTCTACGTCATGAACGCGCCGTTCATGAAATCCATTGACGGCGGCCGCACGTTCACCTCCGTCCGCGTGCCGCACGGCGACAATCACGACCTGTGGATCAACCCGGACGATCCCCAGATCATGATCAACGCCAACGATGGCGGTGCGAACATCAGCTTCAACGGGGGACGCACCTGGTCCACGCAGGAGAACCAGCCCACGGCGCAGTTCTACCGCGTCAATACGGACCGGCGGTTTCCCTATCACGTGTATGGCGGCCAACAGGACAATTCCACGGTGGGAATCGCGAGCCGTGGCTCGGACGGCGGGATCGGCTGGAAGGACTGGTACGACGTGGGCGGGTGCGAGAGCGCTCACGTGGCGTTCAATCCTGATGATCCTCGATATGTGTATGCCGGCTGCTACATGGGCCAGATCACCGAGTGGGATCGGGAGACCGGCAACGCACGCGACGTGATGGCGTATCCGGTATTGCCGGCCGCGCTCGCATCGCGCGACATGAAATACCGCTTCAACTGGAACGCGCCGATCGTGGTGTCGTCTCATAACCCCAACGTGATCTATCACGCCGCGAACGTCCTGCTGAAGAGCGAGAACCGCGGGCGCACGTGGGCGGAGGTCAGCCCCGATCTCACGCGGGATGATTCGACCAAGCAAGGCCCCGGCGGTGGGCCGATCACCAACGAAGGCGCGGGCGGCGAGATCTATGGCACCATCTATTACGTGACGGAGTCGCCGCACGACGCTCGCACGATCTGGACCGGGAGCGACGACGGCCTGGTGCATGTTACGCGCGACGGCGGGGCGAACTGGACCAACGTGACGCCGCGGGAGGTCGGGGAGGCGCAGATCAACGCCATCGAGGTCTCGCCCCACGATCCGGCGACGGCGTACATCGCGGTGACGAGATACAAGTTCAATGACTTCACGCCCCATGTGTTCAAGACCACGGACTACGGCCGCACCTGGCGGCGTCTGGTGGCCGGGATCGAGCCGGAAGCCTGGGCGCGCGTGGTGCGGGAAGATCCCGCGCGCCGCGGGCTGCTGTACCTCGGGACGGAGACGGGCTTCTACGTCTCGTTCGACGGCGGCGAGCGCTGGCACAAGCTCCAGCTCAACCTGCCCGTCGTGCCCATCACCGATCTTCAAGTGCGGGGCAACGATCTCGTGGCCTCGACGTCGGGCCGGGCGTTCTGGATCCTCGATGACCTGTCACCGCTGCGCCAGTACCGGGAAGACGTGACCGCTGCCGCGGCTCGTCTGTACGAGCCGGCGGACGCCATCCGGACGGCGGCCGGTGGCGGCTTTGGCGCCGCCCCGCCGCGCATGGGCCGCAATCCGCCGGGCGGTGCGATCGTCTACTACCACCTCAAGGAAGCGGCGGACTCGGCGCGTCCCATCAAGCTCGAGATTCTGGACAGCGCCGGTACCGTGATACGGTCGTACAACAGCGGGCCGCAGGCCGGGCCGGCAGGGCAGGGCTCCCAGGCCGCGCCGGGTGGCCCCGGTGGTCCGCCCGCGGGGCCGGCGCTCCCGGCCCGAGCGGGATTGAATCGGTTCGTGTGGGACCTGCGGCACGAGAGACCCATCGCGGTTCCGGGCGCGTTCGTCTTCGGGGCGCTGGTTGGCCGGCGTGTGGTGCCGGGGACCTACCAGGCGAGGCTCACCGTTGGGGACTTCTCTGAGACCCGGTCGTTCCGCGTGACGCCGGACCCCCGTGTCCAGGCCACCACCGCCGATTTCAGAGCACAAGATGATCTTCTCGTGACGGTGACGCGTGAGCTGTCGGAGATTCACGCGGGCGTGAACCGCGTGCGGGCGGTGCGCGAGCAAGCAAACCAGGTGATGACCCGCGCTCGGGAACAGCCGGGAGCGGCGGCAATCGACAGCGCCGGCAAGGCGTTCGTGGAGAAGCTGAACGCGATGGAGGACTCCCTGATTCAGAAGCGCACCGTGGACGGTCAGACGGTGATCAATTTCCCCATGCGCCTGAATCAGTTCTACATCTACTTGATGAACGCGGTGGACGGCGCGGATGACGGCGTGACCGACGGTGCGCGGCGGCGCCTGGCCGATCTCCAACGGCAGTGGTCCGGTCTCAAGATGACGCTGGACCGGCTGCTTGGCCCCGACCTCGCGGCCTTCAACGAGGTGGTGAGAACACAAGGGATTCCGGCCGTGGTGGCGCCGCCGGCGCGATGATCGAGTGAAACGTCGGGCTCTGATCATCGGCGCCGCCGGGCGCGACTTCCACAACTTCAACGTTGTGTTCCGGGACGATCCGGACACGGACGTCGTGGCGTTCACGGCGGCGCAGATCCCCAACATCGCGGGCCGGCGCTATCCCCCCTCGTTGGCCGGCCCCCGCTATCCTCACGGCATCCCGATCGAGGCGGAGGACGATCTCGAGCGCATCATCCGGGAGCACGCGGTGGATGTGGCGGTGTTCAGCTACAGCGACGTGTCGCACGAGCACGTGATGCACATCGGCTCGCGCGTGCTCGCGTCGGGGGCGGACTATCTGCTGCTTGGTCCACGCCGCACGATGCTGAGGGCGCGCGTGCCGGTGATTGCCATCGGCGCCGCCCGCACGGGCGCGGGGAAGAGCCAGACGACGCGCCGCGTGGTGGCCGCGCTCCGGCGGGCCGGCAAGCGCGCCGTCGTGGTGCGACACCCCATGCCGTACGGGGACCTGGAGCGACAGGCCGTGCAGCGGTTCGAGACGCGCCAGGATCTCGACGGCAACGACGTGACGATCGAGGAACGCGAGGAGTACGAGCCGCTCATCGCGACGGGGAACGTGGTCTACGCGGGCGTAGACTACGAGCGGATCCTGCGGGCCGCCGAACGAGAGGCGGACGTCGTGATCTGGGACGGGGGCAACAACGATTTTCCGTTTTTCGCGCCGGACCTCATGATTGCCGTCACGGACCCACACCGGGCGGACCACGCGTTGCGGTATCACCCCGGAGAAACCACGGTACGGCTGGCGGACGTCGTGGTGATCAACAAGGTGGATACGGCGGATGCCGCTCAGGTGGAGGCGGCGCGCACGGTGGCGCGCGCGCTCGCTCCCGGGGCCGTCGTGATCGAGGCCGCGAGCCGCGTACAGGTGGAAGGGGCCGAACAGATCGCCGGGAAACCAGTGCTGGTGATCGAGGACGGTCCCACGCTCACGCACGGGGGGATGACGTTCGGCGCCGGCTGGGTCGCCGCCCGGCGGCACGGAGCGGCCGAGATCGTGGATCCGCGGGAGCACGCGGTGGGCTCCATTCGCGCGACGTTCAGCGCCTATCCTCACATCGGTCCGGTGTTGCCGGCGATGGGCTACGGTGCCGACCAGGTGGCCGAACTGGCGGCGACGATCCGGGCCACGCCGGCCGACCTCGTGCTGGTCGCCAGCCCGATCGACCTGCGGCATCTCATCGCACTGGACAAGCCTTCGCTGCGGGTGCGGTATGAGCTGGAGGAGACCGGCCAGCCGACAATTGACGACGTGATTGCGGAGTTTCTGGGAAGACAGGCGTGAGAGGCGAGAGGGGCGGAAGCGGCTCGGTGGTCGCTTCACGTCTTACCTGACACCTCTCACTTCTTACCCTTTCTTGTTCTACCGTTGATTCATGCCCGCATCCGGTCGCCAACACGACGCCATCACCGCTCCGTTGGGCCCGGTCCTGGTGCTTGCCGGGCCCGGGGCAGGGAAGACGTACTGCCTGATCGGGCGGGTCGCCCATCTCATTGAGCGATGCCATGTGCGCCCGGAGCGCGTCTGTGCCGTGACGTTCACCAACCGCGCCGCGGAGGAAGTGGCCGGTCGGTTGCGCGCGCGGCTCGGGTCAACGGCGAGCGACATCACGCGCGGTACGTTGCACGGGCTGTGCGTGGAGATTCTGCGCGAGCACGGTGCCGCCATCGGGCTCAGGCGCGGGTTCGGCATCGCCGACGAGCCCTACCAGTCGGCCGTGCTCGGCCGGCTTGGCGTGTGGCCGGCCAGGCGGCGGCCTGCCATCCTCCAGTTGTTCGGCCGACGGAGGCTGGCGCAGTACCAGCTGACCCCGGGTGACGAGCGGCTATTCGAGCGGTACGTGGCCTACCTGCGAGAACGCAACCTACTCGATTTCGACGACCTCATTGCGCACACCGCCAACCTGTTCCAGCGCCACGCGGACATCGCGGCCCTGGTGGCCGCGCGCTGGGATCAGGTGCTGGTGGACGAGTTCCAGGACCTGGACGGTGCGCAGTATCAGATCGTCCACGCCCTGGCGCGGCACCACCGGAACGTCTTCGCGGTCGGTGACGACGAACAATCCATTTTTTCCTGGCGCGGCGCCGACGCGCGTGTGTTGCGCCGCTTCGTCGAGGATTTCGGGATCAGTCAGCCGATCGTGCTGGACGAGAATCGCCGCTGCTCGCGGCAGATCTTCGAGGTGGCGCGGCGGCTGATCGGCGAGAACGAGCCGCTGTTCGTCAAGGACCTGCGCGCCACGCGCGAATCGGAGCACGACGTCCGCGCGCTCGCCTTCGAAGACGAGGTCGCGGAGGCGCAGTGGATCGCGCAGGACATTCTGGCGGACCGGGCGGCGGCCAACAGGCCGTGGGGCGAGTATGCCGTGTTGTACCGCCTCCACCAGCTCGGCGGCGTGATCGAGCGCCAGCTCATCCGCTCGGGCATCCCCTGCCGCCTGGCTCCCCGCCGCGCGCTGCTGGACGATCAAGTGGTGAAGAGCGTGGTGGCCAGTCTCCGCGTGATGCGCTCGCCCGATGACCCGGCAGCGCTCGATGCGCTCGCCGAGGCGGTGCTGTCGGAAACGGCGTTGGATCCGATACGGTCCGAGGCCAAGCGTGAGAACCTCGATCTCCTGGCAGCGGCACGAGCGTTCGCGCGGCGCCGGGGTCGCGGGGACCCGGACGCGAAGAAAGCCTGGCGCTTCACGGTGCACGTGGAGAACCTCCGCGCGCTTGCCCGAGCGCAGGGGACACTCAGGGAAGTCGTGCAGGCGTTGCTCCAGCAGCGGCCCGGCAGATATCGCAACGTGCTGGAAGAGGTCTCCGCCGACCTCACCGACCCCGCAACGCAACCGGCGGCCGTGGCCCTCGCGGACCGGCTGCGGGGCGCGGCGCTCGCGGACGGCCGCGTGTGGCTCGCTTCTGCCGACGGCGTCGAGGTCGCGCTGCGCGGGATGTTGATGGCGGTCGGGTGGACGGGTGTGGACTACCTGAAGCCCGGCGCGGAGCCGGAACTCGGCGACCTGGTGGTGGGTCCGGATGACGCCGGTCCCGGCGGTCTGGTGCTCACGACGTTCAAGGCCCTCCAGCTGCGTCACGCGGGCTCGCCCCAGCCCACGTTCCGGCAGTACGTGGCGTTCGATCTGGAGACCACCGACAAGGATCCGCTGCATTGCGACATCGTGGAGATTGGCGCCGTACGCGTGCGGGACGGGATGCCAATGGAGGAGTTCCGGTCGCTGGTGCGTCCCGCCGGTGCGGTCGCCGCGACGGCGCGGGACGTGCACGGCTACGATGACGCCGAGCTGGCCGGTGCTCCCCCGTTTGGGGAAGTCTGGCCGAAGTTCCTCCAGTTCGTGGGGGGGGACGTGCTGGTGGCGCACAACGCACACCGCTTCGACATCCCCGTCTTGCGCCGGGCCGCGCGAGATCTCGCGGGCTTCGACCAGCTGGCGTTTTACGACACCTACCGGCTTGCCAAAGCGCTTACCGACGGCGCCGCCGCGCTCGCCGCGCTCGCGGAGCGGTTCGGCATTGCCCCGGGCCGGGCGCACCATGCGTTGGACGATGCGCGAGCGCTCGTGGCGGTCTTCGGTGAACTGGAGCGGTTGCGCGCGGCGCGGGCGCGCACCGCGTCGCTCACCAACCTACTGGACTGGGTGGGGGTGGGTCTGGCCCTTGAGCGGGACAACCATGGCAAAGAGGCCCGGCTGCTGCGAGAGATCGGCGGCGCCTATGCGCTGGGCCGTTACAGCGACGTGCTGGAGGAGTACGAGCGGGAACGCGCACGGCTCGGCAATGAGGCGTTGCCGTCGCCGGACGAACTGATCGAGCGGCTGGGCGGGCGGGCCCGCATGGAGCGATTACGCGCCGTGCCCGACCCCGCGGCACGGTTCCCGCAGACGGTGGCGCGACTCGAAGCGCTCATCGAGTCGGCCGAAGGCGCCACGTTGGACGTGAGCATCGGCCGCTTCCTCGAGCGCGTGGCCCTGTCAACGTCGGACGGCGTGGATGCCGCGCCGGACCGCGTGAATCTCCTCACGCTTCACGCCACCAAGGGGTTGGAATTCTCGCGCGTGTACGTCGTGGGCGTGGAGGATGATCAGCTCCTGCCGCGTCACGGGCAGGAGTATCATCGCGCGGAGTTGGAAGAGGCGCGGCGGCTGCTCTACGTCGGCATGACACGGGCGGAGGACCGCCTGATCCTCACACGCGCCGCGCGCCGCGGCGGCGTCGCGACGGGCGGGAGCCGCTTTCTCGACGAGATGGGGATCGTGCCCTCCTCTGGCCACTGATCTCGCGTTCAATAGGATTGAGCAATCAGCCGGGGAGGCATCCTGTGATCACGCAGCGACGAATCGTCCGTGCAGTGCTGCCCGCAGTGCTCGTGGTCGGCGGAACGGCGGCCCACGCGCAGACCCAGCAGGGGTACACGCTCGAGCAGGTGATGAGCGCTCCATTTCCCACCGAGCTCACGGCGGGCGGATCCCGTTTTGTGTGGGTGCAAAACGCCGCCGGCGTGCGGAACATCTGGGTGGCGGAAGGGCCGCGATACCAGGGACGTCAGGTCACCAGATACACCGAGGATGACGGTCAGGATCTCACGTCGCTCGCGTTGACGCCCGACGGACGGTACATCGTGTTCGTGCGAGGTGGTGGGCCCAACCGGCAGGGGGAGATTCCCAATCCGACGAGCGATCCCGCGGGTGCACGGCAAGCGATCTGGGTGGTCACTGGGGCCGGGGGTGAGCCACGGCGGCTCGCGGAGGGGAGTTCGCCGGCCGTGTCGCCTGGCGGCGACGTGGTGGCATTTCTCCGCCGCGGCCAGGTGTGGTCCGTACGACTCGCCGACTCCGCCGCGCCACAGCAGATGTTCGAGATCCGCGGCACGGCCAGCTCGCTCACTTGGTCGCCCGATGGCGCGTCGCTTGCGTTCGTGAGCAATCGGGGCGATCACAGTTTCATCGGCGTGTACCATACGACCGACCGCAGTCTCCACTACCTGGATCCGTCCGTGGATCGGGACGGCAATCCGGTGTGGTCGCCCGACGGGCGGCGGATCGCGTTCACGCGGATGCCCAACGAACGGGATCGCCTGCCGTTCATGCCGCAGCGCGAAGGCCCGCCCTGGTCCATTCGGGTGGCGGACGTGGCGACCGGCGAGGGACGCGAGGTGTGGCGCGCCCCCGGCGGGCGGGGGAGTGTGTTTCACGCAGTGGTCGGCGAGCATCAGGTGATGTGGGCCGCCGGCGACCGCCTGGTGTTTCCCTGGGAGCGAGCCGGCTGGGTGCAGCTGTATGCCGTGCCGGTGGCGGGCGGTGAGACGATCCCCCTCACGCCGGGGGCATTCGAGGTGGAGCACGTCGCGCTCGGGCGCGACGGGCGGGAGGTCGTCTACTCGTCGAACCAGGATGACATCGATCGGCGGCACATCTGGCGGGTGCCCGTGGGCGGTGGGCGTCCGCAGGCCGTGACCGTGGGGCCCGGCGTCGAATGGGAGCCGGCCGTGAATGGAGACGGGGCAATAGCCTTCTTCGCATCGGACGCGCGGACGCCGGCGCACGCGGAGGTCATCGTGGGTGGCGCGGCCCGGCGCAGCCTCGCCCCGGAGACCGTACCGGCCGACTTCCCCTCGCGCGCGCTGGTGGAGCCGGAACAAGTGATCCTGGCCGGCGCGGATGGGCTGCCGATTCACGGTCAACTGTTTCGCCCCAGGGACCTGCAGCCGGGGCAGCGGCGACCAGCCGTTCTCTTCTTTCACGGCGGGTCGCGGCGCCAAATGCTGCTCGGCTTTCACTATCTGGCTTACTACCACAACGCGTACGCGCTGAATCAGTACCTGGCGAGCCGCGGGTTCGTCGTGTTGTCCGTGAACTACCGCAGCGGGACGGGTTATGGTATGGAGTTCCGCGAAGCGTTGAACTACGGCGCGCGCGGCGCGAGCGAGTTCCACGACGTTCTGGGTGCGGGGCTCTACCTTCGCAGCCGGCCGGACGTTGACGCGCGGCGGATCGGCCTGTGGGGTGGATCGTACGGCGGGTATCTCACCGCACTCGGCCTGGCGCGCGCGTCGGATCTATTCGCCGCCGGCGTGGACATGCACGGCGTACACGACTGGAACGTGGTCATCCGCAACTTTCAGCAGAATTACGATCCGGTGGCCAGGGCCGAGGTCGCGCGGCTCGCGCTACAGTCCTCGCCCATGGCGTCGCTGGACACGTGGCGCTCTCCCGTGCTGGTCGTCCACGGGGATGACGACCGCAACGTCCCGTTCAGCGAGACCGTGGATCTGGTGGCGGCGCTGAGGCAACGCGGGGTCGAAGTGGAGCAGTTGATCTTTCCAGACGAGGTCCACGGCTTCCTGCTGCATCGCAGCTGGCTCGCGGCCTACAAGGCGACTGCGGAGTTCTTCGAACGACGACTGCTGGCAGCGGTTGGGAACGGCCGATAAGCACGGGCGAGCGCGGGCGATGCCGGGCGATGTGAGCTTCCATTTGCTCAGGTGCGTCACATCGCCCGTGATGGCGTTGCATTGCCATCAATCGCCTGTGTCCGTCAGTCACCGCCGCAACAGCCCGGCGGGCAGCAATCCCAGTTGCCCATTGGTCTCACCTCCTCTCGACCGTTGAGGGGTCCACCACACAACACTTCCCGCCGATCCGCTCCACGGGTCGTGCCGCAGCCTGTGCCAGCTGCGTGAGCAGCCGGATTGCGCCTTCGCGAACGTCTGGAGGGAACTCCGCGAGCAGGCTCGCATGGCGAAGCGCCAGATCATCCTGAATTCGGTCTACCAGCGCCCGGCCGCGCCGTGACAGCTCCACTCTGATCGCTCGCCCGTCCTCGGGATGAGCCTGGCGGCGCGCGTATTCCTTTCGCTCCAGGGTATCCACCACCCGACTGACGGTGCTCTTGTCGAGGTAGAGTGCCGCGGCCAGCTCGTTCAACGTCATCGAGCCCCGCTCCGCCAGCAGCTCGAGGGCACGGCACTGCGTGACCGAGACGTCGTAGCAGCAGATGCAGTCGCGGTCATGGAACTGATACAGGCGGCCCAGCTCCGCGAGCACACCGGCCAGCGCCCGGCCGTCACGCCTGAGGCTGGCAGAGAACAGTGTGGTTGGACGAGCCGCGATGGTCGGTGTCACAGCCAGGACGATAGTTGGTAGTACCAACTATAATCCCGGCCAGCCGGGCGGTCAAGAGGAGGCTCTCCGGTCGGGCGCTCACCCGGCGACCGCAGGAGGTGCAGCGAGCGCGCCAGCCGGCCAACTTCATTGACGCATCCCTCACGCTGCCGGCAACTTAGGTCCCGCGCGGCGCCTGGCCGGTGCCGGCGTGCCCGGGACCTGCCCCGGCCCAGGGGTCACTCGAAACGAGAGGCGGCGGATGGCGGATGAATTGTTGCAGTCGCGACGACGGGCAGTGACGGCGGATCGGGTGCGCGGCGTGGCACGTCGAGTAGCTCCGCTGTGCGCCGCGTGGACCATGCTCGCGGGTTTCCCTGCCCGCCCTGCCTGTTCCACCGCGCTCCAGTCGGACGTTGCGTTTCCGCCGGAGGTGTATGCCGCCCGGCGGGCGCGGCTGGCCGAGCAGGTTGGCGACGCCGCCATCATTGTCCCCGGGGCTTATCTCATCGGCACGGAGGGGCACGAGAAGCAAGATCCGACGTTCTGGTACCTCACGGGTGTGGAGTCGCCGTACGCCATCCTGGTTATTGGAGTCCGGCCGGCCGGGCGGGCGGGCACGGGCGCCCGCGGCAGAAGAGAGGTGCTCTTCCTACCCGAACGGTATCAGTTTGCGGGGGCACAGTTCCCCACCACGGACGAGCGGTTCCGCCAGGCGCCGTGGAATCAACCCATCCGGCGTCTCTCGCCGGGTCCGGAGGCCGCTCGGGCCACGGGAGTCGGCGAGACGTATCCGCTCGATTCCCTCGCCCGCATGCTGCCCGAGCTGGTGGGTTCGGGGGACACCGTGTTCTACAACGCGGCTGGTGTGAGTCTGTACGCGCCCCCGGGCCTGGCCCCGCCACTCACGAGCCGAGAGCAGTTGCGTCGCTCCATGGCCGCGCTGGTGCCGGGGAAGCACTGGGTGAACGTTGGTCCGCTCGTGGCTCGCATGCGTCTGATCAAGGACGCACACGAGATCGCCGCCTTACGGCGCGCAGCGCAGATCAGCGCGCAGAGTTTTCAAGACGTGCTGGGAACGCTGCGGCCCGGCATGAACGAGCTCGAGGTGGCGGGGCTCATGGAGTACGCGTGGAAGCGGGCGGGGTCGCCGCGGGCCGCGTTCGCGCCGATCGTGATGTCAGGGCCGGGGGCCGTGAGCCTGTTCACGCTTCGAGCCGAGCTGTACAACTCGACCAACCGCGTCATCCGTGACGGAGAGCTAGTGTTCATTGACTATGGGGCGGCGGAGTTCAACACCTATGCCTCCGACGTCTGTCGCACGTACCCCGCCTCGGGCCGCTTTACCGCTGAGCAACGCCGGTATTACGAGATTGTGCTCGAGGCTCAGGAGGCGGCGCTGGCGACGATCCGCCCGGGCGTGATGATGCTGGACGTGGTTCGCGCGGCGGCGGCCGTGTATCGCCAGCACGGGTTGGAGCCGTACGAGGACATTGATCGAATGGGTGTGGATCGCGTGTGGGGAGTCATGCCGTCCCCCACGCACTATCTGGCTCGCGGCGGGGGCCTCACGGCCTACAGCGCTCAGGGATCGGGCGTGCGGGACCTCGGTCATCACATCGGCATCAACGCCACGGACAGTCGGGACTACTCCATGCCGCTGGCTCCGGGCATGGTGTTTACCGTGGAGCCCAAGCTGTACATCCCGGCGCAGGGCATCGCGATCATGATCGAGGACATGATCCTCGTAACCGAAACGGGCTACGAGAATCTTTCCGCGGGGGCTCCCAAGACCGTTCAAGAGATCGAGCGCGCCATGGCGGCGCGGCGGCAATGACGGGCTCGCGCCGGTTTCGAGTCGTGCCGTGAGTCGCGCTTGACCAACGTCCCTCCTTCCACGGCGGAAGCAAACGTCCACCTCGAGTGCGTCCTCGACGTGCTCCGCGCTCTGGCGCTGCAGGTGGGCGGGCCACGCGCCCACCGCGCCGTCACGCCGACCGCGTCGCTGGAGCGGGAGGTGGGGTTGAGCAGCCTCGAGCGCGTGGAGCTTGTGGCGCGGCTCGAGCAGTCACTGGATCGCGAGCTTGACGACCGGTTTCTGTCGCTGGACACGGCGCTCGACATCGCCCGAGCGCTGGAGCAGGCGGGAGAGGCCAGACTGCTCGAGCTGCGAGATCGCGCCCCGCCCCCACTCCCGGCGGCGGCCGCAGCCCCCGAAGGGGCAGCCTCGCTCCCGGAGGCGCTGTGGCGACGCGCGGTGGCTGAAGCCGATCGCGTTCACGTCTTTGTCCATCATCCGGATGGACCGGCCGAAGCAATCTCCTACGGAGCATTGTGGGCAGCGGCGGCGGCCGTTGCCGGCGGGCTGCAGGAGCGGGGGGTGATGCCGGGCGAGCCGGTGGCGCTCATGTTTCCCACCGGGTCGGATTTCCTTCGTTCCTTCCTCGGCATTCAGATCGCCCGGGCCATCCCGGTTCCCCTGTATCCGCCGGTGCGCCTGGACCGGCTGGAGGAATACCTGCTGCGGCAAGCGGGCATTCTGAACAACGCCGGCGTGCGCTGGCTCGTCACGGTGCGCGAGGCCGTGCCGATCGCGCATCTGCTCAAGAAGGCCGTACCGTCGCTGGGTGGCGTGGCCACTCCGGATGAGCTGGCACGCGCGGGAGCACCGGCGATGGTGACACCCGTCTCGCCGAGCGAGCCTGCGTTGATCCAGTACACGTCCGGCAGCACCGGTCACCCCAGAGGCGTGTTGCTCACCCACGCAAACCTCCTGGCCAACATCCGGGCCATCGCCGCGGGCCTGGGGCTCACGCCGACCGACGTAGGAGCGAGCTGGCTTCCGCTGTACCACGACATGGGGCTGATCGGGAGCTGGCTCTTCTGTCTGTATCACGGGATCCCGCTCGCCCTGCTGTCGCCGCTCGCCTTCCTCGCGCGTCCCGAGCGCTGGCTCTGGGCCATTCACCAACGACGTGCCACACTGTCGGCGGCGCCGAACTTCGCCTACGAGCTGTGCGTGCGGCGGATCTCCGACGAAGCGATCGAAGGCCTCGATCTCTCGTCCTGGCGTTGCGCGTTGAACGGCGCCGAGCCCGTGAGCGCCGAGACCCTGGACCGATTCGCCAGACGCTTCGAGCCGTACGGATTCCGTCGCGAGGCGTTGATGCCGGTGTACGGATTGGCGGAGTGCTCGGTGGCGCTGTGCTTCCCGCCCGTGGGACGAGGGCCTCTGGTGGACCGCGTCGCCCGCGCGCCCATCCAGCTCCAGGGTCGCGCCGAGGCGGCTGCCCCGCACGATCACTCGGCGCTCCGGTTTCTCTCTGTTGGCGCCGCGCTCCCCGAACACGAGGTGCGGATCGTGGGCGAGGGGGGGGACCCCGTGCCGGAGCGCGTGGTCGGTCGTCTGCTGTTTCGAGGCCCATCGGCCATGTCCGGGTACTTCCGGAGCCCCGAGGCCACCGCGGCGGTCATGCGCGGAGACGGCTGGATTGACAGTGGCGACCTGGCGTACCACGCGGGCGGCGAGTTCTACATCGCGGGGCGCGAGAAGGACATCATCATCATCGGCGGCCGCAACTACATTCCGCAGGAAATCGAGGAGGTCACGAGCGGCGTGCCCGGCATTCGGAAGGGGTGCGTCGTGGCGTTCGGCGTTCCCGTGCCTGCCCTGGGAACCGAGGCGTTGACCGTGGTGGCGGAAACGCACGCGAAGAGCGCCGAGGAGACGTCTCGACTTGAGGGCGAGGTCGTGGCCCGGATCGCCGCCCACGTGGGTGTTCCCCCCGATCGCGTCGTGCTGGTCCCACCGGGCTCGGTGCCGAAGACGTCCAGCGGAAAGCTGCGTCGTGGAGCGACGCGGGACCTGTACCGGGCGGGGCAATTAGGTCGGAAGCCGCGTCTTTCGCTGGGGCAGCGCGTCACGCTGCTCCGGGCCGCGCTCGCCGGCGTGATCCGCCCATGGCTTCCGCGGGCGCGCCGTGCCGCCTATCTGGCCTATCTGGGTGCGGCGGCCGCGGTCTTCCTGGTGCCCCTGGCGCTGGCGATCTGGGGACTCGTGGCTGTTCTCCCGCGCCGAACCACTTTCTCGCTGTCGCGTCTCGGCGCTCGATTGATTCTCAGAGCCATTGGGTGTCGTCTGTCAGTGGAGGGTTTGGAGAACCTCGACGCGCGTGGTCCGCTCATCCTGGCGTCAAATCATTGCTCGTATCTCGACATCCTGCCGCTCATGGCGCTGCTTCCGGTGGACTTTGTGTTCGTGGCCAAGAAGGAAGTGCGATCGTGGCCGTTCATCGGCACGTTCGTTCGCAAGCAGCGGCACCTGACCGTGGATCGCTGGGACGCCAGGCGGAGCATCGAGGATGCGCGGGCGGTGACCGAGGCGGTCCGGGCCGGACAACATGTCCTGTTCTTCCCCGAAGGCACGTTCATGCGCGCCACAGGATTGCGGCCCTTCCGGCTGGGTGCGTTCGAGGCCGCCGCGGAGACCCGAAGACCGCTCGTCCCGTTGGCCTTGCGGGGCACCCGGCGCGTGCTGCGGGATGGCAGATGGCTGCCACGGCCCGGCCCCATCACTCTGTGGATCGGAGAGCCCATGTCACCGGCAGCCGACGCATGGGAGGCTGTGCTCGACTTGAGGGATCGAACGGCCGATGCGATCGCGGCGCAGTGCGGCGAGCCGCGGCTCGACCTGGTGGCGGGTGGGCCACCGGGCGCGGCGTCAGCATCGAGACGCTGATCGAGCAGACGGTGGACTGCCTGCTTTACGAGTTGGAGGAAGAGGAGCGGAAAGGCCCCGACATCGGTACGCCCTCGTGATCAAGGGAGACCGTGGGGGATGGGCGTGTCGGCGACGATCGGAGACCAGACTGTGGCTCCCTTGGATCGTCCTTCGGCGCGACCATCCCCCTATGTCGCTACGCGGATCGCGTCACTCGCTCGCGCGGCCGGCGATTGAACTGGTCGGTTTCCGTTGACTCCTTCATCGCGATGGACGAGGACCGTCCGCCGGTCACGATCTGCGTGATCTCGTCGAAATAGCCGGTCCCCACGAATTGCTGGTGCTTCACCGCTTCGTATCCCAGCTTCTCCGCGGCGAACTCGGCCTCCTGGAGCTCGGCGTAGGCGGCCATGCCACGATCCCGGTATCCTGTGGCCAGCGAGAACATGGCGTGATTGAGCGCGTGGAACCCGGACAGCGTGACGAACTGGAACCTGTATCCCAGCCGGCCCAAGTCGCGCTGGAAGCTTGCGATCTGACCATCCGAGAGGTGCAGCTTCCAGTTGAACGACGGCGAGCAGTTGTATGCCAGAATCTTGCCGGGGTACGCGGCGTGGATCGCTTCGGCGAATTGCCGCGCTTCGGCCAGGTCCGGCCGGGACGTCTCGAACCACAGCATGTCGGCGTAGGGAGCGTACGAGAGCCCTCTGGCAATCGCTGGCTCAATGCCGCTCCGCACCTTGAGGAACCCCTCCGGCGTCCGCTCTCCCGTGGCGAACGCGCGATCGTGCAGGTCAATGTCATTGGCGAGGATCGTGGCCGAGAGCGCGTCCGTGCGGGCGATGAGAATCGTGGGCACGTCGAGCACGTCCGCCGCCAGTCGCGCGGCCACGAGCTTGTTGATGAACTCGCTGGTGGGGACCAGCACCTTGCCGCCCAGGTGGCCGCATTTCTTGAGTGATGCGAGCTGATCCTCGAAATGCACCGCGGCCGCGCCGGCGCGGATCATGTGCTTCATCAGCTCGTAGGCATTGAGCAGGCCACCGAACCCCGCCTCCGCGTCCGCGACGATCGGCACGATCCAGTCAACGCTATCGTCGCCATGTTCGTGGTGAATCTCATCCGCGCGGAGCAGCGCATTGTTGATCCGTTCCACAAGACGGGGCACGCTGCTGGCAGGGTAGAGACTCTGGTCAGGGTAAATCTCGCCGGCGTCGTTCATGTCGCCGGCCACCTGCCAGCCGCTCACGTAGATCGCCTTGAGACCCGCGCGCACTTCCTGAATCGCCTGGTTGCCGGTCAGGGCGCTGAGGGCCGCGACATAGGGCTCGTCCTGCAGCAGCTTCCACAACCGGGCCGCGCCGCGGCGGGCCAGGGTGTGCTCGACGTGCACCGTGCCACGAACCCGCCACACGTCTTCCGCCGAATAGGGTCGCGACACGCCTTCCCAGCGCGGGTCCGTCTGCCATCGTCGTTCGAGCTGCGAAACGAATGAGGTCTTATTCATGTCGGCCTCGGAGGGGAGGGGTGACTTCCCGGAGCGGGATCATCTCGCACGCGGGCATCGTTCAGTCCAGGTACGGGTATGCGACGGTGGTGAGCCATTCGGGGTACCGTTCGCTGGTCATCATCTCGAGCAACAACTCTGCCGCGAGTCCAAAACGCCCGCGCTCGATGCGGTCGGGATCCAAACGCTCGCGCATGGCCTGTAACTCGTCGTGCGTCACCGCGCGAACCAACTCGGCGGTCACTTTGCGGCCGTCGTCGAGCCGGGCGCCGTGCCGCACCCACTGCCACACCTGTGAGCGCGAGATCTCCGCGGTCGCTGCGTCTTCCATCAGGTTATAAATGGGCACGCACCCGTTCCCACCGAGCCAGGCCTCGAGGTACTGCAGTCCCACGTCCACGTTGTGGCGCAACCCGGCGAACGTGATTGGCCCATCGGGCACGGCGAGCAGGTCGGCGGCCGTGACCCGGACGTCGTTGCGCAGACGCGAGATCTGATTGGGGCGCGGCATGTGCTCGTGAAACACGTCCCGCGCGAGCGACACGAGGCCCGGATGAGCCACCCATGTGCCATCGTGCCCGGCCGTTACCTCGCGCAGCTTATCCTGCCGCACCTTTTCCAGCGCGCGCGCGTTGGCCTCGGGATCGCTCTTGATGGGGATCTGCGCGGCCATGCCGCCCATGGCGTGCGCGCCGCGGGCGTGGCAGGTCCTGATGAGCAGCTCGACGTACGACTTGAGGAAATGCCGCTCCATCGTAACATGGCCACGATCCGGCAGCACGCACTCCGGCCGGTCGCGGAATTTCTTGATGTAGCTGAAGATGTAATCCCACCGCCCGCAATTGAGACCCGCCGAGTGATCGCGCAGCTCCCACAGGATCTCGTCCATCTCGAAAGCGGCGAGGATGTTCTCAATCAGCACCGTGGCGCGGATGGTGCCGCGCGGGATGCCAAATTCGTCCTGCGCGAACACGAACACGTCGTTCCACAACCGCGCTTCGAGATGGCTCTCGAGCTTGGGCAGGTAGAAGTACGGCCGCGTCCCGCGGGCGAGCTGGGTGCGCGCGTTGTGAAAGAAGAACAAACCGAAGTCGAACAGCGACGCCGAGACCGGCGCCCCGTCCACCCGCATGTGCTTTTCGTCCAGATGCCAGCCTCGCGGTCGCACGAACAGCACCGAGGTCCGGTCTGAGAGGCGGTACTGTTTGCCCTCGGGCGAGGTGAAGTCGATCGTTCGGTTCACCGCGTCCCTGAGATTGGCCTGGCCTTCGACGCAATTGAACCACGTGGGGCTGTTCGAGTCCTCGAAGTCGGCCATGTACACGTCTGCCCCGGAGTTCAGGGCGTTGATGATCATCTTGCGGTCCACGGGACCGGTGATCTCCACGCGCCGATCGAAGATCTCGTCGGGTATGGGTGCCACGGTCCACACGGACTGGCGCAGGTCCTTCGTTGCCGGCAGGAAATCCGGTAGCGCCCCCTTGGCGAGGCGCTCGAATCGCTCGGCGCGGGCGTCGAGCAATTGCCTGCGGCGCTGCTCGAACTCCCGATGCAATCGGGCCAAGAATCCGAGCGCCGGGGCCGAGAGGATGTGTTCGCACCCAGCCGGCGCCGGGCGCGTGAGAATCACGCCAGGTACGCTGTCAGCCGCGCGTGTGGAGAGGTTCCCGGTCTCCGATCTTCTGCCGTGCGTCTTGGTGACGTGGCTCACGTACGTGGGAGGGCTGGGGGTCAGGTAGAAACTGGGGCAAGGCACATGCCTCGCCTGAAGGTCGGCAGGGCCCGCGCGCCGGCGTTGCCTTAGCCATTGTCGAGCAATCACTTGCGTGGGCACGCCCGCTGCCCGCGGCGTCAGGCTGCTTCCGCGTGGTATTGGTGCGACAAAGAGGGCGTGGGTACCATGGCCATGCATCGACGAATCGCCGTCTGGCGCCTGCGGTGAAGATGCATGCGGCCGTCAAGGTTGAATCAAGCGATGCACCGCTCGTTTTCGCCCCCTGCGGGTATGTAGCCGGGTCGCTCTTCAAGGCCTGTCGTTGGCACGGCAAGACTCGGTGCTGTCGCGCCGGACGATCATCCAGCGGAGTGTCTCCGCGCTCGCCGGCTCCGGAGGACTCGTTCCACCTCCGCCTGTCCCTGCAGCAGGCGCTCGATGTCCGCTGCGATTCCTTCAGCCTTGGAGAGATCTTGGGTGATTCCCTCCACGGCCCCCGTTCCCGCGTGGAGGCGCAATAGGCCCAGCCTGATGGTCTCGAGCGAGGCCACCGCTTTCTGCAACCGTGCCTGTGCGGCGTCGCGGGCGATCTGCAGTTGTTCCGACCCCGCCGTCTGCTCCCGTCCAGCGTTGCCCACGGCGTCGTTGAGGTCTTCGATGTGCTGGCGCATGGTCTGGGCCTGCCGCTCCAGCCGCGCGGCGACGGTCGGCAGGTCTTGGAGCTGCTGGCGCGCGGCCTTCGGCAATTCCTCGAACAGTCGCTCAACGGCGAGCCCGATGGCCATCTCGGTTGGCCGGTAGCCTGTGGCGGGATTGGGAGCCGTCTTGAGCCTGAAACCGGCGAGCTTGAATAGCCAGTTGCCCATGCGGCTCTCCCAGAATTTCGCCCACCCCTTGCCGCTGAGTCCTGTCCGCTTCCGGCCACGCGCGGCGGCCAGCGGCAGTGATCCCATGGCGGTGAGGGCGCCCCCGAACGTCAGGACTGCGATGCCGGCCAGCACTCCACCGGGAAGGGCATTGAGATCGAGCGCAACGGCCAGGGCCGTGCCCACGGTGGCTGCTCCCAACCCTCCGTACAGCGAGCCCATCGCCAGGCGATCGAGCCAGTTGCGCTCCGTCTTCAGCTCGAAGGCCAATTCTTCGCGCCGCACTTCGAGATCGTCTTTCAGCGCGAGCAGAAGCTCGCGATGTCCGTAACCCGACTTCAGAAGCTGGCGGGTCACGCGCAAGAGCATCCCGGGTGCCGCCGAACCGATGACGGCGGCCACGAGCGCCATGGCGACGGCGGCGACGGGTTCGCCGCTCAGGGCCCAATACACGCTACCTCCCGAGTATGCACCCGTGAGGACGGCCCACGCGGTTATTCCGCGGAACTGCTCCCGGTTCTGACTGATGAACGCGCGGAGCGCGGGTGGAATCTCGCGCCGCACGGCGAGCGACCGGCTGAGTGCCGCTGCCAGCGCCTCGCCGTTGGCGAATCGGTCCGCGGGGTTCTTGGCGAGGCAACGGTCAACGGCCTGGGCCAGGTGCCTGGGGACTTCGGGTGCGACGCTCGCGAGCGGAGGCGCCGGCTGGGTGATGTGTTTGCCGAGAACTGCGGCGATCGTCTCGCCTTCGAACGGGAGCCGACCCGTGAGCATGTAGTAGGCGACCACTCCGAGCGAGTAGATGTCGCTGCGCTCGTCCACTGCCTCGCCGCTCGCCTGCTCTGGACTCATGAACTCCGCCGTGCCGAGGATCTCGCCGCGGCCGGTGATGCCCGGGGCCGCGCTCACTTGAGCGATCCCGAAGTCCGTGACCAGGGCACGGCTGCTGCCAGCCTCGAGCAGGATGTTGTCCGGCTTGACGTCGCGATGGACCACGCCGTGGGCGTGAGCGTACGCCAGCGCCCAGGCGACTTCGCGCACGATGCGCGCAGCTTCCGCGGCGGGGACCGCACCGCGCCGCCGGATCGCCGCGCCCAGCGATTCGCCTTCCACGTAGGCCATGGTGAAGAAGACGAACGTGCCCACCTGATCCACTGTGTGGATCGGCACGATGTTCGGCTGCGACAGCTTGGCTGCCGTGCGCGCCTCGCGCATGAACCGTTCGCGCAGCGTGGGCTCGGCGGCGAGGAGCGGGGGCAACAGCTTGAGCGCCACGGGACGATCGAGGGCCACCTCGTGCGCCAGGTAGACGATCCCCATCCCACCGCGGCCGAGCTCTCGCTGAAGCGAGTAGCGGCCGGCGAGCGCCTCTTGCAGGGCGATGAATTCGGAGTTGGGGTCGCGC
The DNA here is from genome assembly GCA_035559715.1 of Gemmatimonadales bacterium. GTDB lineage: Bacteria > Gemmatimonadota > Gemmatimonadetes > Gemmatimonadales > GWC2-71-9 > JACQHC01. Next base: position 1,036 of record DATMAW010000060.1, on the reverse strand, counting down.
GACATGGAGGGTGAGCGGGAACCCCATTCTGCGATGGGACTGGTGACATGTCCAGCGGCCACATCTGCCAGTGCGAGAGTCCGGCGGAGGCGGCGACCGGCAGGTGCCGGTCACCCTATTCGTAGCGCAACGCCTCCATCGGATCCAACCGCGCCGCCCGGCGCGCCGGCAGGTAGCTCGCGGCGAGCGCTACAGCCACGAGGATCCCCGCCACCGCGACGAAGGTCACGGGATCTGACGGATCCATTCCATAGAGGAAACTGCGGAGCAATCGCGTCACTGCCACGGCGCCGGCCGCGCCGACGAGCGCGCCAAGCGCCACCGCCCGCATGGCCTGGCCGGCTACCATCCTCGCCACCCGCTCGCCCGTGGCTCCCAGCGCCTTCCGGAGCCCGATCTCCTGTGTGCGCCGGCTCACGCTGAACGACACGACACCGTAGAGTCCCACCGCCGCGATCAACAGGGCGATGCCGGCAAAGATCCCGACTGCGATGGCGTAGAACCGCGGCATCGCGTTGGACTCGCGTGCCATCGCCTCCAGGGTCGTCACCGCGCCCACGGGCAGGTTGGGGTCCAGCTCCAGCACCGCGTTCTCGACCGGCTCCACTAGCTGCAACGGATCGCCCCGCGTGCGCACCATCAGGTCCATGTAGGAGAAATGCCCCAGGTGATAGACCTGGTTTGCGAGCCTCCCGTCGTCGCGCACCCGGTCGCTCAGGTTGGCATCCTGCGTGTTTTCCACCACACCGATGATGGTCATCCAGTTCCCGCCGTAGAACGAGATGCGCTTGCCCAGGGGACTCTCCGTGGGCCAGAGCTTCCGAGCGAGATTCTCGTTGATCACGGCCACCCCTGACCAGCCCCGCGGGTCATCCTCCCGGAAGTCGCGCCCCGCGAGCAGGCGAATGCGCATCGTCTGGAAGTATCCCGGATAGACGTTCCGGCCGTCCGTTTGAGCCACCTCGCGGCCCTGATCACGGACGGCACTACTTCCAGGGGCGCCACCGACGCCGGCGGGGCCGCCCTCGGCCGCCTC
>DATMAW010000059.1:0-15550 GCA_035559715.1 Gemmatimonadales bacterium | reverse complement strand
GAGCTTCTTCCCGGCGACCTGCATCCCCGTCGTGGGTTCCATTGGCGTCTCGACGGGCGTCGGCTCCAGCGGGAGGTCGTTGGTTGCCTCGTAGGCCATCAGCATCGCGATTTCGTTGACGAGCGCCTTGAAGTCCCGCGTCGCAGTTCGCTTGTCGCGGAGCTTGGTCAGCTTGTGCTGGATCAGAGGATGGCCAAGGACCATGAGGTTGGGAAACATGGGGCTCAATTGTACGGGCGACTCTGCGAAAGTCGAGGGGTCCGGAAGGTCACCACCGGCGAGTGATCGGTGTGGGCCGATGCGCTGGCTGCCCGGCGCCCCTCAGGGAATGATGAGCAGCTTGCCGGACGTGCCGCGTCCCTGGATGTCCCGGTGCGCGTCCACCGTGCGTTCGAGAGGGTATTCGGCGTGAATTCGTAGCTTCAGGGTGCCCTCGGACACCCACGCCATCACATCGCTTGCGCGAGAAAGCAACTCCTCCCGAGTTGCGACGTAGTAAGCCAGAGAGGGGCGGGTGAGATACAGCGCCCCCTTTTGGTTGAGCACCTGCGGGTCGAGGGGTGGCACGGCACCACTGGCCTGACCGAACAGGACCATCATCCCGCGCCGTGCGAGACAGTTCAGGCTTTTGTCGAAAGTGTCCCGGCCCACGGAATCGTAAACCACCTCGACGCCCCTCCCGCCCGTGAGGCGCCGTACCTCCGCTTCGAAATCCTGATGGGTGTACAGGATGACCGCGTCCGCCCCGGCCCCACGCGCGAGGTCCGCCTTGGTCTCGGTCGACACCGTGCCGATGACCCGTGCGCCACGGCGCTTGGCGATCTGCACGAGCAGGAGGCCAACACCACCGGCCGCGGCGTGAATCAGGCAGGTATCGCCCGGCTTGAGAGGGTACGTGGTACACGCGAGGTAGTGGGCCGTCATCCCCTGGAGCATGAGGGCAGCCCCCTGCCGGGTCGTGACGCCGGAAGGGAGCGGCACCAGCTTTTCCGCCGGGACGACGGCGAACTCGGCGTACGCTCCGAGCACGTTGGTCCACGCCACACGATCGCCGCGCTGGAGCTTGGTCACACCCGGCCCCGGGCGCTCTACGACGCCCGCTCCTTCCTGACCGAGGGTTGCGGGCAGGGAGAGCCGGTACTGGCCCGAACGCTGATAGGTGTCAATGTAGTTCACCCCGGCCGCCTCGACCCTCACCAGTACCTCGCCGGGCTTTGGGTCGGGCGCCGGGATGTCTTCGAGGCGGAGGACCTCGGGTCCCCCGGTCGTGTGTATCCGGATCGCGCGCATTGATGGATCAGTCAGGTGGCCCCTGGCCTCAGCTAGTCCGTGGACGGAGCAAGTATGCACTGTCATGTCCGGCAAACGCGAGGATGTCACGTATCTGTGATTGGTGCATGGAACGTCGTCACGGTAACTTGAGTTCTTGAGCAGTCCCTTCGGCCTTCGTTACAGAAGAGGTGAGACGTGTGGCGAATGGTGAGACTCATGGCCCTTGCCCTGGGAGTGCCGACGCTGCTCGGCGCGCAGGGAACCCAGAAGAAGATCCGGATCGCGATTCTGGACTTCGACTACGAGGGCGTACGTGGTCAGGTGGAAGAGATGTTTGGTTCGAACGTGGACATCGGGCAGGGAATCGCGGACCTCGTGGCGGCGGAGCTGGGCAAGAGCAGCCGCTATGAGGTTGCCCCGCGCGAGAGCGGGCCTGCCGGCGAACGGGCGGACGCTGGCGCCGCGGGGCAGGCCGTGGCTCGACTGGGAGTGGACGTCGTGGTGATGGGTTCCGTGCTGGGGTACGGCAAAGCGGAGGGGCAGGAAGCGGGGGTGAACCTGCGCGTTGGTCGCGTGGGGATCGGGGGTATTGGACGGCAGCGCAGCATTGCGGCGGTGTCGCTCTCCATTCAGGTGCTGGGCCCCGGGGGGCAGCCACTCCTCGTCGCCGCCGGGAATGGTCAGGCGACCGGTTCGGGCACGGCGCTGCTGGGGAACGCCAAGGTGGGTGGGCTGTCGGTGGGCGGGCGGGTGAATCTCTCCGGCGATGACTATCGGAACAGCACGATCGGCCAGGCAACCACGCAGGCCGTCGCGGACCTCGCCAAAGGAATCGAATCAGGGTACCAGAGCTTGCTGCGTGGGCTGACGCCGGCGGCCCCTGTGGCGGCTCCCGCCCCGGCGCCCATGCCGCAGCCAGCACCGACCGCGGCGCCGGTCCCGGCCGCGTATGGCGCGCCGATCGCCGGGCCCTTTGTGTGGGGCATGTACCAATTCAAGGGGACGGAGCATTTCCGCTACACGGCGACGCAAACCGACGAAGACGGCAAGAAGGACGGGTGGTACACGCTCGATGCGGCGCCTGCCGCGAACGGGATGTTCCAGCTGACGGTTGCGGGGGCGCTCGGCACGGACTCGTTCCGTTCATCTTCCACGGTCCAGCCTGGTCAGGGGATTCCGATGATGCAGCTGGCGGCGATGGGTCCCGGCGCGCTGGTGCTGTTCAGCCCGATGTACATGTTCTTCGGCGGCCAGCAGTGGTCCGTGGGCAACGAGTGGACGTTCACGCAGGATGGCGAGACCGTGTCATTCAAGGTGGAGTCCACGTGTTCGTACGCGGGCGTGAGCGGCCTCCGCGGCGTGTGGCGCCAAAACAACGAGACGCGACTCGACATGTGCGTGTCCCCGAACGTCGCGCTGCCGCTCGCCGTCACGATGCTGGATGAGGATGGCGAGTCGTATCAGTTGACGCTGGTGGAGTTCACGCCGTAGGGGGCCGCTGTGGGTGGCGGAGACCGGTGATGTTGGGGCGAGCGGGGCGGCCGGCGGTCGCCCCGTTCCACTTGGCGCCTTGGTGGGAGGCCTCTATAATGCGGGTCCGCTTGGAGGTATCTGGACCGGGCCAGGTAGCTCAGTTGGTAGAGCAGCGGACTGAAAATCCGCGTGTCGGCAGTTCGATTCTGCCCCTGGCCACTGTGCTTACGGCGTTGGCGTTCTAGCCGAGTATTTCCCACCACATCTTTGCCGCCACTAGCCCAATCAGAATCGCCAGCACCAGGCTCAGCGCTTCGGTGTGCATGCGTCGGCTGACCGAGGCACCGAGTCGGGCGCCCGGCAGCGCGCCCACCACCAATGCGATGGCTGGCAGCCACTCGATCTGCCCGGTTGCGGCTTTGCCGACCATCCCGGCGACGGCCGACATCACCACGATGCCCAGCGACGCGCTGATGGCGCTTCGCAGCGGGACGCGCAGCACGTAGATCATGAGGGGAACCAGAAGGAACCCGCCACCCGCTCCAATCATGCCCGCGAGGAGTCCCACCACGGTGCTGCCGCCCACGGCAAGGTACGGATTGATGTTCGCAGGGTCCTCGACTGGGTCGGCGAGCCAGCGCTCGCCGCGTCGAGTCGCCAGCATGAGCACCGCGGCCGCCAGGGCCAGGGCCGCGAATACGGCCGTCAGCGCGCGGCCGCTCACCAGGCTGGACAAGGCCGCACCGGTCAGCGAGCCCGCCATCATCCCGCCGCCCAGCGTCGGGATCAGATTGCCACGCAGCGGCCGGTGGTGAACGTGACCGAGCAGCCCGGCGAGCCCTGCCGCCGCCACCTGCGCCATCGTGATGCCCGAGACGGTATGAATGTCCAGCGCCGGTTGTCCGAGCAGCGGCGGCACGTACAGCAGCAACGGGATCATGACGATGGCACCGCCCACGCCGACCATTCCCGCGACAACGGCCCCCGCGAAACCCAAGGCCATGAGCAAGGCATCCGACTTGGCGTGATACAAGGCCAGGAGAAAGGCCGCGAGCCATGCCGCCGCGAGGGTTGGCACCGGGCCGGATGCCGCGCGCAGTGCCGTAGCGAGGGCGCCGGGGGCCTCGGTGGCGTGCTCGGTGTCGGCCGGCGGCTGTGGGTCGGGACTTGCGGACATGGCGCGGAGGCAATCTACTACCCGGGCACTCATTGGGGATTTCCCAGGTGACGGCAGCCCTCCAAGCAGCTCCTGCCGCCGCTCAGCGCCTGTGGGCCAAGGTCATTGACCACACACGCTGCATCGGCTGCCACGCGTGCACCACGGCGTGCAAGTCGGAGAACGCCGTGCCGCTCTCCGTCACGCGCACCTACGTGAAGTACGTGGACGTGGGCGAGTTCCCCACCACCCGCCGCGCGTTTCAGGTGACGCGGTGCAATCAATGCGACGACGCGCCGTGCACCACCGCCTGTCCGACCTCCGCGATGTACCGCCGGCCGGACGGAATCGTGGACTTCGATAAGTCCGTGTGCATCGGTTGCAAGGCGTGCATCGCCGCCTGCCCGTACGACGCGATCTTCATCAACCCCGAAGATCACTCGGCCGAAAAGTGCAACTTCTGCGCGCACCGGATTGACGCGGGGTTGGAGCCGGCGTGCGTGGTGGTGTGTCCCACCGAGGCAATCCTCGTGGGTGATCTCCGTGACAAGCACTCGAAGGTGGCGCGGATCGTGGAACGCGAGGCCGTGGCGGTTCGGCGGCCGGAGAAGGAGACGCGCCCCAAGCTGTTCTACAAGGGCGCGCACCAGGCGACGCTCGATCCGCTTGCGGCGCAGCGCCCCCCGGGTGGACTCTTCATGTGGAGCGAGCAGCCGGACGGGTCGCGGCACGTGACGTCTGGACATCCGGGACGAGCCAACAGCTCCGCGGCGGCCGTGCTTTCCTATGACGTGGCGCATGCCGCACCCTGGGATTGGCGGGTGAGCCTCTACACGTGGACCAAGAGCATTGCCGCGGGCGCGTACCTCGTAGCGACCGCCCTGACGCTGCTACGGGTCGGCGATGCGACGGGCGCGTTGTCGCGCTGGGTGGCACCGCTTCTTTCGGTGGTCTTCCTGGCCGTGACCGGCGGGCTGCTGATCTCGGACCTCGAGCATCCCCAGCGTTTCATCCTGATCTTCACCCGTCCGCAGTGGAGGAGCTGGCTGGTCCGCGGCGCCGTGATCATCACGGCGTACGGCGCCTTGCTCGCTGCGCACCTCGCGGCGCCCTGGGTCGGACTCCCGAACGTGCCGCGCGCGCTCGCGTGGCCGGGCCTCGCGCTGGCGACCCTCACGGCGGTCTACACCGCCTATCTCTTCGCGCAGTCCAAGGGCCGGGACCTCTGGCAGAGCGCGCTGCTCCCGCCGCACTTGCTGGTGCAGGCCGTGCTTGCCGGCTCCGCGGCTCTGGCGCCGTTCGCGGCGTTGTCCGAGCCGGCCACGCTCGACCCTTTGCTGTGGATCGTGGCGGCGAGCGGCACCGCACATCTGCTGCTGGTTGCCGGCGAGGTGACACTGACGCACGCCACCGCGCATACCCGCCTCGCCGTTGGGGAGATGGTTGCGGGTCGCTATGCCCCGTGGTTCTGGGCCGGTGGCGCGATGGTCCTGGCGAGCATTGCCGCCCCCTGGCTTGGCGTCTCCGTCATGCCTCTCGCCCTCGCCGGACTGCTGGCCTATGAGCACGCCTACGTGCAGGCGGGTCAGGCCGTGGCGTTAGCGTGACCACTCCCATGTATCCCGGGCCGAGTGGCGCGGGGTTAGCCGCATTTCCTCCCAAGGATCGCTGGGATGATTGGGTGGAACTGGATCCGTCGGCATGGCCGCGTCGGGTCGAGCGCCACTACGCGTTGGTGCCAACCACCTGTTTCAACTGCGAGTCGGCGTGCGGGTTATTGGCGTACGTGGATCGCGAGACGGGCGACATCCGAAAGCTCGAGGGGAATCCTGAGCACCCGGGATCTCGCGGGCGAAACTGCGCGAAGGGTCCCGCAACGCTGAACCAGATCACGGATCCCGATCGCATCCTTCACCCGTTGAAGCGAGCGGGGAAGCGCGGCGAGGGGAAGTGGGAGCGGGTATCGTGGGACGAGGTGCTGGACGCTCTCGCCGGCCGCATCCGTCGCGCCATTCAGGAGGGCCGTGGCAACGAGGTCATGTACCACGTGGGCCGGCCGGGCGAGGACGGATTCACCGAACGCATTCTGGCTGCGTGGGGCGTGGACGGACACAACTCGCACACCAACGTCTGCTCCTCCAACGCGCGCGCGGGCTATCACTTCTGGATGGGCTTCGATCGGCCCAGCCCCGACCATGCGAACGCGAAGGTCATCCTGCTCGTCTCCTCGCACCTCGAGACCGGGCACTACTTCAATCCGCATGCCCAGCGTGTCATGGAGGGTAAACGGAACGGCGCCAAGCTCATCGTGTTCGACACGCGGCTCTCCAACACGGCGACGCACGCCGATCACTGGCTTGCGCCGTATCCCGGTTCCGAGCCCGCGATCTTCTTGGCGATCGCCAACTATCTCATCCAACACGACCTCTACGATCGCGAGTTCGTGCGCCGCTGGTGGAACTGGGAGGAGTACCTTGCGGCGCAGCATTCCTCGGCGGAGCGATCGTTCGCGGCTTTCGAGCGGATTCTGAAAGGCGTCTATCAGGAGTTCACGTTCGACTTTGCCGCGCGTGAGTCCGGGATCGAGGCGGAACGGCTGGAGGAAGTGGCTCGGGTGGTGGCCACGGCGGGCTCGCGTCTCGCGTCGCATAACTGGCGCAGCGCCGGCGCGGGCAACGAAGGCGGCTGGCAGGTGGCCCGGACGCTTTTCCTCGTCAACGCGCTGCTCGGTGCCGTCGCCACGCCGGGCGGGACGTATCCCAACGGCTGGAACAAGTTCGTGCCGCGGCCGATGTACATGCCGCCGCACCCCAGGACGTGGAACGCACTCACCTGGCCGGAAGAGTACCCGCTCGCGCTGCACGAACTGTCGTTCCTGTTGCCCCATTTCCTGAAAGAGGGCCGCGGCAAGCTCGATGTCTACTTCACCCGGGTGTATAACCCGGTCTGGACCAACCCGGACGGGTTTTCCTGGATTGAGGTACTGACGGACGAATCACTCGTTGGGCTCCACGTCGCGCTCACGCCCACGTGGAGTGAAACGGCGTACTTCGCCGACTACGTGCTGCCCATGGGTCATGGATCCGAGCGGCACGACCTTCACTCGTACGAAACGCACGACGCGCAGTGGATCGGGTTTCGTCAACCCGTGCAGCGAACGGCTGCCGAGCGAGCGGGCCGCTCGGTCGGCGACACGCGCGACACGAACCCGGGAGACGTGTGGGAGGAGAACGAGTTCTGGATGGAGCTGACGTGGCGCATCGACCCGGACGGATCCCTGGGCATTCGGCAGTACGTGGAGTCCAGGCGCCACCCCGGCCGCCGCCTTACGGTGGACGAGTACTACGCGCACATCTTCGAGCACTCGGTCCCCGGTCTCCCTGAGAAAGCGCAAGCGCTCGGGCTGTCGCCGCTGGACTATATGCGGCGTCACGGCGCCTTCGAGATCCGACGCACCATCGGCGCCGTCCACGAGGAAGAAGTTCCGGCCGCCGAGCTGGAGGACGCGCGGGAGCATTCCTACGGGCGCGTGTACACCAGGACCGCGCGGCCGGCAGGACCCAACATCGTCCCCCAGCCCACGCCGGAGGGAGACGCCGACGGGCGACGGCCGGTCGGCGTTCGCGTTGACGGGAAGATCCTGCGCGGCTTTCCAACGCCGAGCGGGCGGCTCGAGTTCTACTCGTCAACGCTCGCCGCGTGGGGCTGGAAAGAGCAGGCCATTCCATGGTATCCCAGGAGCCACGTGCACCCGGAGCGCATGCGTGACGGTGAGATGCCCCTCATCTCCACGTTCCGTCTGCCCGTCCACATCCACACCCGCAGCGCGAACGCCAAGTGGCTGGACGAGATCGCCCACACCAACCCGCTGTGGATTCACACGAGCGATGCGCGTCGGCTCGGTGTGGACACGGGGGATCTCGTGCGGGTGGAGACGGAGATCGGGTACTTCGTGGTGCGTGCGTGGGTCACGGAAGGCATCCGGCCGGGCGTCGTGGCGTGCAGCCACCACATGGGACGATGGAAACTGGATGCCGAAGGGCAGCGACAGCTGATGGCGACCGTGGCGCTCCGGCGCGACGGGTCGAGGTGGCTGCTGCGCAGAACGGCAGGCGTGGAGCCGTACGAATCAGCCGATCCCGATACCCGCCGCATCTGGTGGCGGGATGCCGGAGTGCACCAGAACCTGACGTTCTCCGTGCATCCGGATCCGGTGTCGGGGCAGCACTGCTGGCATCAGGCTGTGCGCGTGCGATGCGCCGAGCCGGAGGACCGGCCGGGCGACGTCGCCGTGGACACGGCGAAGGCCCACGAGGCGTACAGACAATGGCTCGCGCGGACACGCTCGGCCCGCCACCATTCTCCGGACGGGACCCGCCGGCCGTATTGGCTTCTCCGACCACTGAAGCCCGCGAAGGAGGCCTACCGGTTGGACGCCGGCTGATCGGGGATCAGCCACTGTCCGCTTTTGGGACTCCGATTCCCGCATGCGCGCATCTGTCGCCCCATGGGCGATTCCAACCGGGTTTGTAACCTCCGATACCATAATGCCGTAGGGCTACTGCTCTGATGGTATGGTGGTTGCCGCTCTCAACCAGGGTATTCATTGATTATGGACATTCCTCGCGAGCCTCCACGCAAAGGCCGGAAGCGGCTCATCTACGGCGGCGCCATCATCGGCGCGATCGCGCTGGTGACCATTGCGCTCGGCCAACTCGAGCCCGCGGCGCCGACGGTCGAGCGAGGCTCCGTGTGGTTCGATACCGTGCAGCGCGGACCCATGCTGCGACAGGTGCGCGGGCCGGGAACGCTCGTGCCGGAGCAGGTGCGCTGGGTTTCGGCGCTCACGCAGGGGCGAGTGGAGCGGATCCTCGTCGAGCCTGGTGAGGAGGTGACCGAGCAGACGATTCTCCTGGAGTTGTCAAACCCGGACCAACAGCTCCGCGCGCTGAACGCCGATCAACAGCTGGCGGCGGCGGAAGCCCAGCTCGTCAATCTGCGGTCAACGCTGCAGTCGCAGCTCCTCGCCCAGGAGGCGACCGTCGCGCAAACCCGCGCCGACTTCCGCGAGGCCGAGCGGCAGGCGGCGTCGTCGGTGGATCTCGCCGCCAAGGGGCTGATCGCGCAGAACGAGGTGGCGCGAGCGCGAGACAACGTGGAGGCGCTCAAGAAGCGCCTGGAGATTGAAGAGCAGCGCCTCGAGGTCCTGCGCGGCTCGATGACCGAGCAAATCCCGGTGCAGGAAGCGCAGGTGCAGCGGCTCAAGGAAGTGGTGCGGTTTGAGCAATTCATGCTCGCTTCGATGCGCGTGCGCGCGGGTGCCCGAGGAGTACTCCGCGACCTGCCGCTCGAGGAGGGGCAGTGGGTGACGCCCGGCACACGGCTCGCCCGGGTGGTGCAACCGGGCCGCCTGAAGGCCGAGCTGCGGATTCCCGAGACGCAGGTGCGGGACGTGGCCATCGGCCAGGTGGCCACGATTGATACGCGCACCGACACGATCGTGGGCCGCGTGGTGCGGATCGATCCGGCGGCGGAGAACGGCAGCGTGACTGTGGACGTGGCGCTGGAGGGTCCCCTGCCGCGTGGCGCGCGTCCGGATCTCAGTGTGGACGGCACCATCGAGCTCGAGCGCCTGGACGACGTGCTGTTCGTGGGACGCCCGGCCTACGGGCAGGCCAACAGCGTCGTAGGACTGTTCAAGGTTGATCCCGATGAGAACGGGGCCACGCGCGTAAGCGTCCGCCTGGGTCGCAGCTCGGTCAACGTCATCGAAATCGTGGAAGGTCTGTCCGAAGGCGACGTGGTCATTCTGTCGGACATGTCGCGGTGGGATGCGGTGGATCGGGTGAGGATTAAGTAGGTGTCAGGTGTCGGGTGTCAGGGGTCAGGGAGCTGCGGGCGTCACCGCTGACAACCGACACCCGACACCCGGCACCTGACCCCTGGCCCCCGGCCCCTGACCCCCGACACCTTCAACAACCGAGGAGTCCCTCCATGGCATCTGGCAACAACTCACTGATCAAGCTCCAGGGGGTCACCAAAGTCTTCTACACCGAGGACGTGGAGACCCACGCCTTGTCCGGCATCGAGCTCGAGATCAAGGAAGGCGAGTACCTGGCGATTGCGGGGCCGTCGGGCTGCGGGAAGACGACGCTGCTATCCATTCTGGGTCTCCTGGATACTCCGACGAACGGGGAGTACTACCTGGAGGGCCAGCCGGTCGCGTCGCTCACGGCCACGCAGCGTGCGGCGGTTCGGAACCGCGAGATCGGGTTCATCTTCCAGGCGTTCAACTTGATCGGTGACCTCACGGTGTACGAGAACGTCGAGCTCCCGCTCACCTACCGCAAGATGCCGAGCGCGGAGCGGAAGAAGCGCGTCATGGCAGCGCTGGAAAAGGTGGGGATGACGCATCGTGTGAAGCACTATCCAGCGCAGCTCTCGGGCGGCCAGCAGCAGCGCGTGGCCGTGGCGCGCGCGGTGGGAGGCGATCCTGCCATTCTGCTCGCCGACGAGCCCACGGGGAACCTGGACTCGACGAACGGCAAGGCCGTGATGGACCTGTTGCGCGAGCTGCACCGCGAGGGAGCCACGATCTGCATGGTGACGCACGATCCGCGCTATGCCGAGTATGCCGAGCGCACGATTCATCTGTTCGATGGCAAGGTGGTGGGAGAGGAAGCGGCGAAGGCGGGGGCGGTGTGAGGCGGGTGGCAGGTGTCGGGTGTCAGGGGTCGGGTGTCAGGGTGCGCGTTATTCTGGACCTACCTGCGCTCGAATGATGAGTGCGCTTGAGCGGCCGTTCGAGATGTTGTGGGTGAACGATCCCGGGAGTCTCGATGACGGTGCGCAGCTACCGAGACCTGCGAGTGTGGCAGAGAGCCATGGACCTGGTCGTCTTGTGCTATGAGGCATCCAAGAAGGTGCCGCATGACGAACGTTACGGGCTTGTTTCGCAGCTCCGCCGCGCTGCGGTGTCAGTGCCATCGAACGTGGCCGAGGGACACTGCAGAGAGCACCTCGGGGAGTATCTGCATCACCTGTCGATCGCGAACGGGTCACTCATGGAACTCGAGACGGGTTTCCTCATTACCCAACGCCTCGGTTACCTACCCGACGAGACGGTGCGGGAGGTGTTTTCGAACACCAGGGAGGTCGGGCGGATGCTGGCGACGCTGATCCGCAAACTGAAGGCAAAGCCCCGACCCCCGACCCCCGACACCCGACACCTGACACCTGACACCTGACACCCGACACCTGACACCCGACACCTGCCCCATGATCTCTCTCCGCAACGTCCAAAAGTCCTACCCGGTGGGAAACGGGCGCGCGTGGGTGTTGCGCCAGATCACGCTGGACGTGAAGGCCGGGGACTTCCTCACGATCATGGGGCCGTCTGGCTCAGGCAAGACGACGTTGCTCTCCATCCTCGGCATGCTCGACGGCGCGTGGGAGGGCGAGTACCACTTCCTGGACCAGGCCGTGCACGGCCTCAAGCCCAAACAGCGGGCCGAGTTGAACAAGAAGTACATCGGGTTCGTGTTCCAGCAGTATCACCTGCTGGACGATCTGACCGTGGCAGAGAACCTGGATCTCCCGCTCTCCTATCGCGACATCAAGAAAAGCGACCGGCAGGCCATGGTGGCGGACGTCCTTGACCGCTTTCAGATCGTGGCGAAGAAAGATCTATTCCCGAGCCAGCTATCGGGCGGCCAGCAACAGCTCGTCGCGGTGGCACGCGCGGTCATCGGCAAGCCGCAGGTGATACTGGCCGACGAGCCCACGGGAAGCCTGCACCACGTGCATGGCAAGATGATCATGGACCTGCTCAAGAAGCTGAACGACGATGGGACTACGATCATACAGGTGACGCACAACCCCGAGTGGGCGGCCTACGGTCACCGCATCATTCATCTATTCGACGGTTGGATTCAGCAGAGCTAGCGCGGTCCCGCGGCAGGAGTCGCAGCGCGATGCCTGTCAGTATCACACCGATGGCGATGTTCACAATCATCGCGCTCTCCAGACTGATGCCGACGAGCCCGACGCCAATGCCGACGAAGAGGCTCGCCATCTTCCAGGCCAGGTAGCGGTCCCGGCCACGGCGTGTTCGGCTGGCGAAAAACATGGTGGGCAAATATGCCCCCGGCCCCGGATTCGCACAGTCCCGCACCCGGACGAACGGAGGTCGTGATCGGCTGCGGTCCACCGCGACATGCCAGCCTCCGGAAACCGGGTGAGAGGTAACGAACGTCTCTTACGCGTTTCCCTCACGCGTCAGTAAGGCGCCACGCGCACCTGACACAACGGCAGCGACGAGAGCCTGGTGGCTGAGGCTGGGTGGTGCGTGACATCGGCTCGATGTCAGCGAGCCGCAGGGCGACGTCGAGTTACGGCGGGAGTTTCCCCGTTGACATCAGGGCGATTCCAATTGACACCGGGTCAATGCGGGCTGGCAGCAGGTCGTTTGTAAATTGGCTCGGGCTGATGCAAATCGGCGCATCGTCTCCGCCATCGCGCCTGGACCAATGCGTTAGCGCGGTTCGCCTCAGGCGGCGTGTGCTCGCCGGGCGTGCTCTCGATGACCGTGCTGAGACCGCCCCATCCAGCAACCCGACGGTCGTAACAACCGTGGAAGCAAGCCTTTTTCGGCTACCGCGCTGGGGCTGGAACCTCGGAGGCCGCCATCGCGGCCCGCTTGTGGGATCGCCACGTCCCACATCCGAACGCGTGGTTTGCGGAGATCGCCACGCCCACGCGGTTTCCCGTGATCGCACAACGACTTAGCGGTGACGGCGCGGAGGTACGCGCGTTGCGATGTATGAAAGCAAGGTGTCGGGGGTCGGGGGCCGGGTGTCAGAGCTGCGGAGGCGACTCCAAACCCCTGACCCCTGACACCCGACCCCTGACACCCGACACCTCTTCATCATGCGAACGGGAGCTGGCATGCTGACAGATCTCCGCTACGCGCTTCGCAGCCTGCGGAAACACCCGGCCTTCGCCGCCATCGCGGTGCTCACGCTTGCGCTCGGCATCGGCGCGAACACGGCGATCTTCAGCGTGATCAACGCCGTGTTGCTGCGCCCGTTGCCGTATCCGGAGCCAGACCGGCTGGTCCAGTTGTTCACGCGCGGGCAGCAAGACAGCCGTTTCAGCCTGTCATACCCGGACGTGCAGGAGATCCGCGGCCTCACGCGCGACTTCTCCGGTGTCGCTCCGTTCACCACCCAACTGTACAACCTCACCGGCGGCGCCGAGCCGCGCGAGGTGCGTGCGGCGCTCGCGACCGATGACCTGTTCCGCGTGCTGGGCGTCGAGGCGCTCGCAGGGCGGACCTTCGCACCGGGCGAGCTGCGGGATCGGGTGACGATCCTGAGTCACGGACTGTGGAGTAGCCTGTTCGGGAGCGACGCGAGCCTGATTGGTCGGACGATCTCGCTGGACAATCGGCCGTTTACCGTGATCGGCGTGATGCCACCGGCGTTCCGTTTCCCCGACGAGGACATCCAGCTCTGGGTGCCACTGGGCGAGCGGTTCCGCGCAAGCCCGGAGGTCGAGACGGATCGGCAGTTCTACGCCTTCAACACGGTGGCGCGACTCGCCCCGGACGCCACGATCGAGCAGGCGCAGGCAGACCTGGCTGTGATCGCGCAGCGCATCAATGCCGCCCAGCGCGACCAGCAGCAGACCGGCGAGCAGCGCATCGAGGTCAACATGGGGCGGCGCGGGCCGGGCGGCGGGCCGCGAACGGTCGTCAACCCCGCGACCCAGTTCGACGTGCAGTCGTTGCGCGACGAGGTCCTGCGGGATGGCGTCTCACCCCGCGCACTGTGGGTGCTGTTCGGCGCCGTGGGCCTCGTCCTGCTCATCGCCTGCGCCAACGCGGCCGCGTTGCTCGTGGCCCGCGGTGCGGCGCGGCGTAAGGAGATCGCGGTGCGGCAGGCGATCGGCGCCGGGCGCTGGCGCATCGCGCGGCAGCTCCTGGCCGAGAGCGTGGCCCTGGCGCTCCTCGGCGGGGCGGTCGGGGTCGTGTTGGGTTTCTGGGGCGTGGACGCGCTGCTCGCTCTGTGGCCGGACGTGCTGCCGCGCGCGCGCGAGATCGGCATGGACGCGCGCGTGCTCGTGTTCGCGCTCGGCCTCTCCCTCGCCACTGGGGTCGCGTTTGGACTGGTACCGGCGCTGCGTGTCTCGGTGTCGGGCGTCGAGCAGGCGTTGCGCGAGGAGTCGGGTGCTTCCACCGGGAGCCGCGAGCGGCGCCGCATCAACGCGATGCTCGTCGTCGCGGAGATCACGCTCGCCCTGGTCCTGCTTGTTGGGTCGGGCCTCCTGATCAAGAGCTTCGTGCGGCTCACGTCCATCGACCCAGGCTACGACACGCGCGAGGTGCTGGCGGCCCGCATTCGCCTCACGCCGGACCGCTATCCCGGCTTCCCGCAGCAGGCCGAGTTCTTCCAACGGCTCTCGGACGCGCTCGTCGAACATCCCGCCGTGGCGAGCGTGAGCTTATCCCGCACGCTGCCACTCACGGGAAGCGTGCAGATTCTGGCGTTCGACCCGCGGGAAGTCCGGCCGGACTTTGCCGAGCCGTTCCTCGCGAGCCGGCTGTCGGTGGTGGCGCCGGGATACTTCAGCACGCTAGGCATTCCGCTCCGGCAGGGGCGCGACTTCACCGCGGCCGATCGCGACGGCGCGCCCCGCGTCGTGGTGGTCAATAGTGAGCTGGCCGATCTCTTGTGGCCGGGGCAGGATCCGTTGGGCCGCACGATCCCCGTGGCGTTCCCCGGCGGCGCCTCCAGGCTCTCGGTGATCGGCGTCATCGGACCGGTGCGTTACGCGTCGCTCGACGCCTCCACCATGCCAGAGATGTATCTGCCCTATACCCAGGCCCAGGGGACCTCGCAGATGTGGATCACGGTGCGCGCTCGGCGTTCGCCGCTCTTGCTCGCGGGCGCGCTGCGCGATGCCGTGCGACAGCTCGACTCGAGCCAGCCGATCGGTGAGATCGTGAGCCTCGAGCAGATGATCTCTCGCTCCACGGCAGCACGCCGCTTCAACATGTCGCTGTTGAGCGGTTTTGCGGCGCTGGCCGTGGCACTGGCCCTGGTCGGGATCTACGGGCTCACGGCGTACGCCGTCACTCAGCGCACGCGAGAAATGGGGTTACGGATGGCGGTCGGTGCGGGGCCGGGCGATCTGGTTCGCCTGCTGGTGACCGAGAACCTGTGGCTCGTCGGGGCCGGAGTCGCGGCGGGGCTCGCCGGGGCGTTCGCGGCGACGCGGGTGCTCGCGTCGTTGCTCTACGAGACGTCCACGAGCGACGCCACCGCGTTCGGCGGGGCGGCAGCGCTGCTCGCCGTGGTGGCGCTCGCCGCGACGTACGTGCCCGCTCGCCGGGCGGCGAAGGTGGATCCGATGGCGGCGCTGAGGCAGGAATAGTGGCTCTGTGGTGTGGAGGCGGTGCATGGGTGAGGTGGCAGGTGCCAGGTGTCAGGTACCAGGTGCTAGGTGTCGGGGGTGAAGGGAGTCTGGCTCTCGGCCCTGACACCCGACACCTGACACCCGACACCTGACACCTGCACCTGTCACCTCTGCACCATGACATGCTGACAGACGCCGCAAGCGTCAGCTCACACACCTCACACCGGGACC
>DATMAW010000058.1:0-3315 GCA_035559715.1 Gemmatimonadales bacterium | reverse complement strand
ATAGCTCGGTGCGAGCGCGTACTCAACTTTCCTCAAACTGATCCTGGCTCCGTCAAGGCATCGTCAAGTGTCCGGGAGGACAGGGCACCACCTCTGCGTGTTGGGTCCCGGTACAAGTCGCGTAGGGCGGCATAACGAAGTGCGGCTCAGCTGCGGGCAACCGGGTCGCGATACACAAACATTTCTTCCTTACCTCCAGCGACGGCGTCGGCGTCGCCCGGGCGGCTCGCTTGCGAGCGCCCGCCAGCTGCAGCCGCTGGTTGGGCGGCGAATCAGGATGAACTGTCAGCCTTCTAGGGCTTCCGAGAACGCCGATCGTTCTCTCGTGAATACCTCAGCATGGGCTCAACGTCCTTGCCGTCCAGTTTGGCGCGCGCGATATAGACCATCGCATCATAGCGAATGAAGGCATTGGCTGGATCAGCGTACAAGTCCGTCATGACGTCGCGAATTGCATCCACTCCATAGAAAGTGAAGGTTTTCTGTCTCAGCGCCTCACGCCGTTCTGACGGTAGGTCACCCTCTAACGCGAAGTAAGTACTGCTCTGGCCGTCGATGAAGCCATCCAAGTAGATGGACCGGAAAGAACTCGACCAACCGTTCCATTGCCGGCCAAAATTGAAGAGCTCTTCTTGTGCGTTTAGGTCTGCCCCACCGGCAAGGGCACAGCCGGCGACGATGATGGCAATGAGAAACCGATTCATCTTTCCGGGTCCTTTCCAGGTGACGCCGGGCTGCTCTCTCGACTACTACGGAGCATGCCGGTTCGCCGCCCAACGACCCCGAAATGAGCCGCGGGCGTCATGCCGGCCGGACACAAACATCACTTCCTTAGCCTGTGCGGGCGCGCTGGTCGTTGCACGGACCTCTGCGTCGCGAGCGCCCGTCGGCTCCATTTCGTTGTTATGCGGCTCCCTCATTCCACGAACATCTCCTGCAACGTGCGAAGCACTGCGCTCAACGTTGCGCCAGATAGGTGGCCTAGGCGCCGCCGCAGGCGGCTCGTGTCGACGGTCCGTAGTTGGTCGAGCACAACATGACCGTCGCGGTGCTGGAAGCGACATGCAATGCGGAAGGGATATGGATGCCCGCCCGTGGTCATCGGGGCCACGATGACCGTCTGAAGGTGATCGTTTAGTTCGTCCGGGGATACGATGGCGCACGGGCGCGCCTTGCGGATCTCGCGACCCTGCGTCGGGTCGAGGGCAACCAAGTAGACCTCTCCCCGCCGCGCGCGCCTTACCGCCACTCCCACTCCGTCTTGTCAAACTGAGTGGGGGTCGGCTGATCCAGCAGCCCATCCTCTCCCCGCTCATGCGCCAGCCTGGCAGCCTCGGCCCAGCCAGTCCGCGGCGTCCCGGCGGCCTTGATCATGATGCCGTCGTCGAGCAGCCGGAGTTCGACCTCCTCCTCCAATCCTACCTGATCAAGCAAGGGCTTCGGGATCCGGACGCCCCGGGAGTTGCCTATACGCACGAGTCGGGTCTTCAAGCCGTGCTCCTTATGGAGTAATTACAATGTAATCACACAGTCAGCGACGACAAGGGACGGTGCGCGGGAGCCGCATAACGGCTTCGAAATGAGCCGCGGGCGTCATGCCCGGCGCACACAAACATCTCTTCCTTATCGCCGAGTCGGAAGCCAACCAGTCAACGGGTGCCGGACATCGCGAGCGCCCGTCGGCTCCATTTCGTTGTTATGCGTCAGCTCGGCTTTGCCAGCGTCGCGGGTCTCTGCGACCGTGCATTACGGCTGTCACCGCGATCAGCTCGGGGTCCACGATGTAGAAGACGGCGTAGGGAAACCGGCGCACCAACGCGCGCCGGGTGCTGCCACGAAGGACAGGATAGCGCTCCGGGGCTTCCTCAATGAGAGCCAGGGTGTGTGCCACCTCTGCGAGGAACTCGCTTCCCAGGCCCGGTCGCTGTTCTTCGTACCATACAAATGCCGCATCGAGGTCGCTGTCGGCCTCGGGCTCGATAAAGAGCGGCGGCATCAGCCGCGGCGACGCTCAATCTCGTCGAGAACATCTCGCCACGGCCGCCCCCGGCGCAGATCCGCACGGTGGAGGGCCTCGCGGCGGTCGAGTTCCTCGGCTTGGGCGGCCGTGAGTGGGATGTCGGCCGGGGACAGGCTATCCCAGAGCTCCTCGACCAGCTGAAGTCGCTCGGCCGGCGTCAGGCCCGATATGTCGATGCGCGTACTGCCCATGTTCCTAATATCAACGTCCTGGCAGGAGCCTGCAATGATGCCGCTGACGCATAACGTACAGGGCGTAAGCTGCAAGCCGCGCGCCCGAGACGCAGCAGAGGGAGAACGAGGTCCATTCGTGCGCGGCTTGGCAGCTTCACGCCCCCGTTATGCCGCCCGACGCTCGATTTACCCGGTCCGCCCTCGCCCTCGGCGTGAAGCTATTGGGCGCAGCTACAGTCGAAATCTATCTCAGTTTGCCCAAGTGGAGATTCAGGGTGGCGGCCATGAACGACTGGGCATCATTGGCATCTCCAAACAAGCTGACGCTGATGCCAAGCGTCTTCGCCGGGGCCCAGCCGACTGTGGCGTGAAACGCCAGTCCGAGGCTCGTGTGCCTGTTCCGCTCGTAGGCGCTGCAGACAAAGATGGCAGAAGCCTCGATGCATCTGTACTGATTGGCCTCTGCTACCGCTGGTCCGGCCCCCAGGCTAAACCAGGTGTGTGCCGCGAGTCGTCTGACACCATAAAGGAGCGCCCCATCGCTAACGTTGTCGCTGGCACCGAAGACGCTGATATCGCTGAGGATAGCCCACCTAAGCGTAAACTCGCCCACAGGAACGTGCGCCGAAAGACCGCCTTGTACGGCCAAGGGCTTGCTTCCAATGCCGACACCTGACGTGACATAGAGGAAAGTCTGCGGGGGACCCGGGGATGCCTGTCCGGAGAGCGGTCCTGGGACGCTGGCGAGGGCAAGGACCAGTACCAGCCGGGGATTCATCACAGCAATTACGGGCGTGCATCGCACTCGCGATGCCGTAGGGTCAAGGTGCAGCACGAGAGCCTCCCAGGAATAGCTCGGTGCGAGCGCGTACTCAACTTTCCTCAAACTGATCCTGGCTCCGTCAAGGCATCGTCAAGTGTCCGGGAGGACAGGGCACCACCTCTGCGTGTTGGGTCCCGGTACAAGTCGCGTAGGGCGGCATAACGAATCAGCGCTCAGCTGCGGGCGACTCGCCGGCCCGCGAGCCGTGGCCCCGAGCGTAGCGCGGTGCGGGCCGGCGCACAAACCTACGCTTCCCTATCAAACGAGCGCCGCCCGACAGCTGCAGCGCTTGGTTAGAC
>DATMAW010000057.1:0-16011 GCA_035559715.1 Gemmatimonadales bacterium | reverse complement strand
AGGTGGATCCGATGGCGGCGCTGAGGCAGGAATAGTGGCTCTGTGGTGTGGAGGCGGTGCATGAGTGAGGTGACGGGTGGCAGGTGGCAGGTGTCAGGTATCAGGTGCCAGGTGGCAGGTGGCAGGTGCCAGGTGTCAGGTGTCAGGTATCAGGTGCTAGGTGTCGGGGGTGAAGGGAGCCTGGCTCTCGGCCCCGGCGATTGCTGCCGTCGGCGATTGCTGCCCCCGACGCAAGTGCCGTGGCACGCAGCCTGAGCAGCGCGCGTGCCGCCTCCACCCGAGCGAGCCGGGACGTGATCAGCACCTTGGCGGACCGGGGCACCGTCTCCGTGCCCGACTTCCGCGACTTGGTTCGAGCGACCCCTACCAGCGCCTCCCGTCCCGCGGGAACGCGGACCAATGGCGGCGTTGCGGTATGTAGCGAACGAAGGGTGTGGGGGTGGGGTCAAATGGTCGGGGACGCCGCTGCGGCAACAAGGCGTCCGATGCCGCTTCGTACCCTGGAGTGGACACAGCGGCCATCCATGTCCTGATGCAACCTGAAGTTTTCCAATGTGTTAGCTTGCCGTGTGACGTGGCACACATTTCGCTGCCTCTGGCAGCCTGAAGGACGAACGTCACCACGTTAGGGCAGGAGGCACCGTGCCCATGGTCCGCCCAGGCATCACGCATTTGCTCATCCTCGCGGTTGTAGCGCTTACCCCCGGGCTCCACGCACAGGACCCCATCATTCGGCGCCCACCGCAGGGCGGTCCGGGGTTCCTGTTTCGCGCGCCGCGCGTTTCGGTTGGACTGACCGGTGGGTTCAACCTGAGGAGTGCGCGCAGCGACGTGTTCAGGTTTTTCACGGACACCCTCACGCTGGACCGCAGCGACTTCTACGCGCTGGGATTGGCCGGGGAGATCGCCATCAAGGTGGCGGAGCCGATGGACGTAGTTCTAAGCGGAGGTCACGCTCGCCGCCGTGCCGCCTCGGAGTTCCGCAACTACGTGGATCAGAACGATCTCCCCATCACGCAGACGACCATGCTCGCGACGACGCCGCTCTCGGCAGCGGTGCGATGGTATTTCACTCCGCGCGGCCGGCAGATCGGCCGCTTTGTGTGGATACCCTCACGCTTGCGACCCTATGTCGGCATCGGGGCCGGGATGGTGCGATACGAGCTGGAGCAGGAAGGGTCGTTTGTGGATTTCACGGACTATTCGATCTTCAATGACAGGCTTACCTCGGACGGATGGGCCTTCATGGGCCTGTTCATGGCTGGGGCTCAGTATAGCTTGGGGACGCGCGTCTTTCTGAGCACCGATGCCCGTTATTCCAGGGCAAATGCGGAACTTCGTCGGGACTTCGCGTTCCCGGACGGGATAGACCTCAGTGGTTTCGAGTTCTCGGCGGGCCTGCATTTCCGCCTCTAGCCGGAGAGGTTCCCATGAAAACGAAAACCGGAGTGACGCTGGCGGCGGTGATCCTGGGGCTCTCAATGACGCCCGCGAACCTGCTGGCGCAGCAGGCCATGGATTCGCGCTGGCTCCCCTGGTTGGGCTGCTGGCGGGCCGGCGCCGAGAGCGAGACGCCAGATGTCGTGGTGTGTGTCCGTCCGTCGCTGGATGACAATGGAATCGAAATCGCGACGATCGAGAACGGGCAGGTTGCCTCGAGCCGGATCATCGTCGCGGACGGCGAGCGCCGCGCCATCGCCGACGAAGACTGCTCGGGCTGGCAGAGCGCGACGTTCTCCGCGGACGGCCGGCGAGTGTTCCTGAGATCTGAGCTGACGTGCACCGATGACGCGCGGCGCACCGGGTCGGGCATCATGGCGATAGCGTCGCCGGATGAGTGGCTGGATGCTCAGGCCGTCGGATTGGGCTCCGAGCGAGCACCCCGCGTCTCATGGTATCGGGCCGCGACGGGCGCCGATGCCCCGGAGGGCTTCGAGGCGTCAGCGCAGCGCATGACGCGGGCGGCGGAGGCGAGGTTGCTGGCGTCCGCTGAGCTGTCGCTGGAAGACGTGCGAGAAGCGGCTGAGCACGTGGATCCGGAAGCGCTGGTGGCGTTCCTGATCGAGCGCAATCAGGTGTTCGATCTGGATGCAGACGACGTTGCCGCGCTGGCTGACGCGGGTGTTCCGAACGACGTGATTGATGTTCTGGTTGCCGTGTCCTACCCCGGCCGATTCGCGATTGACCGTCAGGCAATGCGCGCGTCCTGGCAGCCTGATCCGCCTTCCGAACGGCGAGGCGGAAGGCGCGGCTACGGCGATCCGTTTGGCTGGGGATGGTGGGGCCGAGGCGGGTACTTCGGCGCCTGCTTCAGCGGACTCTACTGGTCCTTCTACTGCCCTGGACTGTATAGCCCGTACTACGGCGGCGCGTATGGCTGGTACGACCCGTATTGGTACGGTGGCGGATACTGGCGACCGGTGATTGTCGTGCGCGATCGCACATCCGGCTCCCAGGCAGGGCGTGCCGCTGGCGGGCGAGGATATACGAGGGGCGGTGATTCCGCCGGTGGCGGGCGAACCGCGAAGCCACGCTCCGGCGGCTCTCAGAGTTCGAGCGGCGGTTCGTCAGCATCGGTGAGTGGCGGATCATCGGGGGCAGGCCAGGCCTCGCCGGGCGGTTACTCGAGGGGTGGCGGCGGTGGAGGCAGCAGCGGTGCGTCGGCGAAACCCAGGGGGCGGTGAGGCCGGCAGCTCAAGGGCGCTAGGCGCGCATTGACTCGGCCCCGCGGGCTGATATGCGGCCGCTGGACCCGAGGCGCCACGCAACGGAATGGTATTCCACGACCAACTGGCGGGGTTGCGGGTCGCCAGACGACGTCATTGCGCTAGTTACGGTCCTTTGGCTGGAGCATCAGCCGTGATCCTTGCGGCTGGTCTCTTGGCGCGGCTGGTGTCGTAACTGCCGTGGTGTGGTCGCTCCGCTGGTCTGCCGGTAGATTGCCCACCTCGGCCTGAATTCAAACCGTTCCGATCACCGATGCCCGGCCATCGAGCCCCCCGTATCCTCGTAGCGGATGACCAGCGCGACGTGCTCGAAGCGCTGCGTCTCCTGCTCAAGGACGAAGGCTACGAGATCGAAATGGCAACCTCGCCGGCGGGCGTCGCCGTCGCGGTCGCCGAGCGCGACTTCGACGCCGTACTGATGGATCTCAACTACCAACGTGACACGACCTCGGGAGCCGAGGGGCTCGATCTCTTGAGCCGCCTCATGGCAGCGGACGCCACGCTCCCGGTGATCGTGATGACCGCCTGGGGTTCGGTGGATCGCGCGGTTGAGGCCATGCGTCGTGGCGCGCGGGATTTCGTCGAGAAGCCGTGGGACAATGCCCGCCTGCTGACGACCCTGCGCACGCAGATCGCGCTGGGGAGAGCCCTGCGCCGGACGGAACGGTTGGAGAGCGAGAATCGCCTGCTCCGCCACCCGGCGGTGCCAGACCTTATCGCGCGGGCGCGTTCCATGCAGCCGGTCCTGGAGCTGGTCCGGCGCATCGCGCCGTCGGACGCGCACGTGCTCATTACGGGCGAGCATGGGACGGGCAAGGAAGTGATCGCCAACCACATCCACGCGGCGTCGCATCGCGCCGGGCGGCCGTGGGTGCCGGTGAACGTCGGCGGACTGTCGGAGGGATTGTTCGAGAGCGAACTGTTCGGCCACGTGAAAGGCGCGTTCACGGACGCCAAGCAGGACCGGGTGGGTCGGTTCGAGATGGCCGACGGCGGTACGCTGTTTCTCGACGAGATCGGGAACGTGCCTCTGGCCCAGCAGGCTAAGCTGCTTCGTGTCATCGAGACCGGCGAAGTGGAGCGAGTGGGTTCTTCACGGGCGCGGCGCGTGGACGTGCGGATCATTTCGGCGACGAACGCCGACCTGCGCGCGGCGGTGAGCGCGGGCCGATTTCGCGAGGATCTCCTGTTTCGCCTCAACACGGTGGAGATCCGGCTGCCGCCGCTGCGCGACCGTCCGGAAGACATTCCCCTGCTGGCGGCGCACGCGCTGGAGCGATTCAACGGGCGCTATGGCCGAACGCTGGCGGGGTTCGAGCCGGCAGCGCTGGAGGCCTTGTTGGCGCACCGTTGGCCGGGCAACGTCCGCGAACTGCTCCACGCGATTGAGCGCGCCGTGCTCGTGGCCGGCGGCGAGCGCGTTACCCCGTCGGACCTGGGACTGGGGCGGGCCGACGGCGATGTCGCGGTGGCGCTTGAACAGATGACGCTGGAGGACGTCGAGCGGCACCTCATCCGGCGGGCTCTGGAACGCGCGGGCGGCAACGTGAGCGAAGCCGCCAAGGCGCTCGGCCTCTCCCGCAGCGCGCTGTATCGCCGACTCCAGCATCACGGTCTGTCGCCCGGAGGTCACGCCGCCTGACGACCCACGAGCGCCGCGTCCTCGTCACCGGGCTCCTGGCGGGCCTGCCGGCGGTGCTGCTCGCCATGGGCCTATTGTGGACAGGCGACTTTCGACCGAGAACGCAGTGGACGCTGACGTTGCTGGTGGTCGGCTGGTGGGTGACGGTCGCGGCCTCGCTCGGTGAGCGCGTGCAGCGCCCGCTGCAAACCATCTCCAACCTGCTCGCCGCGCTGCGCGAAGGGGACTACTCCATCCGCGCGCGCGGCGCCCGAACGGACAACGCCCTCGGTCTCGCCCTGTTCGAGGTCAACGCGCTCGCCGACGTGCTGCGAGGGCAGCGCCTAGGCGCCGTGGAGGCCACGGCGTTACTGCGGCACGTGATCCAGGAAGTGGACGTGGCCATCTTCACGTTCGACGCGGAGCAGCGGCTCCGGTTGGTGAATCGCGCGGGCGAGCGGCTCATCGGTCCCGCGGCGCGAGTCCTCGACCGTACCGCGG
This sequence comes from Gemmatimonadales bacterium, assembly GCA_035559715.1. Classification (GTDB taxonomy): domain Bacteria; phylum Gemmatimonadota; class Gemmatimonadetes; order Gemmatimonadales; family GWC2-71-9; genus JACQHC01. Next base: position 11,163 of record DATMAW010000057.1, on the reverse strand, counting down.
GTGAGTTAGGGCTCGCCGAGTGCCTGGTCGGCGACGTGCCGCGCACCACTGAAACCGCTCTCGCCGGCCGCCCGGGACGCTGGGAGGTCCGCCGCACGGCGTTTCGCCAGGACGGCCGGCCGCATCAACTCGTGGTCCTGTCCGACGTGAGCCGGGCGCTCCGCGCCGAGGAGCGGCTCGCGTGGCAGCGACTCATCCGCGTGCTCGGCCACGAGATCAACAATTCCCTGGCGCCCATCCGGTCCATTGCCAAGAGCCTGGAGCAGGCGTTGGAGCGCGACCCGCCGCTCGCAGCCGGAAGCCGGGGCGAAGACCTGCGGCGCGGGCTTGCGGTGATCGGGTCCCGAGCGGACTCGTTGAGCCGCTTCATGGCGGCGTACTCTCGCCTGGCCCGCCTTCCGCGGCCCACGCTGGCGCCGGTGGACCTGGCGGGCCTCGTGCGTCGCGTCGTCGGGTTGGAGACGAGGCACTCGGTGCAGGTCCTTGAAGGCCCTCCCACGACACTGCGCGCGGACGGCGACCAGTTGGAGCAGGTGTTGATCAATCTGATCGGCAATGCGACGGATGCGGCGCTCGAAACCCATGGAGCCGTCCGAGCGGGCTGGACGGTGAACGCTGACCACGTGACGATCTGGGTCGAGGACGACGGACCCGGCCTTCCCGAGACCGCGAATCTGTTCGTTCCCTTTTTCACCACCAAACCTCAGGGGTCCGGCATCGGACTCGTGCTCAGCCGTCAGATCGCCGAGGCCCACGGAGGCACCCTGACGCTCGAGAACCGCCGCGGCGCGCGCGGCTGTGCGGCACGGCTCACACTTCCGCTGGAATTGCCCGGCACCATCGGCTGAGCGACCTCGCCGCCTCGCGCCGGTGGGGTTACACTTTTTCAGCCCACCCTCACGAGGAGCGGCGATGAGATCCTTTGCGTCAGCGATGATTGCCGTTATGGTGATCGCCACGGTCGCTCTTGGCTGCCCGGCGGGCGACGGGACCGGGCTCGACGAGTTCGGTAACCCTGATGGATCAGGCACCGGGAGTGATTCGGTGACGCTCTCGGGGCACGTGCAACCGATCTTCAACCAGAACTGCGCCTTGAGCGGCTGCCATGCCGGAACGTCGCCGGCGCAGGGGATGAGCCTGGCGGCCGGTTCGGCCTACGCGAGCATCGTGAACGTCCCGTCGGCGGAGGCGCCGGCGCTGCGGCGCGTGCGCCCATTCCAGCCCGACTCGAGCTACCTGGTGCACAAGGTGCAAGGCACGCAGGCGAACGTTGGAGGTTCCGGTGCCCGGATGCCGCTCGGCGGCAACCCGCTTTCCGCCACCGAGATCGCCCGCATTCGAACGTGGATCACCCTCGGCGCGAAGAACAACTGACCATGAGGCTACTCAATCGTGTTGCCATCGTCGGCGTGGTAGCGGTCGTCAGCGGTCTCACCGCCCTTCGTTCCGCCCATGCCGCTTCCGCCGTTGCTTCCTCCGAGCCCCATCTCGCCATCCGCACGGGGCTCAAGTGCTCCGCATGCCACGTGAACCGCAGTGGCGGGGGAGGTCGCTCGGACTACGGAAGCATGTACGCTCAGACCCAGTTGCCCATGCGCGCGTATCCCACCCGGAGTCGCGCCCTCACCGAGTACCTCGCGATCGGTTGGGACGTCCGGACCGTGGCGTCGGGCTACGTGTCGGATCGCTCGCCTCAAACGGCGCTCGAGCTGGACGAGGCCAACATGTACCTGGAGGCTCGTCTCATTGACCGCCTGCTGGCGCTCTATGTTGACGAGACGCTCGGCCCCGGCCGGGCTGATACGCGCGAGGCCTTTGCGCTCATGCAGCTACCCGGGAGCGGCGGGTACGTGAAGGCGGGGAAGTTCCTCTTGCCGTATGGACTCCGGCTTCAGGACGACGCGGAGTACGTCCGCCAGCAAACCGGGTTCACCTATGACACTCCCGACATCGGGGTGGAATTCGGGTTCGAGCCCGGGCCGCTGTCGTGGTTCGTGTCCGTGACGAACGGCACGGCCGGCGCGGCGGAAGGGAACGACGGCAAGCAGGTCACGTCCTCGGCCGCGCTCGTGTTCCGCCAATTCCGTCTCGGTGGATCGGCATCGCGCAACGAAGGCGATGGCGCCGCCCGGCGCGACGTGTTCGGAGGCTTCGGTGGCGTTCGTATCGGCCGGCTGTCGTTGCTGGGCGAGGTGGACCGCATCGAGGAGCGCCCGCCCGTGGGTCCGGTGCTCAAACAGGACGCCGTGTACGTGGCGGGCGACCTGCTCCTTGCGAAAGGCGTGAACGCCAAGGCGACGTACGGCTACTTCGACAGGAGCCGGGCAATTCCCGAAGATGAGCGAGTCCGATGGCGCTTTGGCCTGGAGCTGTTCCCCGTCGGGTTCCTGCGGGCCGCGATGTTTTACACTGTGGATCAGTGGATCCCGCAGGCCACGACGGACCCGGATAGAATCAGCCTGGAATTCCATCTGCATTTCTGACCTGACACACTTATCCGCTGGGCCGGCAGCGCCGGCCGAGCGATGGGTCGAGGAGCCCCGCGCCGATGAGCAGTCACGTTCAAGTTCCCATCCCGGTGAACGAGCCGGTCCGCTCGTTCGCGCCAGGCACGCCGGAGCGGCGTTCACTCAAGGCGGCGCTCGCCGAAATGGCCGGCCAGCAGGTGGAGATCCCGGTGATCGTGGGCGGAAAAGAGATCAGGACCGGGAATACGGCGCGAGCCGTGATGCCCCACAGACACGGCCACATACTGGCAACGTGGCACAAGGCCGGGCCCAGTGAGGTAAACTTGGCCATCGAGGCGGCCGCGGAGGCGCACCGTGAGTGGGCGGCATGGCCCTGGGAGGACCGGGCAGGGGTCCTGCTGAAAGCGTCCGAACTGCTCGCCACGTCGTGGCGTGCCACGCTGAATGGCGCCACCATGCTGTGCCAGAGCAAGACCGCGCATCAGGCCGAGATCGACGCGGCCTGTGAGCTGGTGGACTTCTACCGGTTCAACGCCCACTACGCCGAGCGATTGTACGAGGAGCAGCCGTTGTCGGTGGGTGGGGCCTGGAATCGCCTGGATTACCGCCCGCTCGAAGGTTTCGTCTACGCCGTGACGCCGTTCAACTTCACCTCGATCGCAGGCAATCTGCCCACGGCACCCGCGTTGATGGGGAACACCGTGCTGTGGAAACCCGCCAGCAGCACGGTGTACTCCGGCTACTTCATCATGAAACTGCTGATGGAAGCCGGCCTACCGCCGGGCGTGATCAACTTCATTCCGGGTGACGCGGCGGCCATCAGCGGCGTCGCCCTGCTGCATCGCGATCTGGCGGGCATTCACTTCACCGGGTCCACCACCGTGTTTCAGTCCATGTGGCGCACGGTGGGCGAGAACATCGGACGGTATCGCAGCTACCCGAGACTCGTGGGCGAGACGGGGGGCAAGGACTTCATCGTGGCGCATCGGAGTGCCGACCAGGCGGCGCTCGTCACCGCGTTCATTCGTGGCGCCTTCGAGTACCAGGGGCAGAAGTGCAGTGCCGCCTCGCGGGTGTACGTGCCGGACACAACCTGGCGTGAGATCCGCGACGAGGTCGTCACGCTGACCACGGGCCTCGCGATGGGGGACCCGGCGGATTTCCGGAACTTTATGGGCGCCGTGATCGACCGGAACGCGTTCACCAGCATCTCGCGCTACATCGAGGAAGCGCGCCGCAGCCCGGACGCGGAGATCATTGCCGGGGGGGAGACCGACGACCGCGACGGATACTTCATCCGGCCCACGATCATCCAGGCCCACCGCCCGGATTTCCGCACCATGTGCGAGGAGATCTTCGGGCCGGTGGTGTCGGTGTACGTCTACCCCGAGCGCGAGTGGAGGCAGACGCTGGAGCTGGTGGATCGCACGTCGCCGTACGCGCTCACGGGCGCGGTGTTCGCGCAGGATCGCGCCGCCCTGCGTGAGGCGAACCAGGTGCTGCGGTTCGCCGCGGGGAACTACTATATCAACGACAAGCCGACCGGCGCCGTCGTTGGCCAGCAGCCGTTCGGTGGGGCGAGGGCGAGCGGTACCAATGACAAGGCCGGCTCGATGCTCAACCTGGTGCGCTGGGTGTCGCCGCGGACGATCAAAGAGAACTTCGCCCCGCCCACGGACTACCGCTACGCGTTCATGGCCGAAGAGTGAGGGCGGCGCCTGTCTTGCATTGCACCGCCCGCCCGGTGATTGTTGAGATCCAATGAGCGCCACGGTTCGCGCATTCATCGAACTCACCAAGCCCCGCATCGTGATGCTGGTGATCGTCACGGTCGTGGCGGGCTTTCTCACCGCCCCGGTGAGGGGAGGCTTGCCGCTCGCCGTTCTGCTGTTGCACGCCGTGATCGGCACCGCGCTGGTGGCCGCGGGGACCAATGCGCTGAACCAGGTGGCCGAGCGGGACGTGGACGCCCTTATGTGGCGCACCCGGTCCCGGCCCCTGCCCACCGGGCGCCTGGGCGTGCGGCCAGCCGCCGCGTTTGCGTGGATCACGGGCACGGGCGGCGTGATTCACCTCGCCGTGTTCGTCAATGGGATCACCGCGGTCCTCGCGGCGCTGACGCTGGTGTCGTACGTCTTCATCTACACGCCCCTCAAACGCCACACCACGTTCGCCACGGTCGTCGGCGCCGTGCCCGGCGCGCTTCCCGTGCTCGGCGGGTGGGCGGCCACGGGCGCGCCGTTGGGGCGCGAGGCCTGGGCGCTGTTCTGGATCGTGTTCCTGTGGCAGGTGCCACACTTCCTGGCGCTTGCCTGGTTGTACCGCGAGGACTACGGGCGCGCGCGGCTTCGCATGGTGAGCGTGGACGATCGGGACGGTACGCGTACCTTCGGTCAGGCCGCCGTGTACGCGCTTGCCCTGGTTCCCGTGAGCCTGGCCCCGGCGCTGTTTGGCGGCGCGGGAGCGCCGTATTTCGTCGGAGCGTTCGTGTTGTCTGCCTGGCTCGTCTGGGTTAGTGTGCGCGCGCTCTGGCAGGTGTCGGATCGCAACGCGAAGCGGCTGTTCGGCGCGTCGGTGACCTACTTGCCGGCGCTGCTCGCCTTGATGGTCTTCGATCGGCTGGCGTGACCGCGGACCGCTGGCCCGCAGCCGCGACGCACCTTGACGTGTGGGTCGGTTGCCCGAGATTAGTCCGCAATTCACTTGTCAGATGGGCGGTCCGCCGTGCGTGACGCGTGGAAGGTCGCTGGTCCGCTGGTTCCGTGGCTGCTCATGGTGGGCTGTGAGCCGGCCACGATCACCGAAGCGCACGATCAGCTCGCGCGTGGCCCGGCCCGCCAGCTCGAATACGCCATCCCGATCACCCAGGACACGTTCACCGTGGCGGAGTTCCTGGGGGACGACACCACCACCACCGCAGACGGTTTACTCGCCGTCACGATCGCCCCCGAGACCCTGGGCGTTGCCCTCGGGCGGCGTCTGCGCTTCGACAACCTGGCGTTCGCCCGGCTCAAGGTGAACGTCCCCGCGGGGATCCCGCCCGGGAACGCCAACGTCAACGCAAACTATGCGGCGTTGTCCAACGAGGCTCGAATACTCGCGGTGGACACGGTCGTGGTGGACAGCGGGGGCATCACGATCACCACGATGAACCGGCTGCCCGGGGTGCTCACGTATACGCTGACCCTCAACGGCTTCCGCGACTCCAACAACGTCGTCGTCTCGCGCAGCGGGCTCACGGTTCCCGCGGCGCCGGGGAACGGGACCTATACCAGCGCCTCGGTCACGATCAACCTCCGGCGCGTGAAGATCATCCCCAATTCCGTGAACGTGAACGTTTCGGGCACGGTGAATCTGACCACCACCACCACGGCGACCACGGCAGACAGCTCGATCATCCAGAGCGGGACCGGCACAATCGTGGTGGAGCGCCTCAGCGGAACGCTGAATCCGGCTGCGACCCCTGAGCTGGTGATCGCCGTCGAAGAGTCGGACGAGATTCCCGCGTCGAGCGTGGACTTCGGACAGCTTGAGGATCCGGTGAAGAACTCGACGTTGAACGACGTGCGTCTCAACCTGACGGTGCGCAACACCTCCGGCGCTGCGTTCGTGTTGAGCAACTTCACGCTGGGTGTGGTGAAGCTCACGGCCGGCGGCGCGATTCCCCGGGATGGCTCGAACAGACCGGCCTACGAGACCGACGGTTCCGGCCAGATCACGATGCCCGTAACGGACCCCGGCCTCACCACTCTCACGATCGGCAAGGGGCAAACCAAGTCGCTCTCGCTCCAGTCCGCGCGGCTGATTGACCGCGTCGTGGACCTCGTGCTCAGCAACCAGCGCGCCGCCGTGGTCGGGGAAGGGACGGTGCGTGTGGGCGACGGCACGCAGAGTACGATCTCGCGCGCCGACTCGGTGAGCCTGGCCATGGGGCTTACGGTGGCGCTCGACTTCACGGTTCCCCCGGCCGGTGTGGCCTTCGACACGGTTGCGAATGGCGATGGCATGGGCCTCGACTCCACCAAAGCAAACGACCTCGCCGGCACGCTGGACTCGGCTGCCGCCCGGCTCATCGTGACGAACGGGATGCCGTTCGGCGTCGAGGTGCTGGTCGCCGCGGTGCCCGACACGCTGCGAGCGGGCGCGCGGGCGGACACGGTGTTCAGCCGCAGCAACCGCGTCGAGATCGGGCCCGCACAGCTGGGCCCCGCCGCGGTGGATGCGCAGGGTCGGGTGACGGCGGCCGTGCTCGACACGGTGAACGTGCGGCTCACGGGACAACAGGCGCGGGTGTTCTTCGGCGAATACTTCGGGTCCGGCACGCGCATCCGACTGCTTCCCGCAACGGGGAACCGTGGCGCCATTCGCACGACGGACCGGGTGATCCTCAGCGCCCGCGCCATTGTGTGGGTGCGGGTGGGGGGACGCTGATGCGTCGCTTCACGCTGCCCCTCATCGCGCTCGCTCTCGTGGCTCCGCCCGTCGCGGCGCAGGCCGTTCCCGAAGGCTCCCAGGCTGCGCGGGTCGAGGCCGCGTATCGGCGCACACCCACGTTCCGCTTCGACCCGTTTCGCCACGCGATGATCCCGCATTGGGGCTTCGTGATCTCGACGGGCGTGATGGCGGAAAACAACTCGCTCAACCTGACGGACCTCGGTTCCATTATCACGCTGCGCTGCGGCTCCACCAGCCTGCTGTTGAACCCCACTGATGCTTTCGGGGGCGGGGAAATATGCCCCGGCCCGAACAACCTGCTGCCCAGCGATATCCTGAACGCCGTCAACCTCGTGCCTCAGGGACGCGGACTGACGGGGCTCGCGCAGGGCGAAGGCGGGTTGTACCTGGGTGGGCCCTTCGGCGGGCATTTCGGGCTGGGCCTGTCAGCTCAGGGGCGCGCGTACGGCACATTTCAGTTGGATGAGAGCTTCGTGCGGCTGGTCCGTGACGGAACGTCCGCGCAAGACTTCTCGCTGGGGTCGTCCAAAGGAGCCGTGCTGGCTGCCGTGGAAGGCGGGGCGCACACGGTGCTGCGATTCGGCCCGCTCGGGTCCGAAGACGGCGTCCACCTCAACCTGGGCGTGGGCGGGCGGTACATCAAGCCGCTCAACTTCGCCAGAGCGCGCTCCACGGTCGGCAGCGGCGACGTGATCCGGATTACGGCCGACAGCATCATCGTTGATGCGGAAGTCGAGGTTGCCAACACGCCGAGCGTTGACTCCACGTTCAACGGCAAGGCCAGTATCGCAGCCGATATCCTGCTGCGGCTCACCTGGCCCACGTCCGGCCTTGCGCTCGAGGCCATGGTCGCCAACCTCGGCACGGTAACGATCCACCACGTCGAGGTGGAGACGCGACGACTCCGCGTGCGCACCAACGATATCGCCGAGCTGTCGGACTCCCTGAACTCGTTCGACAGCCTCGCCGTCACCGACACGATGGACCTGCGAATCACATTGCCTCGCGTCGTCCGCTTCACGGCCAGCGCCTGGGCCAATCGCATCTTGCAGGTGGATGTGAGCACCACGCTGCCGATCAAGGGAGACTTCGAGGCGCCCCTCGCCGTTGATGTCGGCACTACGTGGCGGTTCATTCGCGTTATCCCCCTCCGCGCCGGCGTCGTGCTCGGCGGACACCAGGGCATCGGGTTTACCGGCGGGCTGGCCATCGAAGGACGCACGGGCTTTTTCCAGCTTGCCGGTCAATCCTTCGGCGGGTTCATGCGGAGAGCTACCGGCGTGGGCGGCCGATTGGAAATGGGGTTCTTCTTCTAGCAGGGTGCGGAGGAGCGGGCATCCGGTTCCACGCCCCGGCGTCGCATTCGCACTGCACTCTCCTCCCGTGGCCCGCTATCTTCAGCCTCCCATGTCCTACTCGAAGATCCTGGTGCTGTCGTTCCTCGCTGTGACGTTGGCGAGTTGCAGTCGCGCGGACGCGCCGGCCACGCTCGCGCGGGCCCCCGAACCCGGGGAGGGCTTCTTCGGCGAGATCCGCCAGCTCACGCAGGGTGGGCAGAATGCCGAAGCGTACTTCTCCCGGGACGGTCAGCGGCTGATCCTCCAGCGGCAGGAGAGCGACTCCACCTGCGACCAGCAGTACGTCGTCGGTGTGGACGGTAGCGGACTTCGCCGGGTGTCGAGCGGGCTGGGTCGCACGACGTGCGGGTATTTCTACGCCAACGACGAACGAATTCTGTATTCGAGCACGGTGCACGTGAGCGAGGCCTGCCCGCCGCGTCCGGACTTCTCCCGTGGGTACGTGTGGCCGCTGTACGAATACGACATCTACACGGCCCGCGCCGACGGGAGCGGCGTCGAACGCCTGACCGACACGCCGGGGTACGACGCCGAGGCCACCGTCTCACCGGACGGGGGCCGCATCGTGTTCACGTCCGCCCGGGACGGCGATCTCGACATCTACACGATGAACGTGGACGGCACCGATGTGCGCCGGCTCACGACGACCCTGGGCTACGACGGCGGCCCGTTTTTCTCGCCGGACGGGCGCCGCATCGTCTACCGCTCGTATCACCCGGCAACGGCGCAGGATTCGACCGACTATCGCGCCCTCCTGGCCGACGGCCTGGTCCGACCAAGCCGGATGGAACTGTGGGTGATGGACGCCGACGGTCGCAATCAGCGACAGGTGACTCACCTCGGCGGTGCGAACTTCGCCCCGTATTTCCACCCGGACGGGCGGCGGATCATCTTTGCGTCGAACCACAAAGACCCCCGCTCGCGCAATTTCGACCTGTTCCTCGTGAACCTGGACGGCACCGGTCTGGTGCAGGTCACCACGCACGGTGATTTCGACGGGTTCCCGATGTTTTCACCCGATGGCACCAAGCTCGTGTTTGCGTCGAACCGCTTCGGCTCAGTGCCGGGAGAAACGAACATCTTCATCGCGGAGTGGCGCGAGCCACGGCCGTAGCAGGAAGGGGAGCCTGACGTGAACGCGGGCAGCAGCAAAGGCAAGTCGCTCTCGCAGCACACCTGGGAATGGGCCAAGTCCATCGCGGCGGCCCTGGTGATCTGGTTCTTCCTGCGGGCGTTGCTCGTGGAGGCATTTCGCATTCCCTCCGGCAGCATGGAGAACACGCTCTTGATCGGCGACTTCCTGTTCGTGAACAAAGCCCTGTACGGCGCCGAGGTGCCGATCGTGCACGCTCGGTTGCCGGCGTTCCGGGAGCCCAAGCGTCAGGACGTGGTGGTGTTCGACTCGGTCGAGGAGCCCGTCAACGTCGTCAAGCGCGTCATCGGGATGCCCGGCGACACGATTTCCATGGTCGCGAACATCGTGTACATCAACGGGAAGGCGATGGACGAGCCGTATGCAATCCGGACCGAAGGGACTGCCGACCAGGAAGATCCACGCATGCGGCAGTGGCAGGTCCGCTACCTCGTGGAGCGGCCGAAGGAGACCTACCGTCCTACCATGAAGAACTGGGGGCCCCTGGTTGTGCCGCCCGATTCCTTCTTCGTGATGGGCGACAACCGAGACCACTCGTACGACAGCCGGTGGTGGGGATTCCTGGGTCGGGATCGGATCCGTGGCCGGCCGCTGTTCATCTACTACAGCTTCGATCCCAACGGCGTGCTTCCGCTCCCCCCGCTCACGGCGATTCGCTGGAGGCGAATCCTCTCCACTCCTGACTGAAAATCATCAGCTTTGGGTTGTGTTACAACTATCCAAAGTTTGCAATCTACTAGCCAGACAACATATTATTTTGTCATGGCTCTCGACGGCGTGGACCGTAGGATCCTGCGGCTGGTTGAGGCAAATGGAAAGATCGCCTATCAGGAGATTGGCGAGGCCGTAGGCCTCTCCGCCGCCGCTGCTTTCCAGCGAGTGCGGAGGCTCGAGGCTGCCGGGTTCATCACGGGGTATCACGCCCGCGTGGACGCCGCGGCGGTTGGTCGCCCCCTCCTTGCCTTCATCGAGGTCGAATCGGATGGGCCACTCGATCAGGCTCAGTTCAAGCGCTGGCTTCGAACGCCTGCGATGCTCGAGTGTCACCGGTTGAGCGGTTTGGATCGGTTTCTGTTGAAGGTCCGTTGTGAAAGCCACGCCGACCTCGTGGCCCTTGTGGACGCCCTGCGGAAGGCAGGCTGCCGGACGCGAACCCACATGGCCCTCGAAACCCAGTTCGAGCGGTGGGCGGTGGCGTAAGGCGACGCGCAAAGAGGTGAGGAGCGAGGGGTGAGGGGCGTCAGACACCCTCTAGCCTCCGCCCCTCATGACGGGATCGTTGCCAACCCCTTACTTGTACCGGTAGGTAATCCTGCCGCGCGTCAGATCGTACGGCGATAGCTCGACGGCAACCCGGTCTCCCTGGAGAATCCGGATGTAATTCTTGCGCATTTTCCCGGACACGTACGCCAGGACCTCGTGCCCGTTCTCCAGTTCGACTCTAAACGTGGTGTTGGGAAGTACCTCCTTCACCGTCCCCATCATTTGGATCGCGTCACCAGCCACTCGCCGTCGTCTCTCCTCAGCCCATCATGAGCTGCGCGTCTGACGGCTGGGTCACGTTACGCGGCACATAGACTGCCTGGCGGCCGCATTTCGTGCACTTGAGGGTGACGTGCTGAAAGGGATCTCTGAACGCGAGCGAGAGCCGCCGCCTGGGCGTTCGCTCAATCCTGCGGTTACCGCACGAGGGACAGGCCAATGGCTCCCGGTCTCGATCCGCAAGAAT
>DATMAW010000056.1:0-12966 GCA_035559715.1 Gemmatimonadales bacterium | reverse complement strand
AAGCCCTGGGCTACAACTTCGTGGGCGTGTTCCTCGTGGACCCCCACACCGGCGATCGCGTGCTCCAGGCCAGCGTGGGCTGGCCCGATGTGCCGGACCAGTGGCGCGTACCCCGGGGCGAAGGGTTGAGCGCTCGCGCCCTCGAGGATGGCCACCTGCACTACACGCCGGACGTGCGGCGCGAGTCGCGCTACCTGCCCAGCCTGGCCAGCGGTTCCGAGGTGGACGTGCCGCTCCGCGCCGACGGCGTCACGATGGGCGTCCTGGTGGTTGAATCCGCACAACCGAACGCCTTCGGCGAGGAAGACTTCGAGATCCTCACGGCCGCGGCCAATCAGGCGGGCATTGCGATCGCCCGGGCGCGCCTGCTGGCCGAGGAGCGCCGCCGCGCCGACGAGCACAAGGCCCTGCTCGACACCATGGCCGCCCTGTCGTCGGACCTCGAGCTATCCCGGGTGCTGCAGGCGGTACTGGAGCGGGCCGTGACGCTGCTCGGCGTGACCGGGGGCGAAGTGGCGATCTACGAAGACGAGACGCGTGAGCTGGTGGTGGTGGCGAGCGAGAACATCGGTAAGGACTCGACGGGAACACACCTCCGCGTGGGCGAAGGCGCCATGGGCACCGTGGCGCGGACGCTCGAGCCCCTGATCATCCCGTCCTACCACGAGTGGCTGGGCCAATCCGCGCAATACGCGGATGTCCTGGTGCATTCGGTCATGGCGGCGCCCCTGCTGATCGGCCGGCGACTCGTGGGCGCCATCGCGACGGTCCATTCCGATCCCACCCGGGTGTTCAACGATGAGGACCTGCGACTGCTCAACATGTTCGCGCCGCAGGCCGCCATCGCCATCGAGAACGCGCGACTCTACACCGCGGCGCAGCGGGAGCGGCGGTACCTCGAGACGCTGGTGCTCAACAGCCCCGTGGCCATTGTGACGCTGGACCGCGATCACAACATCGTCTCCTGCAATCCGGCGTTCGAACGGCTGTTCCGCTACGCACAGACCGAGGCGGTGGGCAAGAACCTGGACGACCTCATCACGGATGCGGGCACCCGCTCCGAGGCGGTAGCCTACACGCGGCAGGCGCTGGACCAGCCGGTCCACGGCATTGGCCGGCGGCGGCGCAAGGACGGGACCCTGGTGGACGTGGAAGTGCTGGGCGTGCCGGTGATCGTGGGCGGCGAACGCATCGGGCTGATGGGATTGTACCACGACGTCACCGAATTGCTGCGCGCGCGTCGCGAAGCCGAGGCCGCGAGTCACGCCAAGAGCCAGTTCCTGGCCAGCATGAGCCACGAGCTTCGCACGCCGCTCAACGCGATCATCGGCTATAGCGAGATGCTCCAGGAAGAGGTCGAGGAGCTCGGACACCAGGAGCTGACCGGCGACCTCGAGAAGATCCACACGGCCGGTCGGCATCTGCTGGCCCTGATCAACGACATCCTGGACCTGTCCAAAATCGAAGCGGGCAAGATGGACCTCCACGTCGAGACGTTTCCCGTGCGGACCATGCTCGACGATGTCCTGACCACGGTGCGGCCGCTCACGGCCCGCACCGCCAATACGCTGGAGCTGGTGTGCCCGGAGGACCCCGGCACCATGCGCGCCGACCTTACGAAGGTGCGCCAGATGCTGTTGAACTTGTTGTCCAACGCCTCCAAGTTCACCGAGCGCGGCACCATCACGCTCGCGGTCCGGCGGGAGTCGGGCGCCGGCCGCCGCGGCGATATCATGGTCTTCACGGTCTCGGACACGGGGATCGGCATGACGGCCGCGCAGATGACGCGGCTGTTCCAGGCGTTCTCCCAAGCTGAGGTCTCCACCACGAGCAAGTACGGCGGCACGGGGCTGGGGCTCGCGATCACCAAGCGGTTTTGCGAAATGATGGGCGGCGAAGTTCACGTGGACAGCACGCCGGGCCGCGGCTCGGTGTTCACGCTGCGGCTTCCGGCCGCGGATGCCGGAGAGGGCTAGCACCATGCCGAGAATTCTCCTGGTGGAGGACAACGAGATGAACCGCGACATGCTGTCACGCCGTCTGGAGCGCAAGGGCTTCGAGGTGGCCGTAGCCGTGGACGGCCGTCAGGGCGTGGACATGGCGCTGGCAGGCGGGTACGACCTCATCCTCATGGACATGAGCCTGCCCGAGATGGACGGTTGGGAAGCCACGCGCGCGTTGCGGGCGCGGCCGCAGACGCAGCGGGTGCCGATCGTGGCGCTCACCGCGCACGCCATGGCCGGAGACCGGGAGAAGGCCCTCGAAGCCGGTTGCGACGACTACGATACCAAGCCCATCGAGCTGCCCCGCCTGCTGGAGAAAATCGACTTGCTGCTCAAGCGGTCGTCGTGACCGGTCCCGCCACCGATCTCACGCCGCAGGCGGTGGCCGAGCTGCGACACGATCTCCGCACTCCGGTGAATCACATCGTGGGCTACGCGGAGATGCTGCTCGAAGACTCCACCGACCCGGCCTATGCCACGTGCCGCGCTGCCTTGCAAGAGACCCTGGGCGCGGCACGGGACGTCCTTGCGCTGATCAACGCCACGCTGGCCCCCACGCGCGCCACGGTGGATCGGCGGGAGCTGGACATGCTGTACGATTCCCTGCGCCAACCTCAGCATCGAATCCAGCAGGCCATCGGGGGGCTTTTGGCCGCGGCCCAGACCCCGCCAGGCGCCACGGCGGTGGATGATCTGCGGAAGATTCTCGCCGCGGCCGACCGGCTGGTGCCGGCCCCGGCCCCGCCCGCGTCACTCGCGAGCCGTGCGGCATCAGCTCAGCCCGCGGCTCCCTCCGGTGCGGCGGCCGCCGCGCGTATCCTCGTCGTGGACGACCAGGAAGACAACCGCGAGGTGCTGCGCCGGCGGCTGGAGCGGGAAGGCTATGTGGTGGACTGTGCCGAGCACGGGCGAGCGGCGCTGGCCCGGATGGCGGAGCGCCCGGCCGACCTCGTGCTGCTCGACGTGATGATGCCGGAAGTTGACGGGTACGCGGTGCTCCAGGAGCTCAAGAGCGCGCCGGCCACGCGGGACGTTCCCGTGATCATGATCTCGGCGCTCGACGACATGCCGAGCATCGTGCGGTGCATCGAACGCGGGGCCGAGGACTTTCTCCCCAAACCGTTCGATCCGATCCTGCTGCGGGCGCGGATCAGCGCGAGCCTGGAAAAGAAGCGCCTGCGCGACCAGGAAAAACGCTATTTGGAAGAAGTGCAGCGGGTCATCGCCGCCGCGAGCGCCGTGGAGGCCGGCACGTATCGGGCCGGCACCCTGGCGGAAGTGGGCGGGCGGGAAGACGCTCTGGGCCGCCTGGCCCGCGTGTTCGACGCCATGGCGACGCAGGTGAAAGCCCGCGAGGATCGGCTGCGCGACCAGGTGCGCGAGCTGCGGCGCGAAATCGACGCAGCCCGGACACGGTCGGCCGAATTCTCCGTGCCACTCGATGCCGGCACGCTCGGCGCGGGCCAGCGGTTCGGCGAGCGCTACGAGATCCTCGCCGTGGTGGGCGAGGGCGGCATGGGGACCGTGTACCGCGTGAAGGATCTGGAGCTCGGCGAGGAGGTCGCGATCAAGACGTTGCGGCCTGAGTTCGTGAGCAACGCCACGCTGCTCGAGCGGTTCAAGAGCGAGATCCGCCTGGCCCGGCGCATTACCCATCGCAATGTGGTCCGAACCCACGATTTCGGCGACTGGCGGGGCGTGTACTACCTCTCCATGGAATTCGTGGAAGGGCTCACCGTGCGCCAGCTGATCGACATGCGCGGCCGGCTCACCGTACCGTCGGCCCTCGCCATCGGCACGCAGTTGGCCGCGTCATTGGCCGTGGCGCACGAGCAGGGAGTCATTCACCGCGACATCAAGCCGCAGAATCTGTTGCTGGACGCCCAGGGGGTACTCAAGGTCATGGACTTCGGCGTCGCCCGCCTGGCTGAGCGCCCCAGCTCGCTCACCGAAGCAGGCCTCATCGTGGGTACGCCGGCGTACATGGCGCCGGAACAACTGCTGGGTGAGGAGATTGACGGACGCGCCGACCTCTACTCGGCCGGCCTGGTGCTGTATGAATGCCTCGCAGGCCGGCTGCCGTTCGAGGCCACGACGGCCACCGCCCTCATCGCCAAGGTGCTGACGGAAGCCCCCCCGCCGTTGTCGGACCTGAACCCCGATGTCCCCGGACCGCTGTCGTCGCTGGTGGGGCGGCTGCTGCGGAAGCAGGCGCAGGAACGCGTCCAGACCGCCGCCGAGCTCGCCCAACTGCTGGAACGAATGGAGTGATCGCCCTCACTCGACCGCCGCACGGGCCCGCCACGCGCGCCACTGCTCCACCGTCATCACGGTCCTGAAGCCAATGTTCGACGCCCCCGTGTCGGGCGCGTTGAAGTGTCGCGCGCTCACGCGGTACCCGCGACAGTACGAGTCGCTGCACAGGAACGAGCCGCCGCGCAGCACGCGCATGGGTTGATAGCCGTCGCGCGGATCGAGGCCGAAGCCCGGACCTCGCGGATTGCGCACCACGCCGCGCTCGAGATCGCGCTGGTAGGTGTCCGGCCGAAACCAGTCGAGCGTCCACTGCCACACGTTCCCGGCCATGTCGTACAGGCCGTAGCCATTGGGCGCGTACGAGCCCACGGGCCGCGGCCGGGCAGCGCGTGTGGGGAATACGCCCTCGTAGATGTGCGCCTGCGGCCGCGCAGGGTCGAACGGCATGTCGCCCCAGGCGTGCTCCGCTCGCGCCAGGCCGCCGCGCGCCGCGAACTCCCACTCGGCCTCGGTGGGTAGCCGCTTCCCTGCCCACTCGGCATACGCCACGGCGTCTTCCCACGCCACGTGAACCACGGGGACATCGTCCTTGCCTGCGATGGAGCTTCCTGGTCCCTCGGGATGGCGCCAGTCGGCGCCGGGCACGTAGCGCCACCATTGCGACCAATCGCGGAGATCCACTGAACGGCCCGTCGGAGTGAACACCACCGACCCCGGCACCAGGAGTGCTGCCGGCGGTGCGGGAGTTCCTGGAGGCATCTGTCGCAGCAGGTCCGCCGCGTTGGGGACGCGTTCGGCCACCGTGGCGTAGCCGGTGGCGTCCACGAAGGCGCGAAACTCTGCATTCGTGACCGTGTGGACATCCATGAAGAAGCCGTCAACGATCACCCGGTGTGGCGGGCCCTCTGCCTGAGCGGCGTGCGGACCGTCGCTGCCCATGACGAACTCACCGCCGGGAATCCAGACCATTCCGGGTGGAGCCTCGCCGGGCGGCGCGGCGGAAGTCAGACGCGTGGCGAGCCCGCTGCCTCGATCGCACCCTGCACACAAGACGGCGAGGGCAAGTCCGGGGAGCACGGTTCTCCACCGCCGTCCACGCTCCTCCACCTCCCTCGACGAACCTCGCCGACTCACCGGTATCCCTTGAACTCGGCCCGGTATCCGGTTTCCGCCTGAAGCCGTCTCAACTCCGCCTGGAGCCGGGGTAGCAGCTGCCGCCCGGTTTCCGTCCCGATGAGGTTCTCCAGCTCGAACGGGTCCGTCTCCAGGTCGTACAATTCGTCCATGCCCCGCAGCTCGACGTAGTTGATGTACTTATGGCGCTCGGTGCGCAGCGCCTGATATCCCATGTTGCGGATGCGCGGGAAGACATTGTCGGTGTAGTACTCGATCAAGACCGACGAGCGCCACTCGCGGGCCGTGCCGTCGAGCAGCGGTACGAGCGACCTACCGTGCCGCGTCACGGTGTCCGTGATGCCTGCCAGCGCCAGAATGGTCGGCGCCAGGTCAATCGTCTGCACCATCTGGTCGTAGGTGGATCCGGCGCGGGCCAGCGGTGGGTATCGGATGATGAGCGGAAGGCGAATGGACTCCTCGTACGCCAGCCTTCGCTCTTCATTCAGGCCATGCTCCCCGTAGAAGTACCCGTTGTCGCTCGTGAAGATCAGCACGGTGTTGTCCAGTTCACCCATCTCCCGCAGCGTTTGCTCGATGCGCGCGAGGCTCTCGTCCACGCCCAGGAGCATCTCCAGGCGATCCCGGATGTCGCGATCCGGTGTGCCGCCGCTGTCCGGACTCAGCGGTGGCAGGCCGGGGATGGTCTGCTGGAGCGCGGGTTTGTTCTTGAGGGGAACGGTCGCGTTCCGGCGACGCGGCACCACGGCGTTGGCGTATCGCCCACGGTGGCGTTCGGCCGGAATGAACCCCGCGGCCTGGCCCTGAAGGGCTCCGACGGAACCGTCGTCCCGCTGCACGACGTTGGGATGCAGCGCCTTATGTGCCAGGAACACGAGGAACGGTCGTTCATGCGAGCGCCGCATGAAGCTGACCGCGTAATCCGTGAGGACATCCGTCACGTACCCCGGCACCTCGATCCGTTCGCCGTCCACGTTGAGCCGCGGGTTGATCGCTTCACCCTGTCCCTTCATGGCCACCCAGTGGGTCCAGCCGGGGCGCCGGGTGTCGTCGTTCCCCATGTGCCACTTGCCGATGAAGGCGGTGGCGTAGCCCGCCTGCGCCAGCGGAACCGCGAAGGTGGCGAGCCGGTGGCTCGCCGAGTCGCGCGCGGTGTTGTCAATGATGCCATTGGTGTGGACGTACTGGCCGGTGAGAATGGCGGCGCGGCTGGGTGAGCACAGGGGCGTGGTGGCGAACGCGTTCTGGAACCGCGCGCCCTCGCGCGCCAGGCGATCGATGGCCGGCGTTTCCACGAAGGGATGGCCCGCCACGCCGATGTCGTCCCAGCGCAGATCGTCCACCACGATCACGACGATGTTGGGTGGGCGCTCGGATCGCGCGCCGGAGCAACTCGAGCCGAGGAGTGCGCCGAGGATCGCCACGAGGGGGCGGCGATCGCGAAACGTAGGCGGACGTATGCGCATTGGGGGTCGTTATGGGCGCGCCAAAATGGTGCATACGGCTTCGAGCCGCCAGACGTAGGCACGGGGGGCGGGCGCGACGCGACGAGCGGGACTTCACTCTGGCGCCCGGGGGCCGATGAATACTAGACGCCCGAGTGTGAGGGAGGAACCCGTCTTCACGGTTCTCATCCCCTACGGCGCAGGCGGCCACCGCTGCCGAGTCGGTGGATGCGGCCACACACCCGGTGTCGAGGCCCAGGACTTCGACGACTCCGGCTGCAGCACGGGTACGGCGCCGTTCGGCGCGTCATCGCCCAACACCTGTCGCCTCGCCATGGCCACGACGTGGCCGCTGAGAACGCACCTGCTGGTCGAGGGCACCAGTGTCCTGGCGGTGCAGGCGTGCGACTGTGGGATCGCCAGCTACCTCGACGTGCATGTCGAAGGGTCCTTGCCGCCACCGCAAGCGTCAAGCGGAATGCTGATCGAGCTCAAGGCAATTGTAGATTAGGCCCGTGTCCCAGATCATCGCCTCCCCCCGTCCCGTCGCATGCGTGACCGGCGCTTCCGCAGGCCTGGGCCGCGAGTTTGCCGTCCAGCTGGCCGCCCGGGGCTTTGACCTGATTCTCGTGGCCCGGAACGCCGAGCGACTGGGCGCCCTGGCCGACGAACTCTCGCGGCTCCACGGCATCAGCGCCACAGCGCACGTGGCGGACCTCTCGCGCGACGAACCCATCCACGCGCTGGCGGACCGGCTGCGGCGCGAGCAGCGGCTGATGGTGCTCGTGAACAACGCCGGCTTCGGCACCAAGGGTAAACTGGCCACGCGGCCGGTGGGCGAGCAGGCCGCGATGCTCCAACTGCACGTGATGGCGCCAATGCTGCTCACCCGCGCCGTGCTGCCGGGCATGATCGAGCGGCGCGCCGGCATCATCATCAACGTGGCCTCCGTGGCCTCGTTCACCGCCTCGATGGGCAACGTCAACTACTGCGCCACCAAGGCCTACCAGCGCGTGTTCACCGAGGGGCTGGCCCTGGAACTCGCGGGGACCGGCGTGAAAGTGCAGGCCCTCTGCCCCGGCTTCACGCACACCGAGTTCCACCACCGGGCGCAGATAGACAAGACCAAAGGCATCCCGAGGTGGGCCTGGCTCACCGCGGACCGCGTGGTGCGCGAGTCGTTGGAGGAGGCGTTCGGGCGCGGCCGCACGGTGGTGATCCCCGGCAGGCGCTACAAGGCTGCCGTGTTCGCGCTGCGGCATATGCCGTTGTGGCTGCGGCGGATGATGCAGGAGCGGTACGGGCGGGCGCGGGTCTGATCGCGCAGCCGGCGGCGGATGACGAAAGCACCTCCCCAACGACCGCGAAGTCACCTGACCGCGTTCAAGTGGCGCGGGCGCGACTCCAACCGCCAACCCGAGGCAGGTGCTTTTACTGTCGGCTCAGGCGGTGCTTGAAACCGGTTGCGGCAGTGGCACCAGTCCCCCGAGTGCCTGATGGCCGGTGGTATCTGGCACCACTATCTGCCAGGTAGGCTGAGGTAGTGGCGGTATCTCTTCATTGTCCAGGAACGATTGCAAGTAGGCGCGAAGCGCAGCGCCACACCCATGACTTCCGACCCGCCGCTTGGGGGGAATGAAACCTGCGTGTCTCAGCCACTTCGCAACGTCGTGATAGCCAAAGTTGGTGGCTTTCCCCGACAACGCCTCGCGGATAGGGGTCCGGAGGTCTCATCCAACGAGCGCGGGCGCCGCCCTGTCCGTTGAGTCCGGCTGCCGCCGGAGATCGAGCAGCAGGTCGATGGCACCGTGGTGCGAACCGCGGAGTTCGGTGTAGGCCCCGCGGGGACCCGCTGGCTCATGCATTCTGGAGTATTGCCGCCTTGAGATGGTGTTTCTCTAAACGTAGGACCACCCAATATCCTGCCAAAGGCACGGGCAGCTGGGCAAGAATGCGAAAGCCCCAACGGGCTGTAACCCATTGGGGCTTCGCACATAGCGGCGGAGGGACTCGAACCCCCGACCCGCGGATTATGATTCCGCTGCTCTAACCAGCTGAGCTACGCCGCCAGGTGCCGTGAACTCTAGTCTCGACCCGGCGGCCCTTCAAGACTGCGCCTCGATCGCACGAGTCCCCAGCCGAACCGTCGCCCGGCACCGAGTCGCCCCATCCGCCTCGGGTGAAGCGTCACCCGTGTTCAGTGAAGTCTCACCAGGGTTTGGTTTTTCCGCCCAGCCGCCTGGGGTGAACTCAGACCAGTGCCGGATCGCCTCTCAAGGCTTCACGGTCTCAACACGGTACAGAATCTCCCCCGGCCTCAGCATCCCGAACTGCTCCCGCGCCACCCGCTCCTGCGTCACCGGGTCCCGCTCCAACGCCTCCGCCTCACGCTGAAGGCTGTCGATCTCGAGGTCGAGCCGCTCCACCGCCTGCCGCTCGCGCTCGAGATCCCGCTTCAACTGCCACCAGTCGAGCGTGCCGTACTCCCCACCCGCAAAACCGAATCCCACTCCACCCACCGCCATCACCACCGCCGCGATGCGCAGGCGGTTCACAGGCCGTACATGTCCCGCCCCGGATAATGGGCGTGCTCGCCCAGCTCCTCCGCGATCCGGAGCAGCTGGTTGTACTTCGCCACGCGATCCGTGCGCGACGCACTGCCGGTCTTGATCTGCCCCGCCCCACACGCCACGGCGAGATCGGCGATGAACGTATCCTCCGTCTCGCCCGAGCGATGCGAGATCACCGTGCCGTACCCGTTCGACCGCGCGAGATCAATGCACTGCAACGTCTCGGTGAGCGTGCCGATCTGGTTCACCTTGATGAGAATCGCGTTGCCGACTCCCTGCTCCATCCCCCTGGCAAGCCGGTCCACGTTCGTGACGAACAAATCGTCACCCACGAGCTGAATGCGGTCCCCGAGCGCCTCGGTCAGCGTCTTCCACCCCTCCCAATCGTCCTCGGCCAAACCGTCCTCGATGGACACGATGGGATACTTCTCGATCCAGCTCTCGTACAGCTGGGTCATCTCCGCGGCCGTGCGGCGTGAGTTGTCGCTTTTCTTGAAGACGTACTGCCCGTTGTCGTAGAACTCGCTCGCGGCGGGGTCGAGCGCGATGGCGACGTCCTTGCGCGGCACGTACCCCGCGGCCTCGATCGCCGCCATGATCGCCTCGAGCGCCGCTTCGTTGGACGGCAGCATGGGAGCGAACCCGCCCTCGTCTCCCACGGCCGTCGAGAGCCCGCGCCCGCTCAACACCTTCTTCAAGGCGTGGAACACCTCCACGCCCATCCGCAGCGCCTCGCCGAACGACTCGGCGCCCACCGGGACCACCATGAACTCCTGCGCGTCCACGTTGTTCGACGCGTGCGCACCGCCGTTCAGGATGTTCATCATCGGCACGGGCAACACGTGCGCGAGCGGCCCGCCCAGATAGCGATACAAGGGCATCCCGGCATCCGCCGCCGCGGCGCGCGCCACCGCCAGCGACACCGAAAGGATCGCGTTGGCGCCGAGGTTGCTCTTGTTCGGCGTGCCGTCCAATTCCACCATCTCGCTGTCCACGGCCATCTGGTCCGCAGCGTTGATCCCCTCGAGCCGGGGACCGATCACCTCGTTGACGTTGCGCACGGCCTCGAGCACGCCTTTGGCGAGATAGCGCTTGGGATCGCCGTCGCGCAGCTCCACGGCCTCGTGCTCACCCGTGGACGCGCCACTCGGCACCGCGGCGCGACCGCTGGCGCCGCTCGACAACGTGACGTCCGTTTCGACGGTGGGATTGCCGCGCGAGTCGAGGATCTCGCGCGCGTGAACTTCGATGATGGTGGTCATGGGCGGGCGGAACCTACGCAGTCACTTTTGTGGCGTCAACGCGCAGCCGCTCGATGGCGCCACGCGTTTCCGCCATGAGCCGCTCTCGATCCTCGTACGTCAGGCCCGCTGTCGGAATCGGCGGGCCGAACACCAGCGCGATCGGATGCGGAGACAGCCGCCACGATCCCTTGGGAAGCAACGTGAAGGTGCCGGCGCAATATGCCGGCACGATGGGGACACCGGCCGCGATGGCGAGCACGAACGGACCCTTCTTGAACGGCAGCAGCTCGCCGGTTCGACTGCGCGTGCCTTCCGGGAACACCACCGCGGACAGCCCGCCCTGGATGGCCTTCGCCGCCTCCTGATACGCCTCGAAGGCCGCCTGCCGGTTCTGCCGGTCAATGTAGATGTGCCCAGCCGCCTGCATCGCGGCGCCGAGAAGGGGGATCTTCCGCAGCTCCTTCTTGGCCACGAAGCGGATGGATCCCGGGAGCGCGGCGAGCACGAGGAAGATGTCGAACCATGATTGGTGATTGGACGCGAACACGACCGGACCCTGAGGTACGTGCTCGAGACCGCGCATGCTGTACCGCACGCCCGACGCCCACAACGCGTTCCGCGCCCACTGCCGCGCGCAGTGATCGTACACGCCACCGGGCCGCTGCGGCACACGCAACAGCCCGGCCAGGAACGCCTTGCCTCCGTACCACACGGTGCTGACGAGGAGGACGACGAAGAACCACAGTGTCCGAATCATCTCGATCCAGCAGAGACTGCTCGACGAAAACGTGGCATTCCCTAAAAATGCCGGTACGGCTCCGGCACCCAGACCCGCTTCCCATCCCGCATCAATCGAACGCCCTCGGCCTGATCGGCGCGGCCGATCCGCGTTAGCGGAATCCCGAAGCGCGATTCGAACGCGGCCGCATCGGCATCGCTCAGGCCGGGCGGCAACGCCGCGAGCAGTTCGTACTCCTCCCCCCCCGCCAGCGCCATCTCCGGCACCTCGGCCGCGGGATGGAGCGGCACGGCGTCCACGTCAATCGTCCAGCCCACGCCGGAGGCCGCCGCGAGATGGCCCGCGTCCGGCACGAGGCCGTCCGAGACGTCAATCAACGCGCGGGCGCCGTGGTCCCGCAACCACTTGGCCTCCTCCACGCGCGGTACCGGGCGCACGAAGCGCTCGCGGGCCGACGCGTCCGGCTCCGAGCCCGCGTTCCACGCGGCCAGCGCGGCAAAGGGTCCGCCAAGTCTCCCCGTGAGCCACAGGTCGTCGCCGGCCTGTGCGCCACTACGCCGCAGCGGCTCGTGCGCCAGGCGCCCCACCACGCACACGTCGAGCACCACGCTCTCGCCGCGCACCAGGTCTCCACCCCACACCGACGCTCCCACGGCCCTGGCCGCGCTCCCGACGCCTTCCATGATCTCCACCACCTGTTCGGCGGGCCTCTCAGGGGACACGGCGAGGCTCACGAGCACACCGTGCGGATCGGCGGCCACGGCGGCGAGATCGGACAGGGCGGCACTTGTGGCACGCCAGCCCACCTCCTCGGGCGTCACCCACCCGAGCCGGAAGTGCGTGCCCTCTACTGAGAGATCAATGGAAATCGCGAGCCGCTCGGAACCGATCTCAACGAACGCGCAGTCATCGCCCGCTCCGGCAGCGGCCTCGCCCAGCCGGCGCCAGATCGCCCGGATACGGTCGAATTCTTCTCCCGCGCCGAGGTGGGTGTGAGGCGCGGCGGGCCAACGCGTCATGTGACCTGGGGAGGCACGAGCTCGAGCACCACGGGCGGCGCCGGAACGGGCGGCTCAGCCCACGCGCGCCACAGCTCCGGCAGCACGGCGAGGACGTCCATGGGGCGCGTCCCGCGCACGGTGAGTTGGACAGCGGCAAGCTCAGCGGCTCGTCCCAGCACATGGGCCGCGAGCGCGGCTGCCTCGGCCACGCGCAGGCCGCGGGCAATGAACGCACCCGTGAACCCCGCCAGGAGATCACCGCTTCCGCCCGTGGCGAGCGCGGGGTTTCCCGAGGCCGTCACGAGGGCCGCAGTCCGCGGGGATCCCACGACCGTGGGCACGCCCTTGAGCAACACGGCGGACCGGACTTTCGCGCCGGGCAGCGCCGCCGAGAATGCGTCGGCGGCCTGCTGGCAGGCCGCGAAGCGATCCATGTCCACGAGCCTGGCCAACCTGGGGAATACGGCACGGAACTCGCCAACGTGCGGGGTCAACACGCGCGGGGCCGTGCCGCGTGCCAGCACCGGGAGGCCCGCCTGGAGCGCGTCGGCGTCAATCACCACCGGCGCCGTCG
>DATMAW010000055.1:0-18087 GCA_035559715.1 Gemmatimonadales bacterium | reverse complement strand
TCAGTCTGTCTTGGATGCCAGCTCGAGGAACCGTTCGCGCTGGCCCGCAGTCACCATGTCGCGGAGAATTACCTCGCGCGTGATCCGGGCGACGACGGAGTAGCTGCGTCCTGCGGTGGTGACCCATCGCTGCCACTCCAGTTCATCGAGTGCCGCGCCGAGTGGACCGTCGGCAAGCCCGGAGACGCGGCGGATGACATCCTCCGCGACGCGGTCACCCAGCACCGCGATGGCCAAGAGGACGTGCTGCGCGTCGCGGCTCAGTCGCCTGAAGCCGACACGCGTGGCGGCAATGATGGGATCGGGAAGCTCACCAGGAAGAGTCTGGTCCAGCGTCTTGGCGGGCTGGGGCCACGTCGTTTGGCCTACCAACTCCATGCCGAGGGCGATGGCGTGGACGAGCTCCACGACGAGCAGGGGGATTCCCGCCGAGTCCGCGAATACCCGCCGTGTGATGCGATCCAGCGCCTCGTCTGCGTAGTCGGGGAACGCCCAGCGTGTGACGACTCGCACGTCCTCGAGTGTGAGGCGGTCGAGCGTCACCACGATGCCCGGAACGTCGCGGCCAACGTGCGCGCGCAGCTCGTCGATCTCTTTCCGTGGAACGTGCGGGGCGGCCGTCAGCACCAGCAGCACGGGGAGCGCGGCGACCTCCCGGGCGAGCGCCGGGATCTCCGCGAGCGACTCTGAATCCGCCCAATGGGCGTCGTCCAGCGCCACGAGGAGCGGGCCTTCGTGTCCCGCCGCCCGGATCACGTCCGCCAGCGCCGGGCCGGCGCGGCGCTCGTGCTCTGCTTCATCGGCTCTTACGACGCCGAACCGCTCCGCCCATTCGGGGAGCCGTCTCGTGAAGTATCGAATTGCCTCCGGCCGAGCCCCCGAGACGCCTGGCGCCTGCAGCAGCCCGCCGGATGCCAGCTGCAGGAGTGCCGTGGCTGGCTGGGACTGATCGGCGGCGACGGCGATGGCGCGGGTTGCGGCTCCGCCCTCGAGGCTCGCGCGCGAGCTGAGCTCGTCCACCAATCGCGTCTTGCCAATTCCCGCTTCGCCCAGGATCACGGCCACGGCGCATGTCCCCTGCTGCCTCGCGGCGGCCCACGTCTCGGTGAGGCGGCGCAGGGTTTCGGCTCGTCCCGCCAGCGGCGCACGACGTGTCTCCGCACCACGGGCCGTCTCGGGCTTGAGGTAGGCCGGCAGGCGTAACATGCGCTCCGCACGGATCCGCGCGGCCAGCGTCTCGAGCGCCGCAGGCGTTGCCGAGCCCGACTCGCGGAGCAGCCGCTCATACCGCTCGAATTGCTGGAGGGCGCCCGCCCGGTCGCCCAAAAGCGCGAGGCTCCGCATGAGGGTTGCCACGGCGACCTCCGACAGTGGGTCGAGCGTCGCGGCTCGGAGGGCCATGGTGGTAGCTCCGGAGTCGCCCCGCGCCAGACAGATCTCGGCGGCCCGCGTGAGCGCCTGCACCGACCGGTGCCGCCAGGCGAGCCGTTCCGCTGCGAGCCAATCCTCGAAACTCGAGGCATCCGGGAGGGAGAATCCCTCCATGAAGTCGCCGCCCACAAGCGCTGCCGCCGCCATCCAGTCGCCGTGGTCGGTCAGCTCGGCGAGCCGGTCCACGTCCAAGGTGACCGACTCGGTTGTGAGTTCAACCTGGTCGCCTCGCACCGACACGACATCCGGCCCCACAGCGTGCCTCAACGCGCGGATCGCTTCGCGCAGCGAATGCCGCGCGCTGCTCTGGGGCTTGTCGGGCCAGAGGAGCGCCACCAGGTGATCGCGCGTTCTGGTGCGTTTCGGTGATCGCGCCAGGTACACGAGGAGGGCCAGGTTCTTGCGCCACAGGAGCTCTGGCGCAGCGGGCCCGCCGCGCACCAGGACCGCGACCGGCCCCAGGGTACGGATGGTGGTCAGCGCGGGCAGGCGAGCGCCTCCAGCCGCTGGCGGGCCGTGTCCGCCCGAGCGCGGTAGACCGGCATGCCGCTGGCCCAGTCGCGTGCCACATGGGCGTACGAGGCACACACCTCCCAGTCGTCCGCACCGGCGCGATCGAGCAGCCGGGCGCGACGCCAGCGGGCCAGCGTGCGGAGCGACCAATCCACTTCGGCTGTCTGAGGTGAGAACATCGGGAGACCGATGGTCCAGTAATGCTCGGCCCATCGCAGCTCGCGCCGCGCTGCTTCGACGTCTCCGGTACGCTCGTACCAGTCAGCCCGCAACAGCCGCAGAATGCTGCGCAGGGTCGGATCGGTCACCTGCGATACCGAGTCCATCACCACCGAGTCCGTGGCCGAGAGTGCCGCAGTCCACCGCCCGGCGCGGGCGTCCCGGACGGCGTCGAGCACCACCCGCTGCACGTCGTTCCATGGGACCGGTGGCTCGCCGGGCACGGGACCGGCGCCTTCCGATTGCTGCAGCAACGCGAGCATCCAGCGTGCCCGTTCCCGCAAGTCGGGCTGTGAGCCGCTGGTGGCCTGGTGCTCCAATTCGCGCCGCGCGTCGGTGAATCGGTCCTGCAGGGCCTCTCGATCCACCAACGTGAGGGTCGCGCGATACTGATCCGCGAACGATCGCAACCGCTCGTCGGGGAACGTGGCGACCAGTTCCTGGAGGCGAGCGGCGGCCGAGTCCAGGCGACCGAGCGCCACAAACCCGAACACCATGGCCAGGAGGCCGGCCTGCCGGAAATGATGACGGCGATCTCCTGCAAACTCGCGGCCGACCCACACGACGCCCGGGAATGCATCGAAGGTCGGGAACAGCCGCGGCGCCACGATCACGCCCTCCCACTCGGCGATCGCGGGAAGACGGAGGGCGGCGCGTGTCTGCCGCGCTGCTTGGGCCGTATCGAGAAAGCGCCACGCCGCGGCGCACTCCACCAGATAGCGCAGGGCCAGGGTGAACGTGTCCGATGACTCGCCGCTCTTGGCGGCGTGCCAATGCGCCAGCGCAGAATCGGCTCCTGCGGCGTCACCTTCCGCGGTGTAAGCCCAGGCGAGATGCTCCCACGCCGGCGCGAAGTCGGCGCGCAATGCTGTGGATCGTTCGAACGCCGTGATCGCTTCCCGGCGCGCGTGCCCCACGAGGGGCCCGCGATGGAACAGCTCGTCGCCCAGCGACCACCAGACTAACGCGGAGCGGAAGTGTCGCTCCGACGCGCGGCTCAGGGTGTCGATCCTCGGGGCGATGGGAAGGCCGGGGGCGCGCAGAAGGCTGCGGTAGTGGGGGGGAAATGAGTCCGCCGCTCGTACGAAACGTGCCGTGCGGCTGGCGTCGTGAGGCCAGGAGAGCCAGCGCTCGGTGTCGTACAGCCGCCAGGAGCACAAGCGACAGGTCGAGTCTATCGCCTCCGCTTCCAGATAGGCGGCGTGCGCGGGACCCCACTGTGCCTGCGAGAATGCGCGCTCGCCTGCGAGAAATGCCGTGACTGCCCGCGGATCGCGCGGCAGGTGCCGGCGCGGGAGGTCCGCGATGATCGCCCGATCACCGGTCCAGATCTCGAGCAACACCAGACGCGCCAACTGCCCGGCCAGCGTTTCAAGTTGCCCCGCTGGAGCGCATACCCTGGCGGCGATCTCGCGGGAAACGGGAGCCATGCCTTCCACGCGCACGTCCGCGCAGGTGGAGTCCTTGTCGGCTCGAATGGCGCCGCGCGCAATCGCATCCGGCCGCGCGCTCGTCGGCTGCTTGGGCCCTCGCGCGACGAAATCGGGATTGCCCTGGAGATTGCGCGCGAGCAGGCTGGCGATCGAATCTCCCAGCCACGCCGGTGCCTGATCGCCGACGGCGAAGGTCTCGACTCTCAGCTCCGGCGTGCGTATGCCCCGGTCGCGCCATCCCGTCAGGTATGCCAGTCCGGCGCCCACAGCGACGCCGGCAATCGTAAGCGCCACCGTCCGCTGTTGATACGGGCGCTTGCGCGTGGCCCACAGCGCGCGGCGGAAGGTGGCGGCATCTGGCCAGCGGGCACCCGCGGACCAGGCAAGACCGCGCTTCAGGACAGGGACGACGCGGCGGGGTATGTCGTGCCAGCCAATCTCTTCGACGGGTCTTGGGGCCTCCATGCGCCGACCGGTGAACGCCTCGTACAACACGACGGCCGCGGCGTAAAGGTCGGATTGCTCGGTGGCGGGCGCGCCGGACACCTGCTCCGGCGACATATACCCCGGTGTTCCGATGAAGGACGTGGCTTCCGTGCTCGGCCTCCCGTCCACCGCGCCCGACCGTGCCACGCCGAAGTCCGCGAGCAGGGCGCGCCCGGCGTGCAGGAAGATGTTCGACGGCTTCACGTCCCGGTGCACCACGCCATGGTGATGCACCGCCTCCAGCGCATCGAGCAGGTCGCGTCCGAGCTTGAGCGCCTCTACCGGAGGGAGAGGCCCATGACTCAGGCGCTCGGCGAGGGTCTCGCCCGCGATGTGTTCCATCACGTAATACGCGATGCCGTCGACTTCGCCGGCACGGTGCACGGGAACGACGTTGGGGTGATTGATGCCGGCGAGGAGGCGAGCTTCGCGGACGAACCGCTCCACTGCTGTCGCGGTGGCAATCTCGGGCCGGATGACCTTCACGGCGACCGGTCGGTCGAGGGCGGTATCGTGCGCGAGGAACACGACACCCATGCCGCCGTGTGCGATTTCATGGCGCACGTCGTACTCTGGCGCGAGGCCCTGGCGCACACGATCGATCAGCGCGGCCACGGGATCTCCGGCGGGGACATGGCTAGGCTAGCCCCGCTCTCGGGACCGCGTCAAGCAAGCCACGTGTGAACGCCGCTTCAGGACCCCATCAGAACGGACTTAATCGTGCAGGAGGGGATTTGGGGACACACCGGTGCATCCGATCCTGACCGTACTCGCGTTTGCGGCGTTCGCTGCGGCCGCGGCGAGCCTTGGCGTGGTCCTGCTCGTGTTTCGCGAGCGGCCTCCCATCGCCTGGCTCGGTTGGTCCAACGCGCTCGCCGCCGGTCTCATGCTGGGTGCGGCGTACCTGCTCTTGTCATCGGGCGGGACGATGGGCGCCGGCCCGCTCGCGGCCGGATCGCTGCTTGGCGTTGGTTTGGTGTTCGCTTCGCACGCGGTGTCGGGGACGGCGGACCTCGACCTGAACGTGCTGGCGGGGCTGGGTCCGGCGTACGTGCGCAAGGTCATCCGGGTGCACACGCTGCACGCCGCACCGGAAGGAGTCACCATCGCCGTGGCCATGAGCCTGTCCCCGGCACTCGGGGTGTTCATGGCGCTCGCGATCGCCGCGCACAACGTGCCGGAAGCGACGGTGTTGGCCGCGATGCTCATGAGCCGGGGTGCTTCAGCGGCGCGCGCCGCCGCGGTGGCCGTCATGACCAACCTGGGCCAGATCCTTCTCGCGACCGGCACGTATGCGCTGCACCTGGCGTGGCCGGCCGTGTTGCCCTGGACCCTGGGGTTTGCCGCCGCGGCGCTCGTGTACCTGGTGCTCGCGGAGCTGCTGCCGGAGTGCTACCGCCAGGCAGGCCACACCAGCGTGGCCGTCGTGACCATCCTCGCGATGGGGATGGTGGCGCTCGTGGGAGGCGGTCTCTCGTGAGCGAGGTGTTGGCGGTCTTCGGCTACGCGCTCGGCACGGCACTCGCCACCGGGCTGGGCGCGCTGCCGTTTGCGCTCGTGCCGCTGGTTTCGGCGCGGGCCGTGGCGCACGCCAACGCGATCGCGGCCGGACTCATGCTGGGGGCGAGCTTCGGGCTCGTCGCCGAGGGCACCGCGCACGGCACTGCGCCAACGCTGATCGGAGCGGCGTTCGGCGTACTGTTCATTCTCGCCACCCAGCGCTGGCTGAACGCACGCGATGTCGTCTTTGGGGCGGAACACGGCCCGCGCGCCCGTCAGGCATTGCTGATCGTCATTGTGATGACCGTTCACTCGTTCGCCGAAGGAATCGCCGTCGGCGTGGCCTTCGGCGGTGGCATGGCACTCGCCGTGGCGATCACGGTGGCCATTGCGGTGCACAACGTGCCGGAGGGGCTGGCGATCTCCGCCGTGTTACGATCGCGCGGTTCCAGCATCGTGCGGTGCGCGGCCTGGAGCGTGTTCTCCTCGCTGCCGCAGCCAGTCATGGCGGTACCGGCGTTTCTCCTGGTGGAGGCGTTTCAGGTTGCGCTTCCCTATGGCGTGGGGTTCGCCGCCGGCGCCATGGCGTTCATGGTGTTCGAGGAGCTGTTGCCGGGGGCACTGACCATTGCGCGCAGACCGACGGTCGCGGTCCTGGTGACGTGCACCATGATCGGGATGGTGTTGTTCCAGCGAGCGCTGTGAAACGGGCCTAGAAGGGCTTAAACCCGGCGGACCCGAACCGCTCCATGTGCAGGTGCTGCGCCAGCGGCACGGCGTAGGCCGCCACGACCAACACGATCGCCACGGTCACCCACAGTCCGTACCGATCCCACAGCCCGCGCGCCGGCGGCTGCCCTTCCAGCGGTTCCGCGAATGCGACCACAGGAGGTTCCGTTCGCTTGCCGGCCAGAACGGTGCCCAGCATGACCAACAGGAAGAACGACGCGCTTACGAACAGCAACAGGCCGCCCACGGCCGAGATGCCGGTGAGCCCGCGCCACTGGGCGGCGGGGGCGGCGCCCAGATAGCTGGCATCGAACACCCGACGCGGCATGCCCTCGAGGCCCGTGATGTGATTGGCGAGCGAGAAGAGATTCATGCCGACGAACCAGAGGTACGGCTGGACTTTGGCGAGCAGCGACAGCTCGAGTTCGCGCTGCACGAGCTTCGGGACGAGCCAGTAGGCGGTCCCCATGAACGTGAGTGCCACCGCGCTGCCCACGGTGAGATGGAAATGCCCCTGCACCCACGCCGTGTTGTGGACCATCGAGTTGAGGCCGAACGATGCATTAACGGCGCCCCCGAATCCGCCCAGCGCAAACAGTAGCATGCTGAGCAACACGGACGAGACCAGGGGGTCACCCCAGGGGAGCTTGCCTACCCAATTGAACAGCCCGGTGGCGCCCCGCATCCGGCCTGCCACTTCCAGCGACGCGAGCACGGTGAACGCGGTCACGAAGCTCGGGAACAGAATCCAGAGCGTGTTGAACGCGTGGAAGGCCTTCCACCCGGCGGCGATGCCGGGGTCCATGAACTGGTGGTGGAACCCCACTGGTGTGGACAGCACGATGAACGCGGCGAACACCATTCTCGCGAGGGGATCACTGAAGAGTTTGCCGCCGGCCACTCTCGGGAGTACGGTATACCACACGATGTAGGCCGGCAGGAGCCAGAAGTACACCAGCGGATGCCCGAAGTACCAGAACAGCATCCTGGCGAGCAGCGGATCGATCCGATCGACGTACCCCAGCGACCACGGGATTAACTGAAACAGCATCTCCGCGGCGACGCCGACCGTGGCGATGAGCCACACGATGATGGTTGCCAGGAGACCGTGCACCGCCAGCGGTGCGGGAAGCGTTGGGTGCTCGGCACGCCAGGCGCGGTACGTCGCGATAACGACGCCACTCCAGACCCATGAGCCCACCACCACCAGCGTGAGACCGATGTAGAAGGCGGCGTGCGCTTGCAGCGGCGGATAGAACGTGTACAAGACGGTCGCCTTGCCCCACAGGATGGCCCAGCTTGCGGCGGCGGCTCCCAGCACGGCGATCCAGAAGCTCGCCCACCCCACGCGGGGCGCGCGCAGCGGTCGCTCAAGCGCCGCGGTCGCGAGCCATACGCCCAGGCCCATGATGAAAAACGTTGTGAACACCAGCGCCATGAGGACACCGTGCGCCGTGACCGACAGGTAGTACATCTTGGCGCTGCGCCAGGGCAGATCGAGGTTGGCCCTCGACAGGGCCTGCATGAGGGCCATTCCGGTAGCGATGGCGAACGCCCCCACGGCGACGCCGATATTGGCCGTAGCGAGCCTGCGCGCGGAGGTCATGGAGCGGCCTCCACGATCAGTTTGCCCATCATGGCGTGATGTCCCAGTCCGCAGTACTCGTTGCACACGATCAGGTACTCGCCCGGCGAGTCGAACACCGTGGTGAATTCGCTCACGTACCCCGGCACTACCATGGTGTTGGCGTTGGTGCCGACGATCTGGAAACCGTGCTGGACGTCCGGGCTGGTCAGGCGAAACGTCACGCGGCGGCCAGCGGAGACGCGGATCTCGCTGGGGTTGAACGCGAACATCATGGCGATCGCGGTGACGGTCACGGATCCGTCGGCATTGGTGGTGACACCGCGATCGGCAAAACGCGGATCGGTCCAGACCGCCCGGGGGTCGATGGTCTCGATGTGACTCGGTGGTCGGATTCCCTGGCCGAAGAGCCCCGCGCCCATCGTGACAATGAACAACACGATGATGGCAACCGCGGCCCACATCCAGAAACGTTCATACGGATGGACGTGCATCAGTCACCCTCCGGCTGCGTCAAACTGCAGCGTTCGTTCACGTCGTCCTCTACCGTGTCACCGGTCCGCGGGGCAGATAGATGAAGAAGTACATGGCGAGCCAGCCCAGCGCGAACAACACGCCGTACAGAGCCACGATGGCGAGCGTGCCACGCGGGTGGCCCTCGGGGCCGGGGTCGGAGGCCTTCATGGATTCACCCCTGGAGGGACGTTGACCTCAGGTAACGCACGATTCAAATCCGCGCCAGGGCGACGGCGCGGACGATATCCGTCTGTGATATCACACCGACGAGGCGCCCGTCGTCTTCCACGAACAGGCGGTGCACCTCGAGGTAGAGCATTTGCTGTGCAGCTTCCTTGACCCCGGCCGTGGACGGTACCGTGATCGGTCGCGGGGTCATGATCTCCTCGACCTGCGCGATTTCAAACAGTCGCTCCCGTTCCCGCGGGCTGGCCGTCTCCGCCGCGGCGTTGAGCACGTCCGTCGTGGACAGGACGCCAACGAGGTGGTCCCGCCGATCAACCACCGGCACGGCCGAGACGTGCGCTTC
Organism: Gemmatimonadales bacterium; assembly: GCA_035559715.1. Lineage (GTDB taxonomy): Bacteria > Gemmatimonadota > Gemmatimonadetes > Gemmatimonadales > GWC2-71-9 > JACQHC01. The sequence goes on along the minus strand of DATMAW010000055.1, from coordinate 9,146 downwards.
CGCGAGGACGGCGATGGCCTCCGCGATCGTGGCATCCGGGGTCACGGTTTTCAGGTCCGTCTGCATCAGGTCGGCGACGATCACGGGTGCACGCTCGACTGGTTGCGGCCCACGACCACGGATGGTCGGGCCAGGTCTATGGGACGGTCTCATGCCTGTGCTCCACAGCCGCGCGCGCGCCCGGCGCCGGCGTCCGGTGACGCCGTCCACCAGCCGGCGCCGGCACCGGAACCACGAGCAGAGACGTCGGGAGCGCGTTGAGTAACTGCTCGGTAACGCTGCCCACCAGAAGCCGGTGCATCCAGCCCTTGCCGTGGGAGCCCACGACGACGACATCTGCATTCCACGTTATGGCTTCCTGCGCCACCGTCTGGCTCGCGCTGCCGCGACGCACGACAGCCTCGAACGAGGCGCGCGCGCGCAGCGGTTCCATGGCCCGGTGAAATCGGTCCTCCGCCTCGGCAAAGAACGCCTCATCGCTCAAGGCAACCGGCAGTTCCGCGATCGCCGGCAGCGGCTCCGCTACGTACAGCGCGCGCATCTCGGCGCGGCAGAGACGGGCGAACCGTTGCGCGAACTCGAACGTCGGCTCGAGGGCGTACGACAGGTCCACGGCCAGCAGCACCCGGCGAAGCGGCCCTGGACGGGGACCGACGACCAGCAGGGGGACGTCGGTGACGCGCACGAGATGCAGGGCGGTGCTCCCTCCCGTCCAGCGCGCCAGCGCCGTGTGGTGCTTTCCGCCAACCACGATCAGGTCCGCCTGACGCTCGTGAGCGACTTCGGCCACGACGCCGGCCGGCGGCCCGAGTCTGACATCCAGGGCGGCAAGCACATCCGGGGGCACGCGGTCTCGCAACTCGCTTGTCAGTCGACGCCGCGCTGCCTCGAGGTGATGCTCCACCAGCCGTTCCACGTCGCCGAGATACTCGGCGGTCGCCGGCGGATCGAACGTCAGGCGGCACCCGTGCACCAGCGTGCAGGGAACGGCTGCCGCCTGGGCGATCTGGACGCCCATGGCGGCGGCGTCCCCCGACGGCGGGGACGCGTCCACGCCCACGACAATCGCTCTCCAGGACACGCCCCCCCCGACTGGTTGCCGGATCGGCCCGGAGGCGACGATAACCCGCGTTTCGTAAGCCCCGAGTGAAGGGCTCATGAACCGGCGCTCAGACGGCCGTGATCGGAGCGCCTTTCGTCGTTACATTGGCGGAAAACGCGGACACGGTCATGAAGTGGTCTTGGAAGCTCGCCGAGGTCGCGGGCATCGGGATATTCGTCCACTGGACGTTTCTGATCCTGATTGGATGGGTCATTCTGCAACACGTGACCGGAGGGGCCGACGTCGCCACTGCGGTTGGCGGCGTGCTCCTGGTCCTCGCCGTGTTCGCCTGCGTCGTGTTGCACGAACTCGGGCACGCGCTCACCGCCCGACGGTATGGCATCAAGACCCGCGACATCACGCTTCTCCCGATCGGCGGGGTGGCACGGCTGGAGCGGATGCCAGAGGATCCGGGCCAGGAGTTGCTCGTTGCGCTCGCGGGCCCGGCGGTAAACGTGGTGATCGCTGGCCTGCTGTTCGCCGGGCTGGCGTTGGTGGCAGCGGCACCCGTTTTCGCTCCGGTGACCGTGGTAGGTGGCGATTTCTTTGGCAAGCTGATGTGGGTGAATGTGGTCCTGGTGGCGTTCAACCTGCTACCGGCCTTCCCGATGGACGGGGGGCGCGTGCTTCGCGCCTTGTTGGCCAGGCGAATGGACTACGCGCGCGCCACCGAGATCGCGGCCAATGTGGGGCAGGTCATGGCCATTCTGTTCGGCTTCATGGGGTTGTTGGGCAACCCGTTCCTGCTGTTCATCGCGCTGTTCGTTTTCCTCGGCGCCCAGGATGAGGCGCATCAGGTGCAGGTGCGCACCGCCCTGCGCGGGGTTCCCGTGCGCGACGCGATGATGACTCGATTCCGAACGCTCGGTGAGGAAGACCCGCTGTCACTTGCCGTGCAGGAACTTCTGGCCGGATCGCAGCAGGATTTCCCGGTGGTCGGCGGAGGGCGTGTGGTGGGGGTCCTGCCTCGGGCTGATCTGGTGAAGGCGCTGGCAGAGCGGGGACAGCAAGTCAGGATTGGTGACGTGATGCGGCGCGACTGCCCCATTGCCGAAGACACAGAGCCGTTGGAGAGCGTGTTCGTTCGCATGCGCGCCGCGAACTGTCCCACGCTGCCGGTTCTGCGGGGCGGCCACCTGGTGGGGGTGGTTACCCTGGAGAACGTGGGTGAGCTGATGATGATCCAGTCGGCCGCGCGGCGCGGCCGGGACGAGGCCTGAGGCGTCCCGAGCCGCGTGCAGCGTCGGAGTCCCGGATCCGAGCCGTCGCCCCTCAGGCCGCCGACTTCCGTTTCTTCAGCCACGCATCGACTGAGAAGTCTCCGGGACCGGCCGTCCAGAAGAACAGCCAGATGAAGCAGAACAGCATTGCGGTTTCACCGCGGTTTGCCCACCACCACAGCGAACTCTCGCCGAATTGGTAGTGCCGCCAGAAGTACACCACAGCCATCTCCCCGCACACGATGAATGCAATGATCCGCGTGAACACCCCTGCCGACAACAACAGGCCGCCGAAGAACTCGAGCAACCCTGCCAACCCCACCGGCCAGAAGTGTTCGAAGAACCCGCCGATGGGGAACAACGGGGCTGATGCCTCTCGCTCGCTGAACCAGCCGAAGAGCTTCGGGCCGCCATGCGTCATGAACGCCAGCCCGGCGACGATTCGCAGCGTGTTGTGCCCGATTGGCTGAAGGCGAGCGGAGAACTCCTGGAACGTGTTTGCCACGGTGGAACTCCCGTGCTAAAGGACAACAAGTATTACGCGGCGCGGCTGCCGATTTGTTGATGTTTCGGACCCTACGCGCCTTCATCAGTCGACGTGCGGGGTGGTCCCCGAGGGTGGCACCCTCTTAGGTTGTCGCCATGTCGGACCCCGGTCTGCGCCCGCGCGTCGTGATCATCGGCGCCGGTTTCGGCGGCCTGGCCTGCGCCAGGAGCCTGGCCGGTCAGCCCGTGGACGTGCTCGTCATTGACCGGCACAATTATCACCTGTTCACGCCGCTGCTGTATCAGGTCGCGAGTTCGCTGCTCAATCCGTCCGACATCGCGTTCCCCGTCCGAGCCGTATTCCGGCGATCAAAGAACGTGCGCGTGATGTTGGGCGAGGTGGCTCGCGTGGATTTCGCACGCCGGGAGGTCGTGGCGCTGGCTACGTCGGACGACGGCGGCCGCCCGGCGGAAGTGGCGGGCCCGGAGGAGCGCGTTCCCTACGACTACTTGGTTCTCGCCACAGGAAGCACGACGAACTTCTTCGGCATGACGGCCGTGGCGCACGTGGCGCACGGGCTCAAGGACCTCCCGGAAGCCCTGGCACTCCGCAACCGCGTGCTCCTCTGCTTCGAGGCCGCCGCCCGGGAGCGGGATCCGGGAGCGCGCCAGCCATGGCTCACGTTCGTGGTGGTCGGCGCGGGGCCCACGGGTGTGGAGTACGCCGGCGCGTTGTCGGAGCTGGTTCGCCTGGTGCTGGTGAAGGACTTCCCGGAGCTCGACATGCGCCGCGTGCGAGTGGTGCTCGTGGAAGGGCGCGATCAGGTTCTGCCTGCGTTCCCGAAGCCGCTCGCGGAGGACGCACGGCTCAGATTGCTGCGCCGTGGAATCGAGGTCCGCCTTGGCGCCCGGCTCGCCGGAGTAGACGGCGATCGGATCACGCTGTCGGACGGCGAGCAGCTGCGGGCAAAGACCCTGGTGTGGGCCGCGGGTGTCCAGCCTAGTGGCCTCGTGAGGGCCTTGGGTCTCCCCACAACGCCAAGCGGTCGCGTGAGCGTGGATGACTTCCTGCGGGTGGTCGGCCACGATCGGGTCTTCGCCATCGGTGATCTCGCCGCGGTCCCCTATCGGGGCGGGGAGATGCCGATGCTCTCGGCGCCCGCGATGCAGGAAGGCCGCTCGGTGGCTCGGACGATCCTCGCGTCGCTCAGCGCAAGACCTCCACAGGCGTTTCGTTACGTGGACAAAGGCATCATGGCCACGATTGGCCGGCACGCGGCGGTCGCCCAGCTTGGGCGGTTTCGGTTCAAGGGCTTCATCGGCTGGGTGATGTGGCTCGTGGTGCACCTGTATTTCATCATCGGCTTCCGGAACCGGATCGTGGTGCTCATCGAGTGGGCGTGGGACTATTTCCGCTACGATCGGCCCATTCGTTCAATCACGAAGTCGAAGTGAAACCTGGTTCCTTCCCCAGCTCCACCGTCTCCCCGTCCTTCGCCACCGACACGCTCCAGCCCAGACGATCATGAATCGTCGCTTGCAGGGCTTTCGCCGGCCCGCTCTCGCCGTGAACCAGGAAAATCTTGCCGGGTGACGTGCGAAAGCCGGACAGCCAGCGGACCAGATCCTCTCGGTCCGCGTGGGCCGAGAGGCCGTGCAGCGTCTCGACCTTTGCCCGCACGGTGACCGTCGTGCCGTGGATCTTGATGCTCGGGGCGCCCTCTTGCAGTAACCGACCGCGTGTTCCTTCGGCCTGGAAGCCCGGCAGGAGGACCAGCGTGCGCGATTCGGGCAGGCGCAGCCGCAGATGATGGAGGATGCGCCCGCCGGTGGCCATGCCGCTGCCTGCGATAATGATGACCGGACCCTCGAGCCGGTTCAGCGCCTTCGATTCGTCCGGGGTCCGCGCCAGATGGGTGCGCTTGGTGCGGAAGGGACTCCGGCCTTCGTCGGCCAGTTCACGCGTTTCCAGGTCATGCTCCTCTGGATGCCGGGCGTAGATCGCCGTCACATCTACCGCGAGCGGGCTGTCCAGGTATACGGGGAGCGTGGGGATCTTGCCGTCATCCTCAAGTTGGCGGATCCACCAGAGGATCTCTTGCGTTCGACCGACCGCAAACGCCGGAATCAGGATGGCGCGACCGTGCTTCGCCGCGTCGCGCAACACGTCCCCGAGTGGAGAGGCAACGTCGGGTTCGTGCGTTCGGTCCCCGTACGTGCTCTCCATCACGAGGAGGTCCGCGTGCGGTACAGCCGCGGGGTCGTGAAGGATCGGGCGATTCCACCGACCCAGATCGCCGGAGAACACGAGGCGACGCGTCGCGCGACGGTCGTTGAGTTGAAGTTCAACCGTGGCCGAGCCGAGGATGTGTCCGGCCGGGCGGAGCAGCGCCTCGAGGCCGTCCGCGGCGGTGAACGCGCGATGGTATCGCTGGCGGTTGAGGAGCTTCAGCGTGGTCTGCGCGTCATCTCTGGTGTATAGAGGCAGTGCCGGCGCGTGCTTGGAATACCGGAAGTAATTAGCGCGCTCGGCTTCCTCTTCCATCAATGCGGCCGAGTCCGGCAGCATGACCGCGAGCAAATCGGCGGTGGCGGAGGTGCAGAAAATGGGCCCGCGGTATCCCTGCCTGACCATCACGGGCAGATAGCCCGCGTGGTCGAGGTGGGCGTGGCTGAGCACGACCGCGTCGAGGTTGCGCACGTCGAACGGCGGCGGAGCCCAGTTCCGCTCGCGCAGCGCCTTGAGCCCCTGAAAGAGGCCGCAGTCGAGGAGCACCATTCGCCGCCCGGCGCGGACCAGGTGTTTCGATCCGGTCACCGTCCCGGCCGCGCCGAGGAATTGGATGGTGGGAGCGACCGACGTCCGCTGCGAGATGGGCGACATCCGAGGCTGGGCTGGCGTAAACTACTACCCGAGCCGAGCATGTGGCATCGGATGCGGTTGGCGAACGAGCACTCCATCCGTTGAGCAGGAGGACACGTGGCAACCCCAAGACCCTCTGCACGTCATGCGTGGCGCCGCAGCATCACGTCGGTCAACCCCGCCACGGATCGGGTGGTGGCGCGGTACCGCGAAGCGTCGCCGTCCCAGGTGGCGCGGGCGCTCGAAACCGCCGCCGCGGCGTTCGAGGACTGGCGCCGAACGGATATCGGGCAGCGCGCCCACCTCATGCGCCGCGTTGGGACGCTCCTGCGGGAGCGAGCCAATGCCTACGCCGAATTGATGGCGACCGAGATGGGGAAGCCCCTCGCGCAAGGGAAAGCAGAGGTCGAGAAATGCGCCTGGGCGTGCGACTACTATGCCGAAAACGCCGGCCGGTTCTTGGCCCCGGAAGTCGTCGCCACCGACGCCACGAAAAGCTTCGTCGCGTTCGAGCCGCTCGGCGTGGTGCTCGCCATCATGCCGTGGAACTTCCCGTTCTGGCAGGTCTTTCGCTTCGCCGCGCCGGCGTTGATGGCGGGGAACGGGGGTGTGCTCAAACATGCCTCCAACGTGTCGGGATGCGCGCTGGCGATTGAGGAGGTATTCCGGGATGCCGGGTTCCCGCTCGGCCTGTTCCGGACGTTGATCGTCGGCTCGGCGCGCGTGCGGGCGATCATCGAACACGCCGCCGTGAAGGCGGTGACGCTCACGGGGAGTACGGCGGCCGGGAAGGCGGTGGCGGCGCGGGCTGGGGCGGTGGTGAAAAAAACCGTGCTGGAGCTTGGCGGCAGCGATCCCTATGTCGTGCTGGAGGACGCGGATCTCGACCTGGCCGTCGAAACTTGTGTGGCGTCGCGGTTGATCAACGGAGGGCAGAGTTGTATCGCGGCCAAGCGGTTCATCGTCGTTCGACCCATTGCCGCCGAGTTCACGGAGCGCTTCGTCGAAGCGATGCGCGGGAAACGAATGGATCACCCGCTCGCTCCCGGCGTGGATCTCGGCCCCCTGGCGCGGCGGGACCTGCGCGACCAACTGCATCGGCAGGTGACTCGCAGCGTGTCCAAGGGAGCGCGTTTGCTGCTCGGCGGTCGGCCGCCCCGGGGTGAAGGCGCCTACTATCCGCCCACCGTGCTTGCGCGGGTTTCCCAGGGGATGCCGGCGTACGACGAGGAGCTATTCGGCCCCGTGGCCGCTCTCATCGAGGCGCGGGACGAGCGTGATGCCATTCGGATCGCAAACGACTCGCCCTTTGGCCTTGGAGCCGCCGTGTTCACCCGAGACATCGCACGCGGCGAGCGGATTGCCACCGAGCAGCTTGCCGCCGGGTCGTGCTTTGTGAACGCGTTCGTGAGGTCGGACCCCCGATTGCCGTTCGGTGGTATTAAGGAATCCGGCTACGGCCGTGAGCTGTCCAGCTTCGGTATTCGGGAGTTCGTGAACGTGAAGACGGTGTGGGTGCGTTGAGGTGTAACCCACGCCGGTGTCGCGCTATCTTATGCGGCCGGAGGACTGCGTTATTGTGACCCCCCTCAATGGTGCCGCGGCGTCCATGCGCCAAGGCGTCGCGGTGATGTCGCTGCTCGCTGCGGCGCTCGGTTCCGCCTGTGGGGAGACGCCCGTGAGAACCGTCCACCTCCAAGGAACCGTCCGATCGCTCGGGTTGCAGAACCCCATTCCCGGGGCCACGGTCACCGTGCAGTGGCCGGCCTCGTTGGGCGGCGGGCAGACGGTGCTGCGGACGAACATGTCCGGGCAGTACGTCACTGAACGCACGCTCAGGCAGCGCGAGGTCTCGTGCGAGGGGATCGCCATCTCCGTCGATGCCCCAACGTTTGCCACGGCGTACACGCGGTACACCGAGGCTGACTGCGGCTCGCCCGCGCTGACGCTGGACTTCACGATGTATCCGATACCGCGGTGAGCGGAGTCGCAACAACCAGCCCTGTCACCACGTAGCCATGGTATGCTGAGCCCGGTATCGTTATGCCGCTGACCCATCCGTTGCTTCCCCGGAGGTAGACGATGCAGGCTGCAACCTTCGTCGGGGCCGTCCGGCGCCTCGCCGGGTACGTCGCCCTTGGGGCGGTGTGCGTCGGTAGACTGGCCGCGCAATCCGCGGCTCCGACGCTTCCCCCACCCTCACATTTCGCGATCACCAACGCGCGGATCGTCGCGGCCCCTGGCCGCGCGATCGAGCGTGGAACGATCGTCATGAAGGATGGCCTCATCACGGCGATCGGGCCCAGCGTTACGGTGCCGGCGAGCGCCTGGGTCGTGGAGGGCGCCGGCCTTACCGTGTACGCGGGACTCGTGGATGCGCTCACGACGGTGGGATTGCCGCAAGCGCTGCGCCTGCCGGACGATCAGCGACCGCAGTTCCCGTTCGGCGGTGGCCAGGGGGGAGGCGGCCAGACCGGCCAGCAGACTCCGTACTCATGGGGTCCGGAGTACCGCCCGGCTACGTATACGTGGCTCAACGCCGCGGATACGCTGATCGCGAACGACGAGCGGGTTGCACGGTGGCGCGATGCCGGGTTCACGTCGGCCGTGGTGGTGCCGGAGCGCGGGTTTTTTCCGGGGGCGGCGGCGTTCGTGAACCTGGCCGGGGAGCGGCGCAACGACATGGTGCTGCGGACGCCCGTTGCCATGCGAGTGAACCTGGAGGGCGGTCCCGGCCATCGCGGGTATCCCAACTCGCTGATGGGCTCCATTGCATACATCAAGCAGGTGTTTCTTGATGCCGCCCAGTACGATCTCGCCTGGACCATCTATCAGGCGGCGCCGGCAGGATTGGAGCGGCCCCAGTATGACCGCGCGCTCGAGCCCGTGCGCGAGGCGTTGAAGAGTAAGCGACCGGTTCTGTTCCCCGGGAATCGGGCCAAAGAGGTGTTCCGCGCGCTCGCCATGGCGCAGGAGACTGGCGCTACGCCCGTGGTGTACGGGCTCCAGGAAGGCTATCGCGTCGCGCGCGCGCTCGCGGGCAAGAACGTGGCGGTCCTGGTGAATGTGGACTGGCCGGTCCGCGATCGGGACGCCGACCCCGAAGCCGACGTCCCGCTCTCGACGTTGCGTTTCCGCGATCGCGCACCCACAACTCCCGGTGAGCTGGAGAAGGCGGGGGTGCGATTCGCGTTCTACTCGGGTCGCATGTCTGATCCCACGGAGGTCTTGGCCAACGTGCGGAAGTCCATTGCGCTCGGCCTATCGAAGGACGGCGCGTTGCGGGCGCTCACCGTGGCGCCGGCGGAGATCTTCGGCGTTGCGGACCGGGTGGGGACGCTCGAGCCCGGCAAGATCGCCAACGTCCTGGTGACCGAAGGCGACCTGTTCGACGCCAAGATGAAGGTGAAGTACGTGTTCGTGGACGGCCGGAAGTACGAGCCCCGAGTGCCCGTAGCGATGGCGGACAGCGGTG
>DATMAW010000054.1:0-7015 GCA_035559715.1 Gemmatimonadales bacterium | reverse complement strand
CTGGCTCGCGCGGATGATCGTGGGTGGCGAGGACCCGCTGTACGTGGCGCGGCGCGTGGTTCGCATGGCGTCAGAAGACGTCGGGCTGGCCGATCCTCGTGCGCTGTCCGTGGCGCTGGCCGCGAAAGACGCCTACCACTTCCTGGGATCGCCTGAAGGCGAGCTGGCGATCGCGGAAGCGGTGGTCTATCTCGCCACCGCGCCCAAGTCCAATCGGGTGTACGAGGCGTGGTCGCAGGCGATGCAGGCGGCGCGGGATCATCCCGCCGAGGCCGTGCCGCTCCACATTCGCAACGCGCCCACGCCGCTCATGAAGGGGCTGGGCTACGGGGCAGGGTATCGCTACGATCACGCGGAGCCGGAGGCGCTGGCGGCGGGGCAGGAGTATCTGCCCGAGGTGTTGCGCGGCGCAAAGTGGTACGAGCCGAGCGAGCGGGGGTACGAGAAGACGGTGCGGGAGCGGTTGGAGTGGTGGGAGGGGGTCAAGCGAAAGGCCGCGACGGATAAGGCGTGAGTCGCCGGCAACTCGGCCGGATTCGCTGGCCTGCGCGATGCCCGGCCGCTGATGGCGTGGCGAACCGGCCGGATGCACTCACCTGCGCGATGCCCGGTCGCCATACGTCGCCCCGGCATCCCGGCGAGCGCATCCGTTCGGTCGCCGTGCGTCACCACGGAATCGCTCCGATGATTGCATCCGCCCGCCGCCAGGCGTCGCGGCTCCAGCATCGTTCAAGCGGCCAGGCGCTTGAGGAGGGCGGGCACGGGCACCAGGCGACGATTCACGGGGTCCACCGAGAGCCGGAACTCCTCCAGCGTCACGACACCCAGGAGGGGATCCGTGCCGGGTTCTCCGAACACGACGATGGTTGGTTGCAGTCGCCCGGCGACGCGGATCCGTATCCAGGCGATGTCGCAGGTGACCTCGCGGCCGTCGGCGAGAACGAACGGCCACTGCTCGTCTGCCTGGACGCCAAGTCTTCGCAGGGAATCGCGTGGTACCGATGTAAACGTCGCATCGCTGTCCACCAGCGCTTCGAGCGGCTCCAGCGCGCCGCCGGCCAGGTGGCCCACTTGGATCGGTACGTAGAGACTCCCCATGGCCACAAGATATCGGATTAACCGAGGATGTCGTCCACGCTCAGGGTCACGCCGTCGAGCAGGCTCGGGCTCAGCGTGTCGCCGCGCCGGAGCACCCGCACGTCGGCGTACTCGTCCCCGATGGGCGTTCGGTAGGCTCTGATGCAGTCATCCGGCAGGTCAACCAGCCACACTTCGGGGATCCGGGCGCGGGCGTAGAGGGGGACCTTGATGTCCCGGTCGTACCCCACCGTGGTATCCGACACCTCGATCACAAGCAGGACGTCCTGCACCGTGGGGAGAGGCGCGTCCCGGCGCGGCCGCGGCTTGAGCAGGACGAGATCGGGCTGGGGCACCCCGCGCTTCGAGATGATCACCGGGTTCTGGGGGCTCACGGTGGCGCGATCGCCCGCGAGACGGACCAGCGCCGTATTCAACCAGTTCACGCAATGCACGTGGCGAGGGCCGATGGGCGTCATCTCGACGATCTGCCCGTCGAGCAGCTCCACCCGATCGTCCTCGCCGAGGATGCCGAGTTCCGCCAGACGGTAGTAGTCCTCCACCGTGAGGCGACCCTGGAGCAGGCGAGCGGCCATGTGCACAATATCGGCTCGGCGAAAAAGCCGAGTCAATCATGGGGCGATCGCTGGCTGTGGCCGTGATCGTTTCTATGCAGAGAGGTTCGAAAAAACGCGCGTTGGGCTGGACTTGGATCAGGCGGCCAGTCTCTTGAGGAACGCGCGCACCGGCATGAGGCGATGGTGAACGGGGTCCACGGCAAGGCGAAAAGCTTCGAGCGTGAACGCGCCCAGGAGCGGCTCGGAACCCGGCTTACCGAAGACGACCTTGGTGAGCTGGATGTTGTCGCCGATCCTTACGCGGGCCCAGCCCACGTCGAATGTCACCTCGCGTCCATCTGCCAGCTCAAACGGCACCGACTCGTCGGGCTCGACGCCGAGTTGCTCGAGCCGGTCCGCGGGCCACACGGTGTAGAGCGCGCCCGTGTCCGCCCACGCCTCGAGCCGGTCGAAGCGGCTGCCCGCGAGGCTTGCGATCTCGATGGGGATGCGAAAGGTGCCCATTGCCGGGTTCATACGATGGCCACGCCTCGATCGAAGGACATAGGCGGATTTTCGCCGAGATGGCGCGGATTGTTGCGTCTCAGCCCAGGACCTCGTCGGCCGTGATCGTCGTTCCCGGCAAGTTCTCGGGCTGCAATGTGTCGCCCCGGCTCACGGTGCTGACGTCGCGGTATCCCTCCGGCCCAGGGTCGCGGCAGATCGTAATGGTGTCCGCTTCGAGGTCCACCAACCAGGCCTCGGGGATCGCCGCCGCGGCGTAGCGGGGGAACTTGACCTCCCAGTCGCGTTCGAGCGACGTGTCGGCAACCTCGATCAGCAGCACGACGTCGCCCGGCCGGGGAAGCCACGCTCCGCCGAATCCTTCCGCCCGGCGCAGGAGCACGATGTCGGGCTGAGGCTCCCAGCGCTCGGCCAGAACGATCGGGCCCTGCGAGCTTACCGCCACGTCCTCCGGAACACGGCGCGCGAGCAGGTTGCTGAGGCGGATCACGCAGGCGGAGTGGCGATCGCCGATGGGCGTCATTTCGACGATCTGCCCGTCGAGCAGCTCCACCCGATCGTCCTCGTGGAAGATGCCCAGCTCGCCCAACCGGTGGTACAGGTCCACGGTGATGGCGCCCTGGAGCAGGCGAACGGCCATGCGCACAATATCGGCTCGGCGAAAAAGCCGAGTCAATCATGGGATGCGCTCACCATGGATTGGCCCCGCGATCGCTGCGGCGAGCGCATCCGACCGGTCGCTATGCGTGGCCGTTGGGGTCCGACGCATCCGCCTGGTCATCCCCGCGGCCGTTTACAGCTTCTTGTTACACAGCTCCGCGAGATACTCCCCAAACGGCAGGCTCCCTGTGAGCCCGGGCGACACCGCGTTGAGCACGTGCATCGTGCGCGCCGTCTCGCGCACCAGGATGTCGTCCAGCAGCCGCCCGTCGCGCGAGACCATCTGCGCGCGATTGCCCGCGAACGAGCGGCGCATGTGGCGGCGTTCGAGCGCGGGAACGAGCAGCCGCGCTTCGCGCCACACGCGGCCGAGTGCCAGGCTCTTCAGCGTTTCGTCGTACGCCAAGCGCAGGAAGCGCGGCCCGCGCATCATGCGATAGAACCCGGGCCACGTGAGCGTGGCGAAGAGATCGCGCGCGTTCAGCGCGAAGAACGAGTACGCCTCGCGGCCGAAGGCGAGCATGGCGCCGGGGCCGATCGTGACGCGGCCGTCGGCGCGGCGCGACAGATGCACGCCGAGGAAGGGGAACTCGAGATCGGGGGCGGCATAGATGTGGCTGTTCACGAGGGGCCGCGCGCCGGGATCGAGCTCCGCGTAGTAGCCGCGGAACGGGATGATGCGCAGGTCGCGCGCGAGCGGCCCCGCCAGCCGATCGGCGTGAAGCCCCGCGCAGTTGAGCACGAGGCGCGCCGTGAGCGGGCCCGCGGTCGTATTCAGCGTGACGCCCGCGCCGTCTTCCGCGATCGAACGCACGGCGGTCGAGAGTCGCAGCTCCGCCCCGGCCGCCTTCGCGTCCTCGAGCAGCGATCGCACGTAGGATTCGGCGTCGAAGCTCGCGCCCTCGGGCGCATGCAGCGCCTGAATGCCGCTTGCGGCGGGCTCCACGCGGCGGAGTTCGGCGGCCGAGAGGATGTGGGCCTCGACCCCGTTCGCCTGGGCGCGGCGCAGCAACTCGGCAAGCGTGGCTGTTTCATGTTCCTGCCGCGCCACCACGAGAATCCCGCCCTGGAACATCGGGATGCCGCGTTCGCGGCAGTAGGCGCGCAATCGCCGGCTTCCTTCCACGCAGAGGCGGGCCTTGAGGGAGCCGGGCTTCAGGTTGTAGCCCGCGTGGATGACGCCGGAGTTGCGGCTGCTCTGGTGTTGGGCTGGGGCGGATTCTTTTTCGAGGATGGTGACGTGGAGGCCGAGCCTGGCGAGCTGGAGGCCCGCGCTCGCGCCCACAGCGCCGGCGCCGATGACGATGATGTCCGAGTTCAAGCGGGGGTGCGCGCTCGGATTCGCTCAGCGCCCCGTAAGAGCGGCGACCACGGCCAGCAGGACGGCCACCTGGATGCCGACGGTCCAGGTGAAATGGCGCGAGATCTTCTGGTCCAACGCGTCTATCCGGTGGTCCAATGCGTCTATCCGGCCCGAGAGCCGATGCTCGAGCGCCTCGATGCGGCTGGAGAGCTTGTGGTCGAGCCCGTCGAGCTTGTGCTCGAGCCCGTCAAACCGCCGCTCGAGACTGGCGAACCGGTCTTCGAATCCTTCCACTCGACCCTCGAGGGGCGCCACGCGCTGTTCGCTCAGCGCCCCGTAAGCGCGGCGACCACGGCCAGCAGGACGGCCACCTGGATGCCCACGGTCCACATGAAGTGGCGCGAGATCTTCTGGTCCAGTGCGTCTATCCGGCCCGAGAGCCGATGGTCGAGCACCTCGATGCGGCTGGAGAGCTTGTGATCGAGCCCGTCAAGCCGCCGCTCGAGACTGGCGAACCGGTCTTCGAATCCTTCCACTCGACCCTCGAGGCGCGCCACGCGCTGTTCGAAACTGTCTCAGGCACCATCGAACCCCTAGAAGAAGGTAAAGCCGCGGGTTGGCTGGGCAACTCGGCGGCCAACCTAGCGTGGCGGGGTCAACGGGGCGTCAACGGGCGGGGAGCCGGGGATTGTGCGGGGAGCCGGCGATTGAGGAGAAAGCTCGGCGCGGGAGCGTCGGGCGAGGGGTAATGGCTCAGCTGAGCGCCATGAGCAAAGCGCGCATGGGGTGAAGCGTGCGGCGGAAGGGATCGAATACCAGCCCCAGGATCTCCAGCGTGACCACGCCCAGCAGTGGCTCAGGATCGCCCGGCTGGCCCAGCACCACCGGTGTGTGACCCTCACCCTGCGGCAGCGACAGGTGACATTCGGACACGGCCCGCCGGATTGTGGTTCCGTCGGCCAGCGAGAAGTCCATGTGGCGCCTGGGCGAGAGGCCGATGGCCGTCCAGACCGGCTCGGGGAGGAGGGAGTAGACCGCCCCGCTGTCTATCAGGAAGCGAACGGATTGCTCCGCGCCGCTGGGTCCCCGAACGGTTCCCTCGATGTAACTGATGCCCACCTCCGTAATCTGGGTGTCATTGGTGCGGAGGGCGTGATCAGAAGATTGCGGACATGAGCCAAACATTGCCAGCCTCTCGAACCTCAGGGGCTCCGGCGGGATTGTCGGCGTGGACGGGCGCAGCGTTGCTCCGTGCTGCGGTTGCGCGGAGGTCGTGATGATCCTCGGCGCGAAGTGCAGGGTTTGACAGCGCCAAGTGGGGCCATTCTCTTTGCGACTCGACGGTTTGAAAGGCGACTGAATGTCCGTGGGCAGAGTGGCGCGGGGGCCGATCGAGGGCTCGCGCGATCGCGAGCGGATTCGCACAGTCATCGTACGCGACCACGATGAGCTGGCGGTGCTGATCGCGGATCGCGTGGTGGAAGTGATTCGCCGCTCGGTGGCTGACAAGGGCCGATGCGTGCTCGGGCTTGCCGCAGGCAGCACGCCGCTCGGGATCTATCGTGAACTCGTGGCCCGCCACCGGCGCGGCGACGTGAGCTTCGCACGGGTCGTCACCGCAAGACGGTTGCGCAGGCGGACGGGCTCGGATTGCCGGAGTACTATGCAATGGAGGCGTTTGTGATACAGCGCCTGCCGATCTCGTGAGGTGGGACACCGTGCCGGCCAACGGCTGCCCCCGTGGACTTGGTCGGGTGGCAGTATTCTCGCTGCTGATGGCCGCCGGTGCGGCCTGTGCAGGCGATAGTCCGGGTGGCCCGGGGCAAGGCTCACCGGAGGACGTGACGCTGGTTGTTGCGGCGTATGTCGGCTCCACTGCCGTGACCACGCTGGTGGTCGAGGTCAGCGGCCCAGGAATCGCCACGAGGCTTGTGTTCAACTTTCCGGTGGAAGCCGGAGTGGCTGCAGGGACCGTAACGGTTCCCGCAGGTTCCGACCGAACGTTCGCCTTCCGTGCGTTTGACGGTGGCGGTGTCGAAACGCATCGAGGGTCCGTGACCGTGGATGTGGTGGCGGGCGCGAACCCGGGTCTCTCGATCGTGCTGACGCCGCTCGCCGGCGAGCTTCCCATCGAGGTGCAACTCGGGACGGTGAGGATCGTCGTTGTTCCCGGCGGCGACACGCTGGCGATTGGCGACTCGGTGAGCGTGACCGCCCGGGTCACGGACGCGCAGGGGAACCGGGTGACGCAGGCGGTGAGGTGGGCGACGCTCGGGCCCAACGTGGCCACGGTGAGCGCGAGGAGCGACAGCACGGGGATGGTGAAGGCTATTGGAGCCGGGCAGACGCTGGTGGTGGCAACGCTGGGAGGTGTGGCAGGAGCGGCGGCCATCGTGGTGTCTCCCAATCCGGCGTTCGTCGAGGTGGCGACGGGTCTCACCGCGCCGCTCTGCGTCACGTCGCCCCCGGGGGACTCGAACCGCCTGTTCGTGGTGGAGCAGTCCGGCCGGATCCGCGTGCTTCGTAACGACACGCTGCTCGCGACGCCGTTCCTGGATATCTCGAGCCTGGTGACGTTTTCGGGCGAGCAAGGGTTATTGAGTATGGCGTTTCATCCGGCGTACGCCACGAACGGTTATTTCTTCGTGGATTACACGGATACGAGCGGTGACACGCGTGTGGTGCGCTATCGCGTGTCGGCGGACCCGAACGTGGCCGATGCCGGGTCGGCGCAGGAGATCCTGTTCGTGGACCAGCCGTTCACCAATCACAACGGCGGCCTGGTGAAGTTCGGGCCGGACGGGTTTCTGTACGTGGGCCTGGGCGATGGGGGGAGCGGCGGGGATCCGCTGGAACATGGGCAGGACAGCACGACGTTGCTGGGGAGCATCCT
>DATMAW010000053.1:0-11003 GCA_035559715.1 Gemmatimonadales bacterium | reverse complement strand
CGCCGCAAGCTGCTCCCCCCCGACGGCGTCTACGCGGTGCGAGCGGAGTGGCGGGACGGCATGGCCGGCGGCATGATGCATCTCGGACCACGACCCACGTTCGGCGACCAGGAGCGCTCCCTCGAGGTACACCTCTTCGATGTCGAGCCGGAGCTGTACGGTGCGCCGGTGCGAGTGTCCTGGATCGCACGCCTCCGGGATGTGATGCGTTTTCCCTCATCTGAGGCTCTCAAGCGTCAGCTGGACAACGATTTCCGGGCCGCGCGCGCCGCGTTGACAGCGTCCGATACCCCGACTAGTCATTAAGCCTTCTTTCGTCACTCCGTTGCCGATTCGCAATGCCCGCAAACATCCAAAAACGGCTCGTCGTCATCGGCGTTCTCGTCATCCTCAGCATCATTGCACTGTGGCCGCGTGACGTCACGATTCGCACGCGCGGCGCGGACGGACGCATGCGGGATACCACGATCGAGCGCATTCCCCTGAAGCAGGGGCTCGACCTCCAGGGTGGTATTCACCTGGCCCTCGAAGTGGACGAATCCAGGGGCCCTGTCGCAAACCGAGTTGACGCGCTCGACCGCGCCCTGCGGGTCATCCGCACGCGGATCGACGAATTCGGCGTTGCGGAGCCGCTGGTGCAGCGCGTCGGAACTGATCGAATCGTCGTGGAGCTGCCGGGGCTGCGAGATCCGGGGCGCGCCAAAGAGATCGTGCAGCGCTCGGCGTTCCTCGAGTTTCGCATCGTGGACATGCAACGCCAGTTCCAGGACGCGCTCCCCAGCATGGATGCAGCGCTCCGTCGCGCCGGCGTGCGGGCCACGAGCGGTGGAGCGCCCAGTCCAGTCGCGCAATTGTTGGGCGCTGATACCAGCAAGCAAGGTGCGGCCCAGGAGGACTCCCTGGCCGTCGGCACGGCCGGCGCGCTGAGCTCCCTCCTATACCCCGGCGACCAGCCCGGCGAGTTTCTCGTGCGGGAGCAAGACTATCCCCACGTGGACAGCCTGCTGCATCACCCGGAAGTGCAGCGCCTGATCCCGCGGGGGCTCGAACTGCTGTGGTCCGTCGAGGTGGTTTCGCAGGGCGCGCAGTCGTACCGGCCGCTGTACGCCGTGCAGAAGGATCCGATCATTACCGGGGAGTACCTGGCGGACGCGCAGGCGCAGATCGATCAGCTGTACAACCAGGCGGTCGTCAACTTCCAGCTGACGCGAGCGGGCGGCCGCATCTTCTCCCGCGAGACCGGCCGCCACGTGCAGGATTACATGGCCATCGTGCTGGATGGTCGGGTTCAAGGAGACCCCCCCATCATCCGCGGCCAAATCGGACAGCGGGGTCAGATCGAGCTGGGAAGTGCGAGCCTACAGCAGGCGCAGGACCTGGCACTCGTGCTCCGCGCCGGCGCATTGCCGACGCCGCTGGTCATCGTCGAGGAGCGAACCGTGGGGCCCAGTCTTGGCCGTGACTCCATCGACAAGGGCAGGCGAGCGGTCATCATCGGGACAATCGCAGTGATCGCTTTGATCGTGGCGTACTATCGAATGGCGGGCCTGCTCGCTGTGGCAGCGCTCTCCTTCTATGTGCTCTTCACGCTCGGGGGGCTCGCCAGTCTCGGCGCAACTGTCACCCTGCCGGGCCTGGCCGGTTTCGCGCTGTCCATCGGCATGGCGGTGGACGCGAACGTGCTGGTGTTCGAACGCATCCGAGAGGAGTTGGCGCAGAACAAAACCGTCCGCGCTGCTGTGGACGGCGGGTTCCTGCACGCCATGCCGGCCATCGTGGACTCGAACCTGACCACGGTGCTGACCGCGCTGTTCCTGTTTCAGTTCGGCACGGGCCCGGTCAAGGGGTTCGCGGTCACGCTGATTGTCGGCATCATTGCATCCTTCCTCTCGGCGGTGTTCGTGACGCGTACGTTCTTCCTCATCTGGATTCAGCGCCGCGGCGTGGCCAAGGAGCTGCCGATCTGATGATTCGCATCTTCGCCCACGCCAACTACGATTTCCTCGGTGTCCGTCGGGCCGCGTACGTCGTTACGGCTGCCGTGGCGCTCCCCGGCCTCCTCACCCTCGCCGTGCGAGGGGCCAACTACAGCATCGACTTCACCGGTGGGACCCTGATCGAGCTTCAGGCACACAGTCCCGCGATCGGCGACGCCAGCCTGCGTCAGGCGCTTGTGTCGAGCGGATTCCCGGGAGCGGAGATTCAAACCTTCGGGACGCCAAACGAGTGGGTGATTCGTGCGCGCCTCGAGGAGGCGCCGGAGGCGGAAGCTGAATCGACGGAGCGCACGGCGATCGCCGTGGACTCGGCCCTGGTCCGCGCGTTTGGGCCGGGCACGTACACCATCGTGCGCACGGAGGCCGTCGGCCCCAAGGTGGGGGGCGAGCTCCGGCAGAAGGCCCTGACGGCGATCCTTCTCTCGTTCCTCGGCACGCTCGTGTACCTCGCGTTTCGCTTCGAGTGGCGCTTCGGTCTGGGAGCGGTGGCCGCCACGGCACACGACATTCTCTTGACGTTGTCGTTCATTGCGCTCCTCGACATCGAAGTCAGCCTGGTGGTCGTGGCGGCCATCCTTACCATCGTGGGGTACTCCTTGAACGACACCATCGTGGTGTTCGACCGCGTCCGGGAAAACCTGCGCAAGTACCGTCGCCAGCACATGATGGAAATTCTCAACCTGAGCGTGAATGAAACGCTCCCGCGCACGCTCATGACGGGAACCACGACGTTGCTGGCCACGCTGGCGTTGCTGGCATTTGGACCGACCAGCATCCATGGGTTCGCGGCCGTCATGACGTTCGGGATCGTGGTTGGCACCTTCTCCTCGATTTACATCGCCTCGCCGATTCTGCTCGCCATCGAGCGCAGGTGGCCCGGTGAAGACGCCCGCGGTGCCCGGGCACTTGCACCACGGCCAGGGACCGTTCCCAGCAGGCAGCCGGCGTCCTGAGCAGGCGGACCGCGGTGGATCGTCAGCCCGAAGGCCCCGGGCCAGCGCTCGCTCCGCTCGTGGACACGCATTGCCACCTTGCCGATCCCGCATTCGATTCTGACCGCGGCGACGTGCTGACGCGAGCCCGCGCGGCCGGCGTAGCGCACGTCATCGTCATCGCGGACTCCGTCGAGACCACCGAGCGTTGTCTAACCCTCGCCCACGCGCACGGCCTCTCCGCGACGGCGGGCGTGCACCCGCATCATGCCTCGACCTGGTCGGCGGACGCCGCCGCTCGGCTGGCCGATGCTCTGGCGCACCCCGCCGTGGTGGCGGTAGGTGAGACCGGACTCGATTACCATTACGATCACTCACCGCGGCTCGCCCAACGCCGGGCGTTTGAGGCGCAGTTGTGTCTCGCAGCGGAGCACCGCCGCCCGGTGGTCGTGCACGGCCGCGAGGCCGACCCGGACCTCGCCCGGCTCGTGCGGGAATGGGGTCCGACCGTTCCGGCCCTCGTGCTCCATTCCTTCAGCTCCGGCCCGACCGTGTTCGAGGCGGGCGTGGAGGTCGGAGCGTACTTCTCCTTCAGCGGGATGATCACCTTCCGCAATTGGCCACACGCAAACCGCGTCGCCGAATGCCCCGCCGAACGCCTCCTGCTCGAAACCGATGCTCCGTACCTTGCACCGGTGCCGATGCGCGGCCGTCGCAACGAGCCGGCCTTCGTGCGGTACGTCGCGACACGAACCGCAGAGATTCGGGGCGATGCCCCTGAGACCATCGCCGGGCTCACGACGATGAACGCCACGCGCTGCTTCGGCACGCGGATCGGCCTCGCGACCCTGTAAAGAGGACCCATGACGCGCACCGTTCCCACTGACATCGAGATCGCGCAAGCTGCCAAGCTCAGGCCCATTCGTGACGTGGCCGCCGACGTCGAACTCAAGCCCGACGAACTCGTGCTGTACGGCGAGTACAAGGCGAAAGTGCGGCTGGATGCCATCGAGCGGCGGCAGCGGCGCGGCCGCCTCGTGCTCGTTACGGGCATCAATCCAACCGCAGCCGGGGAGGGAAAGTCCACCGTTACGGTCGGACTCACCCAGGCGTTGCGCCGCATGGGGAAGCGCGCCGTCCTGTGCTTGCGAGAACCCAGCCTCGGACCGGTTTTCGGCGTCAAGGGAGGAGCAGCGGGCGGAGGGTACGCGCAGGTGGTGCCGATGGAGGACATCAATCTTCACTTCACCGGCGATTTCCACGCGATCGCGTCGGCGCACAACCTGTTGTCGGCCATGCTGGACAATCACCTCCATCACGGCAACGCCCTGGGCATTGACGCGCGGCGTATCACCTGGCCGCGGACCATCGACATGAACGACCGGGCGCTGCGAAGCATCGTGATTGGCCTGGGCGGCCCTCTGGGCGGCGTGCCGCGGGAAGAGCGTTTTGTCATCATCCCCGGCAGCGAGATCATGGCGGTGCTGGCGCTCGCGCGAAGCCTGGAAGACCTCGAGCAGCGGCTGGCCCGCATCATCGTCGCAGCCACGCACGACGGCCGACCCGTGCAGGCGAAGAGCCTCAGCGCGCATGGAGCCATGACCCTGCTGCTGAAGGATGCGCTGATGCCGAACCTGGTCCAGACCCTGGAAGGCGGCCCGGCGCTCATTCACTGCGGCCCGTTCGGCAACATCGCGCACGGATGCAATTCCGTCATGGCCACGGAATTGGGCCTCCGCGTGGCGGACCTCGTGATCACCGAGGCAGGGTTCGGCGCCGACCTGGGCGCCGAGAAATTCTTCAACATCAAGTGTCGCACCGCCGGACTCGCGCCCGAGGCCGCCGTGATCGTGGCCACCGTGCGCGCGCTCAAGCTTCATGGCGGCGCCGCCAGGGACCGGCTCGCGCACCCCGACCCCGCGGCTACCGAGCGTGGTTTCGCCAACCTGGAGCGTCACGTTCGCAATGTCGCGAAGTTCGGGGTGCCGGCCGTGGTGGCCATCAATCGGTTCACTACCGACGCCGATGCCGAGCTCGGCGTCATCCGCGCGGGCTGCGAACGCCTCGGCGTTCCAGTGGCGTTATGCGAAGTGTGGGAAAAGGGCGGTGCCGGCGGAACGAGCCTGGCCGAGATGGTGCTGGACGTCCTCGCTCGGGGGCAAGCAGCGTTTCGTCCGTTGTATGACGAACGACGCCCCATCGTGGAGAAAATCCAGATCATCGCTCAAGAGATCTACGGCGCCGACGGCGTGGATATCGCCCCGAAGGCCGATCGCGCCATCAAGCAACTCGGCGAGTTCGGACTGGCCGGGACCCCGGTGTGCATGGCCAAGACCCAGTATTCGCTCTCGGATGATGCGTCTCGCCTGGGCGCGCCTTCAGGGTTCCGCCTGGCAATCCGCGACGTATATCCCTCGGCAGGGGCGGGGTTCGTGGTGGCGCTGGCGGGAGACATCATGACGATGCCGGGGCTGAGCAAGTCGCCCGCGGCCGAGCGGATCGCCGTACATCACGACGGACGGATAGAAGGGCTGTTTTGAGGACGCTCGTGGAGGCTGGCATAGGTTGTGGAGGACGCAGAGAGCCGCGACCTTTACCCGTTTCATGAGTCTTCACCAAGGTCCACCAACCTCTCCCCGGAGCCGCGTAATGTCTCTCAGCGTCGTCGCCACGCCCGACGCGCCACGGGCGATCGGGCCCTACTCCCAGGCACTGATCGCAGGCAACCTGGTGTTCACGGCCGGACAAATTGCCCTCGATCCCGCAACGATGGAGCTGGCGCCGGGCGGCGTCGCTGAGCAGACTGATCGCGTGCTCAAGAACCTGGCCGCCGTGCTCCAGCAGGCCGGGTCAGGGATCGGGCACGTGATCAAGACGACGGTGTACCTCGTGGACATGGGAGACTTCGCCGCGATGAACGAGGTTTATGCGCGGCACTTCGGCGAGCACCGTCCGGCACGGTCAACGGTGGCAGTCGCCGGCCTGCCTAAACAGGCCCGCGTGGAAATCGACGCGATTGCGCTGCGGCAGCCGTGACTTCGGGGGTGGATTGGGCCTGGTGGCCTGCTCGGTCTTCAAAACCGCAGGGAGACGCCAGCGGCGACTCCGGTGGGTTCGATTCCCACACGCTCCCGCCACGCGCCGCCTCGCGCTGTTAGTCGCGCTCGGACTGGGGGCGACTGCCGGCCGGTTCCCCCAATCGGCCGCGGCGCAGATCCCCATCCCCAACGTCCCACGCCCACCGGGACGACCGGACTCGCTGGGACTCGATACGGTGAAGGTTCCGGTCTTTCGCGTGCCGCCGCCGACGCCACCGCTGCTGGCCATGGCGCGCTCGATGGTGCTCCCCGGGTGGGGACAGGCGGTGCTCCGACGACGCGGGACAGGCGCGTTTTTCGTGTTTTGGGAGGGCGTGACGCTTACCATGACGGTCAAGGCGTCGCGCCAGCTGAACTACATGCGGGCCACCGGGCACGAGGCCGCAGATGACAAGAAGCAGGAGCTACAGGATTGGGCAGCGCTGCTGGTGTTCAACCATCTGATGGCGGGCGCGGAAGCCTTCGTGTCGGCCATGCTGTGGGACTTCCCGGCCGAGATCGCCCCCGAACGCCTTCCCAGCGGCGATGCGGGTCTCGCGATCCGCGTCCCTATTCGAATCGGCACAGCGTCGGCCCAGCCTCGGTGACCATGGCGTATCGGCCGCCATCCGCCCAGGCACCAGGGTTGAGATACCAGCGCCGTTCTCCGAGACGCTCCAACGCCGCGCGATGCGTGTGGCCCAGCACCAGGAGGTCCAACTCTGGCTCCCGCGAGAGAACCTCGCGCGCCCACATCGCCTGCCGCGCCGCCGCGCGGGCAAGCTCCTGCTGCGCCCGCGTGGTTCTTGCGAGTCGGCGCGAGAACGAGTGGATGGCCCAAAACGCCAGATCGGGAGGAGCGAGCCGGACGGCGGAGGACGTGATCGGATGGTGCGCCACCGCACGAACCAGGCGAACGAGCGGGCCGTCACCGCTGTCGCCGTCGCCGTGCGCCACCCGTGCCCGAAACCCCGCAAGGATCAGATCCACGCCCTGCGGATGGAACGCCGCTCCCATCTCCCGTGTCCAGAAGTCGCCTCCCCAGCGATCATGATTGCCACCGATCACGCTCAGGCGAACACCACGTGCCCGAGCCTGCGACAGGGCGGCAAGCGTCGAGAACGCGTCGCGGGGGATAACGGATCGGTATTCGAACCAGAAATCGAACAGATCCCCCATCACGACCAGGTGATCTCCATCCCCGGGAATCGTCCGCAGAAACGCCTGCAGCCGGGCGGCGGACTCCCCACTCGCCGGCCCGAGGTGCGCATCCCCAACCAACACGACCGTTTCGGCCATCGCTGGCAGTATAGGGGACGCGGCGGTGCCTCGACAGGTTGCGCGTTGACGATCCCGCGCGGGCTCCCCCCTCGTGGCGACGTCATCGGACTAGAACGACCGTGACGACCACGCCCGCACCGGCGCTCGTGTCCTCGGTGGAGCTGCGCGTGCGATACGCGGAGACGGACCAGATGGGCGTGGCGTACCACACGCACTATCTGGTGTGGTGTGAGGTCGCCCGCACGGAGCACATGCGCCGACTCGGCGTGCGGTATCGCGACATCGAGGAAGGGAAGGGCATCTTCCTCGCCGTCGTGGAAGCTCATGTCCGCTATCGCGCGGCGGCACGGTACGACGATGTTCTCCTCGTCCGATGCTGGCTGCGCGACGTCGCCAGCCGGCAGGTCACGTTCGGCTACGCCATGGACCGACCTGCCGACGGGCGATCCATCGCCCTGGCGCAAACTACCCTCGTGGCGCTCAACCGGTCACGCACGCCTACCACCATACCTGAGAGCGTTATCCGCCACATGTTGACCACCGCCGACCCCGTTCGGATGCCATTTTAAGTGTCGACAGGCCAAAGACTTGCGCTTGACCGGCTCAGGAGATTCTCCTATTATGGATTGGCCTGTGGCGCGGGTGCCGCCATCCTGGCGTGTGCCGCCGGCATCGCGAGCATCGCCCCCGAGAACCTGGCTCCGGCTGCGGGTGAGGCGGCTCGGGCCTGGCAAGCGCAGTTCGTTCCGGATGGTTACCGCCGGTTTGAGCTACGTTGGCGGTTCTTCACGCCGAAGGGATCAACGGCAGGGCGGGCCGTCGTTCGGATAGCGCCACCGGACTCCTTGCGGTTCGACTATCGCGGGCCGTTCGGGCGTTCCGGGGCGGCGGTCCTGCTCGGGGATTCCGTGGCGTGGGCCGAGCCCGAAAAGGACGTGCGCGAACTGATCCCGCTGGCCCCGCTGTTCTGGGCGGCCATGGGCGTTCCATTGGCCCCGTCAGGGAGTTCGACCATACTGACCCGAGAGCACGCCGATTGGCGGGCCTGGCGTGTCATTGCAGCGGGGGACACACTGGACTTGGTCCATTTTCCCCAAGGGCCCGCCCGCTTGCTCACGCAACTCCGAAAGGAGGGCATCGCGGCAGCCACGGAGGTCCGGTTTGGCGCTGTCGGTGTACCAACCCGGGGTGAAATCCGGTTTCCGCGGGAGGGAGCGGCGTTCATCTTCACGGTCGAGCGCGTGGATTCCACCGCCATCTTCGATGCGGCGACCTGGCGGCGTCCGTAGGCTGTTCCTGGGGTGTCTGCTCAGCGCCCAGGGGTGCGTTTACGGGTTCGCGGGCGGCGGCCTGCCACCACATGTGCGGACCGTCGCCGTGCTGCCGTTCGACAACCAAACCGCCGACCCCGCACTGACGCAGGAGGTGACCGATGCGGTGCGTGAAGCGATGGAGCGCCGCCTGGGGCTCCGCGTTGCCGGAGAAGAGACGGCTGACGCGCTGGTGCGTGGCAGCATTACGCACTACGAGGCAGGCATCCCGCTTTCCGTGCAGCCCGGAGACGAAACGCGCAGCTATCAAGTCACGCGGCGACGCGTGCAACTTCGCGTCAGTGTGGAGATCCTCGATCAGCGAGCCGGTCGGCCACTGTGGCAACGATCGGGACTTACCGTGGACGGTGAGTACGAGCCGCCGAACGAAACCGAGGGACGACAACTGGCCCTGCGCAAACTGGTGAACGACATCGTGGACGGAGCGCAGTCCCAATGGTAGTCAACGTCCGCGGGCGCGCCGGTCGGGTCAAGATCGGCTGTCTCCTGACCCTTGTCGTCGCGGCCGCGGCCGCCTACTACAGCATGGACGGGATTCGAGTCTATTTCCGCTACTGGCAGTTGAAGGACGAGATGCGGTCGGTCGCGCGGCTCGCCCCCGGTCTGGATGACGCCACGATTCACCGCCGCCTGCGGGCCAAAGCCGAGGCCCTGGACCTTCCGTCATCGGCTCACCGCTTCACCATCCGGCGCCTGGCCCGCCCGCGGGAGATCCGCATTACTACGTCGTACGACGACACAGTGAAGCTGCCCTTCTACCAGCACACGTTTCACTTCAAACCCGAAGTGCGCGCGCCGCTGTGACGCGCATCGCCCGTGGCGCGCCCTGACGGGCGCGCGGCATCCGCCATCCGCGACGTTCGTCTGGAGCGCGGCGCAAACCCGTACGCTGAAGGCTCGTGTCTCGTGCGCGCCGGCGGGACGCTGGTCCTGTGCACGGCGAGCGTGGAAGAGGGTGTGCCGGCGTGGCGCCGCGGCCGCGGCGAGGGCTGGCTCACGGCAGAGTATGCCATGCTGCCGCGCGCCACCACCCAGCGGACCCCGCGAGAGCGGACCGGCGCCGGTGGCCGCACACAGGAGATCCAGCGACTCATCGGCCGCAGCCTCCGGGCCGCGCTCCGGACGTTCGCGTTTGGTGAGTTCACCCTTCGACTGGACTGCGACGTCCTCCAGGCCGACGGTGGCACACGCACGGCCAGCATTACGGGAGCCGCGGTTGCCCTCGCCGACGCCTGCGCCTGGCTCGCGGAGCACCGCGGCGTGCCCAACCCCTTCGGGACGCTCGTCGCCGCCGTGTCGGTCGGCGTGGTGGAGGGCGAGCCGCGCGTGGATCTCAGCTACGAGGAGGATCGCGCCGCCTCCGTGGACGCAAACGTGGTGATGGCCCATCCCGATCGCTACGTCGAAGTGCAATTCACGGCTGAGGGAACGCCGTTTTCTCGCGCCGAGTACGATGCGATGTTGACGCTCGCCGGTCGCGGGATATCGGACCTGTTCGCGACGCAGCAGCGCGCGCTCGGGTGGTGACGGCCCAACTCCTCGTCGCCACTCGGAGCGCCGGCAAGCGCAGGGAAATCCAGGCCATTCTTGCCGGCATTGACCGCGTCCTCGTATTTCCGGACGACCTCGGTCTCCGGGAGCATCCTGATGAGGCCGGACTGGAGATTGCCAGCTCGTTCGAAGTCAACGCGCGGCGGAAGGCGGAGTACTTCTCGCGTCTCACCGGGCTCGAGACGGTTGCGGACGACTCGGGCCTCGAGGTGTTCGCGCTCGGCGGGGCGCCGGGCGTCCGCTCGAAGCGGTTTGCGCTCTACACCGGACCACCCGAAGGCATCGACGCGGCGAACAACGCCGAGTTGCTCAAGCGCCTCGCAGGCGCCCCGGAGGAGCAACGGCGAGCGCGATACCGATGTGTGGTGGCCTACCTCGCATCACCCGGGGCCGTCCCGCAGGTGTTCGAAGGCACCGCGACGGGACGTGTGCTCGAGGCACCCCGCGGTACCGGCGGGTTCGGCTATGATCCACTGTTCCTGTCTGACGAACTGGGGAAGACCTTTGGCGAGGTGGACCCGGTGGAGAAGCATGCGGTGAGCCACCGGGGCAGGGCTTTCCGGGCGTTCGCGAAGTGGCTGATGGATTCCCGGAGATGATCGGCGGCCGCGGACGCACCTTGTTCCTGCGTGCGTTGTCCGTTATCCGTTCTCCTTGATCCGAATCGCACCAGCGGAAAGCCTCGGGGCGTGGCGCAGGCCGGTAGCGCGCCTGGTTTGGGACCAGGAGGTCGCCGGTTCAAATCCGGCCGCCCCGACTTTCATCGCTCTCCGCGGGCCATGCCCAACGCGGCGCACGGATCCGCAGTGCTGCGGCGGGATCTTTCCCGGTGAT
>DATMAW010000052.1:0-4971 GCA_035559715.1 Gemmatimonadales bacterium | reverse complement strand
AACGATGACGGTGAGGGGGATCTGCAGCGCAGACGCACGCGGGGTGCGATGGCGCGGACGGCGACGACGAGCGGATCCAATGGAATTCATCAGCAACGGCCGGCGCGGCCTCCAATCCAACCGTTAAGACCCCGGCGCGACGCATCGGTTCCCACACGTCGCATGCACGCGAAAGATCTTGTGACGTTCGTCACATCGACAGCGGCGGCGGAATTGACGACTTGCTCTCCGCCCTGCATGACTATCTCGCCGCCGCAGCCGGAGTCGTGAGTCCCAGCGGACAGTTGAACGTCGCTTCCGCCGGCGAAAGCCCCGCGGAGCATTCCGCCGGATCACAGCACGTACGGCACACGCGCCGGAAGCCTCGGAATGCGAGCAGGCGCACGTGCGGAGCGAGGTAATCGGCGCGGACGGGCTCGTCTCGCAACAGATCGGTGCTGAGGTACTTCCGGTTGTCATCCGGGAACAGCGTGACGACCGTCGCATCCGAGCCGAGCGTTTCCTGCACCAGCAGGGCGCCGAGGAAGTTGGCTCCGGAGGAGATCCCCACGGCCAGCCCAAGCTCCCGCGCGAGCTTCTGCGCCATCAGGATGGCGTCCCCGTCCTCGACCGCCACGATCGAATCCAGATAGCCGAGATCCAGGATCGGGGGGATGAACTCGTCGGAGATCCCCTGGATTCGGTGGCGGCCCACCTTGTGACCCGTGGAAAGCGTGGGTGAGCCGGCGGGCTCCAGCGGGTGCAACTGAACCTGCGGTCGCATAGAACGGAGAAACCGCCCGGCGCCCATCAGCGTTCCTCCCGTGCCCACGCCCGCCACCAATGCGTCCGGCATCAACCCGCGGGCACGGAGCTGCCACCAGATCTCCGGTCCCGTCGTTGCCTCGTGCGCCGCGCTATTGTCTTCGTTCTGGAATTGCCGGGGGAGAAACGCTCCGGGCACGCCGGCCGCCAGCGCCTCGGCGTGCTCAATGCTCCCGCGAAAGCCCCCCTCCTCCCGGCTCACGAGATGCACGTCCGCCCCGTAGGAGCGCATGAGATTCTTGCGCTCCTCGCTCATCCAGTCAGGCATGAAGATCGCCACGGAATGGCCCAGCGCCCGCCCCACCGCCGCGAACGCAATCCCGGTGTTCCCGCTCGTCGCCTCGACAATGAGCCCCCCCGGCCGCAGCGCCTGCGTGGCGTATGCCTGCCGGAGAATGTGAAGCGCCATGCGATCCTTCACGCTCCCCGTCATGTTGAGGTGCTCCGCCTTGGCAAAGAGCACCCGCTTCGTGCCGCGGAATTCGAAATCAATCGCGAGCAACGGCGTGTTGCCGATGAGGCTCTTGAGACCGGTGAAACGGTGTTCGAGCGCGGAGAGTGGGGTGGACATGTGCGGGCTCGACGAGGGGTCGGGTCCAAGCTACCGCCGGAATCATGAAGACTTGGTGAAGCGCAGCACCTCCTTCAGGTCACGCAGGTCGGGTCGGATCTTCTCGGCGGACGGTCGTCGCTCGAGCAGCACCGCGAGGCGCTCCGGCACCGGCACGGGCCGGCCGATCACGGGTTCCACGGTCTCCTTGAACTTGGCCGGATGCGCCGTGGCGAGAAACACACCCGTTGCGCCGCGGCGGTCGGCCAGCACCCGTTGCAGCCCCAGGTACCCCACCGCGGAGTGGGGATCGAGCACGCACGCGAAGCGACGGTCAACGTCGGCAATGCACGCGCGCGTCTCGGCGTCCGTGTGCGAACTGCCCTCCACATCCTCCCGCATCCGCGTCACATCGTGCCCATAGAGCGCCAGCATGCGCGCGACGTTGCTCGGGTTGCCCACGTCCATGGCGCTGGAGGCCGTGGGTCGCGAGGCGCGAGGGATAAACCGGCCGGTCCGCAGGTACTCGGGCACCACATCGTTCACGTTGGTGGCCGCCACGAACCGTGTCACCGGCAGGCCCATCTGCCTGGCAAGGAGACCTGCGGTGAGATTGCCGAAGTTCCCCGACGGGACCGAGATGATCAGTTCATTGCCGACCTGCGGCAGATCGGCCCACGCAAAGAAGTAGTACGTGATCTGCGGCAGGAGCCGCCCGATGTTGATGGAATTGGCCGACGTCAGCCTCCGCTCGCGAGCGAGGTCCGGATCCTGCAGCGCCTCCTTCACGAGCCGCTGGCAATCGTCGAACACGCCGGACACGGCGATTGCCTGCACGTTCCCGCCCAGCGTGGCGAACTGCCGTTCCTGAAGCGCGCTCACCCGGCCCTCGGGATACAACACGACGACGTGGGTGTGCGGTACGCCATGAAACGCGTGCGCCACGGCCCCGCCCGTGTCGCCGGAGGTGGCAACGAGCACCGTGAGCGGGCGGCCTCGGGAGCCCGCGAGCGCTCCGAGCAGCCGCGCCATGAAGCGGGCGCCGAAGTCCTTGAAGGCGAGCGTCGGGCCGTGGAACAGCTCGAGAACGAAGGTGCGCTCGCCGAGCGGAACGAGCGGCACGGGAAAGTCAAACGCCTTCTCTACGGCCCCCGCCAGCACATCGGGCGCAACGGCATCGTCCAGCAGGTGCCTCAAGACGGCCAGCGCGACCTCCCCAAACGGACGGCGGCGGAGCGCGCCGAGTGCGTCCGCCGCCATGGGGCGCACGGTCTGGGGAATGTAGAGCCCGCCGTCCGACGCGAGGCCGGCCAGGAGCGCGGTCTCGAGGTCGGCCGGAGGCGCCTTGCCACCGGTGCTGACGAACCTCACCGGAACAGCGTCCCCGTCGCTCCTCACCACTCACCCCTCACGTCGCTCTTCAAAACTACCGCCTCTCCCACTCCTCCCTTGTGAGCAGTCTGAAGGCGGGGAGTTTCCGCCGTTCCAGCTCGGCGTTCACGGCGGACAGCTCGGCACCGGTGAGCGCGGAGAAACGTGCCACGGCGGCCTCGAGCTCGGCGGCCAGAACGTCGGCCGCTTCGAGGTGCGACTCGGTGGGACGCCCTTCGTATCCGTTCACCGCCCCGTAAAGCGAGACAAGCTTCTCGCGGAGCTTCTCCTCTCCCGCCATGCGCCCCGCTTCGCTGGTGGACACGAGCCCGGTGCGGAACGTCTCCAGCTGATCGGCGTACCGCGAGAGCCGGCGGGCGAGCGCATCGCCCCGCGGCAGGCTGTCGCTGCGGGAGCGAGCCCGATTGCGCAGGTCAATCGTCGCGTCCACGACGTAGGCCAACTGCTGGACCAGGTCGTACAAGCGCCGAACCGCACGATCCTGCGCGGCTCGATCCTCGGCGCTATGCGTGGAGCGAGGATCCGGAGCCAGCGTAACGCTCGTCTCGAGCGTGTCGGCGCCTTTCACCAACCGCACGCGGTAGGATCCCTCCGACACCCGTGGACCGACCAGCGACCCCGGCTGCGCCACGAGCGACGTGGCCGGCGGAACGCGCGGCGCCTTGAGGCGCATGGCCCACGGCACGCGGTTGACCCCTCGCCGCCGGCCTGCCGGTTGGCTCGTCATGAGTCGCCCGGAGGCGTCGAAGATCTCCAGCCGGAAGTCACCGAACATGTGGCGGCGCTTGAGGTAGTACACGATGCTCGCCGCCTCGTCCGGATTGCGGCCCACGAACTCGTCATCGCCGGCGAAGGTCTGGAGCGCCGCGGGGATCGTCATGATCGCCGGGCGCGAGGGCAACACCGCGATCTCGCGCTCGAGCAACTCCGCGGTGAGCGCGCGCAGCGGCGTCAGGTCATCCAGGATGTAGATCCCGCGCCCGTGGGTCGCGATGATCAGGTCATGCTCGCGCGGGTGGATCGCCAGGTCGCGCACGGCCACCCGAGGGAACTTGCCCGTGAAGCGAGCCCACTGCCGGCCCCCATCGAGCGAGAGGAACAGCCCCAGTTCCGTCCCCAGGAACAGCAGGTCTGGATTCACGAGGTCTTGCTTCACGACGTGCGCGTACCCTTCCACGCCATCACCCGAGAGCCCGGCCCACGTGACGCCGAAATCAACCGTGCGGTACACGTACGTCTTCATGTCGCCCGTCGCGTGCCCGTCGAACGTGACAAAGGCCGTACCGGCCGCGAAGCGACTCGCCTCGACGTGCGACACCCAGGTTCCGCGAGGCACACCCGTGACGTTGGCCGCCACGTTCGTCCACGTCCGGCCTCCGTCTCGCGTCACCTGTAGATTGCCATCGTCCGTGCCGACCCAGATCACCTGCGGGTCCCTGGGCGATTCGCTGATCGTGTAGATGGTGGTGTGGTTCTCCGCCGACGTGTTGTCCACGGTCAACCCGCCGGATTCGCGCTGGCGCTGCTTGGCCGGATCGTTCGTGGTGAGGTCCGGCGAGATTCGCTCCCACGAGTCCCCGCGGTCGCGCGAGCGAAACAGGAACTGACCGCCGTAGTACATGACGCCGGGCTGCGTGGGCGAGAGGTGAATCGGCGTGTTCCAATTGAACCGCAGCGGCGGCTCGCCGGCCCTCGCGTAGGGCTTGATTTCCTTCGTCTCGCCGGTGGACAGCCGGACGCGCTGGAGGTTGCCGCCCTGAAACTCCACGTACGCGATGTCGGGGTCCCGGGGATCGGTGAACGCGTGGAATCCGTCGCCGAACCCGATGTTCCGCCAATCCCGATGCTGAACGCCGCCCGTGCCGCGCGACGGCCCCATCCAGGTGCCGTTGTCCTGCAGGCCGCCGTACACGTTGTACGGGAACGCCATGTCGTAGCTCACCTCGTAGAACTGCGAGACGGGCAGGGAGCGAACGTGGCGCCAGTGGCCGCCGCGATCCGGACTGATGTACACGCCACCGTCGGTGCCGAGGACAAGCTCGTGCGGGTTCCGCGGGTTCACCCACAACGCGTGATGGTCGCTGTGGACCGATGTGCCGGCCGTGAGGAAGGACGAAAACGACCTGCCGCCGTCCGTCGAGATGCCGAGCGAGAAGCCCGGCTTGTAGACGCGGTTGAAGTCCGTGGGGTCCACGGTGAGCGTGGCGAAGTAGAACGGGCGACCC
>DATMAW010000051.1:0-4202 GCA_035559715.1 Gemmatimonadales bacterium | reverse complement strand
CCCCGCCACTTCGTCCATGAACCAATCGAGGATGCTCTTGTCCAGCTGCCGTCGGGCGGTACGCTCCGCCGCCGTCCCGCCCACGCCGAAGATCTGCTCGAACGCCACGCGCGGATCGCGGATCATGGGGAGCGGCTCGGTGGGCGACGCCCAGCTGATCGTGTCGGTGTACACGCACGCGTAGCCGTATGCGCAGCCGCCGGCCTGA
Source organism: Gemmatimonadales bacterium (assembly GCA_035559715.1). Taxonomy (GTDB): domain Bacteria; phylum Gemmatimonadota; class Gemmatimonadetes; order Gemmatimonadales; family GWC2-71-9; genus JACQHC01. The sequence goes on along the minus strand of DATMAW010000051.1, from coordinate 3,994 downwards.
TCTACGTTCTCGATGCAGAGCTGCATCGAAGGGATCGGCGTATCCTGCCCGAACCGCTGCACGTACAATTGGTCCATCGAGGTGCCCACGAACACGTCGGAGCCCTCGGTCTGCTTGGGATGCGCCTGCGTCAGGAACGTGGCGCTGGAGCGGAAGTGGTCCCCGCCGATCTCCTGTGGCGTGACCGCCTCGGCCGCGCGCACATCTGTATTGGAGACAATCGTGAGGTAGTCGCGGAACGGCTCGAGCGGCTTGAGGCTCGACGCGCTGAGATCGAAGTCTCGCCCCACGCCCGCCGGCGACCACAGGTTCATCTTGGCGCCCATCTCATTGGAGCCCGCCGCCCCGTGCACCATTTCGATACAGACGAGCCGAGTGGGGCCCGCCGCCGTCGCGCGACGCGGCAGCAGCCGTACGGGCACCATGGCCTCGAGCATCGGCAGGCCAATCATGGCGCTCGCGTTCTTGAGAAACGTGCGCCGTGGGATGTGTCTTCCGCCGATCAGTTCCATCGTCTTCACCTCTCCTCGGGGTGCGAGGACCCGCTGGTGGAAATGGTCACGTCCGCGCGGTTCATTCGGAACGGGAGACTGTTCACGACGCCCATGACGAACGCGGACATGTGGTGGCCCGCTGCCGCCGCGTCGCGCTCGATCGCCCGCACCGTGGGCATGTCGTACCACTCCACCCGCCGGCCAATGGCGTAGGCGAGAAGGTTAGCCGTGAAGTTCCGCACCAGTGGTTCCGGGCGCTTGAGCAACGCCCTGGTCAGCTCCTCGGGATTCGTGATGTCGGTGCCGTCGTACAGCCGGCCGCGCGTGTCGAGGGGCATGCCGTTTTCCTTGATGCGCCACTTCCCTGTCACGTCGAAATTGTCGAGCGCCAGGCCGATGGGGTCCATGAACTGATGGCACGCCATGCATACCGGGTTGGCCCGGTGCATCTCCATGCGCTCTCGCGTGGTGAGCAGGCGGCCTTCCCTGGCGCCTTCGGTTTGCTCGAACGCGGGCACGTTGGGCGGCGGGGGCGGGGGCGGCGTGCCGAGCAGCACTTCCATCACCCACTTGCCGCGAAGCACCGGCGAGGTGCGATCCGCGTGCGAGGTCAGCGTGAGGATGCTGCCGTGCCCCAACAGGCCGCGCCGCGTGGCATCAGGATACGTGACCCTGCGGAACTCGGGCCCGTTCACGTTGGGAATTCCGTAGTGCCGCGCCAGCCGCTCGTTCACGAAGGTGTAGTCAGCGGTGAGCAACTCGAAGAAGCTGCGATCCTCTCGCACCAGGTGGGTGAAGAACAGCGTTGTCTCCCGGTACATCGCGGCGGCGAGCGTCTGATCGAAGTAGGGGTACGACAGCGCGTCCGGATGCACCTTCTCCAGGTCCTGTAGCCGCAACCACTGGGCGGCGAAGCGCGTGGCCAGGGCCTCGGACCGGGGATCTGCCAGCAGGCGCCTGGCCTGCGCCTTCAGCGTCCCAGGCCGCGACAGCTCTCCGCGAGCCGCGACGTCAATCAGCTCTTGATCGGGCGGCGTGCCCCATAGGAAGAATGACAGGCGCGAAGCAAGGTCCGCGTCGCTGACAGGGTAGTCGCCATTCGCGAAGCGCCGCGCCGGCGCTTCTTCCAACCGGAACAAGAAGTGCGGGCTTGCGAGAATCGCCTGGAGCGCCGTTCGAATCCCGCTTTCGAACCCGCCGTCCCTCGCCCCGCGATCGTAGAACCCCATCAGATCCCGAACGTCGTCCGCCGACAACGGCCGCCGATAGGCCTGCGCAGCCAGGCGCCTCACGATGCCTTCGGCGCACGGCCGCGCTTCCTCGGGAGCCGTGGGCCGGCAGGTGAAGATCCGCCGGCGCGTCGGCGTATCCGACACCCCCGTCGCCACATAGGGACCCACGATCGCGAGATCACGGAGATGGGGCAGCGTGGTGACGCCGTATCCCAGCCCGATCTGCGTGTCGGCCAACGTGTGATCCACGGGTGTGACGAGATCGTCCACCACGCCCTCGAAGCGCTGAATGAACGCAGCCGTGACCCGGTGCGGGCCGGCGGGAACGAAGATCGAGTCCGTGGTTATTGTCATCCCGTTGGGATCGGACTCGGTCATCCAGCGATCGATGTCCAGCAGGGCTGCGCGCTCACCGTCAATCGAGATCTCGATCTGCTCGTTGAGCGCGGTGCGACCGTACAGTTCTCCCTCGGGCGCGGAGTGGAGCATGACCTGGAAGACGTAGAGCCCGTCGGCAAGGAAGTGATGTACCACGGAGGTGCCGCCGCGCGTTCCGATCGGCGCCCCTTCCACGCGGTCCAGCTGCGACGCCGTGCGCGGGACCTTGTACGTGGCCGACGTCGGGCCCGCGGTGGGATCGCCCACGGCAATACGGCTGATCTGGGCCGCCGCCCGCAGGTAGCCGTCCACCAGCGTGGCCGACGGCAGTTGGACGTCGGCGATGTTGTCGAAGTTGGCGCTCTTGGTATCCAGCGGCAGATAATCGCCGGCATCAATCTCCAGCCCGAGGAGGTCGCGAATGGACGCGCGGTACTCCTCGCGATTGAGGCGCTGGAACGACCGAGAACCGGGGTTGGGGTTCGCCGCCGCCACCGCGTCAATCCGTCGTTCCAGCGTCTCAGCGAGCGCGCGGAGGGTGTCTCCGCCGGGGCGCGGCACGCCCGGCGGCGGCATCATCCCCGCCCGTAGCTTCCGGATCATTTTCTCGGCGACGTCGGGGCGTTTCTCGGGGGCCGCAACATCGAAATCCGCGAGCGACAGGTTGCCCGTCATGGCCTGCGGATTGTGGCACAGAACGCAGAGGCCGCGCACGACGCGATTGAGCGCGTCGGTGGAAACGGAATCAGAGGCGGCCGTGGAAGTCCTGGTGGGGCCGGTGACCGTTGCTGACCCGGCGGCAGCAGCAGATACGGACGACGCGGCTGCGAGATTTGCCACCGGCGCGGCAGGCTCGCCCAATGCGGCGAGGCCAACCGAGAACACCGCGGCGCCCAGGAGCGGCAACGTGCGCTTGGTCATTCCTGCCTCACCAACGTGCCGAATGGTATAGCGACGACGGCGACGCGGCCGCGGAGAAGGGACCCGGAGCCGCGGGTTCCACCAACGTGAACTGCCGGCATTAAAATGCGACGAAGCGCCGAGAGATGCCAGAGCGGTCCCCCCATGGCCGGAGGCCGGGATCGGCCCCCGGGATCCCCAGTGCGACAGGCCGTAGAAGATGCCGTTGATGGCGAGCTCGTAGGCCTCATTCGTGACGTTCACGTGCCAATTTCATGGCGCGGGAAACATGCGACACCGGCGGCGCGACTGTGGCGGGGCTTGACATCAGGCTCGGCGAGAGCGACTACGGTGACGCGTCGCGTCGGTGCCATGCGCCGCTCGCCCGCCCTGCCGATCCCAGAGGAGCAACGTGACAGGAGTCCTCTTCCTCGACCAGGTCCGCGCCGCGGATGCCGCGCTTGCCGGCGGGAAGGGTGCCAACCTCGGCGAGCTCATGGCCGCCGGCCTCCCGATCCCGCCGGGATTCGTGGTTCCCACGAGCGCATACCGCGCGTTCGCGGACGGGCTCGACCTTGCCGCCGCAGTAGCCGGGCTCTCTCACGTACCCCGGGGCGACCTGGCCCGCCGCTGCGCCTCCGTTCAGCGAACAATCCTCGAAGCCGAGATCCCACAGGACCTCGCCGAAGAGATCATGGCGGCGCATGGCCGCCTGGTGTCGTCGCGCAACGGCAACGTGCCGCTCGCCGTTCGCAGCTCCGCGACGGCGGAGGACCTCGCAGGCGCGAGCTTCGCGGGCCAGCACGGGACGTACTACTACGTGGGTGCCGCGCGTTTGCTGGAAGTGATCCGGCGCTGCTGGGCCTCCCTGTGGAGCCCTGAGGCTGTGACATACCGAGCCGCCCACGGCATCCCCCACGCCGCCGTTCTCATGGCCGTCGTGGTACAGGAGATGATCGAGTCCCAGGTGTCCGGTGTGGCGTTCACCGC
>DATMAW010000050.1:0-4144 GCA_035559715.1 Gemmatimonadales bacterium | reverse complement strand
GGCGCGGCCGGCCCCGCGCGGGCCGGCTCAGGGCGACGGGAGCCGGACGCGGTAGGTCTCGAGGAGCGTGCTCCCGTCGTCGAGCGTGACGGTGGCATACGCGGTGCCGCCGTAGACCCGGAAGAGCGCGCGCGGCGTGGGCTTCGTCGTGACGAGCTCGGTCCCATCCGCCGTGAGGACCGCGTACTGATAGGACGCCCCTGGGCCCGAGCCCCAGATGGTAAACCCGGCCGCGTAGCGGGAGCTGTCCAGCGCCACGAGCTTCGTCAGCCACATCTGCCGCCGGAACCATTCCTGGTACACGGAGGGGGAGACGCGCTCGCCCACCCGCCAGCGCGACCATTCGGGCTCGCGGTAGATGGACTCGCCCGCCACCACGGTCCACTCGCGGCCCGTGCGCAGGTCGTGGTGAAGGATCCGGTTCGTGGCGTAGGGCGCGGAGACGACCACGGATCCGACCCGCGCCGCGACGAGCATCATGGCGTTCGCCTCGCCGGGCCGGGTGGGCTGGGGCGTCTCGCGGAAGGACTCGAGCCGGCGGCCGGCAAGGTCGAAGACGTGGAGCGCGTACGGGGAGAGGCTCCGCCCGTCTGCGACGATCTGCAACGCGATGACGAGCTGCTCGCCGCCGTCGAGCGGCATGAGACTGCTGGCCACGAACCCCGGCAGCGACCAGCGGCGCTCGTAGACGCCGCCGGGCGCGAACAGGGAGAGGTGGCTGTGCGCGAGGTCGAGCACCGCGAGCCGATCCCCGGCGACGACCGCGGCGCGCCACGGCTGGCGGAACTCGCCCGGCCCGTCGCCCGGCCGCCCGATCGTCTGCACGAGCCGCCCGTCCCGATCGAAGACCTTGAGGTTCGCCTGGATGCCATCAACCACCACGAGCTTTCCATCCCACACCTCGAGGTCCATCACCTCCCCGATCGGGTCCTCCGCCGCCTCGGCCAGCCGGACACGGTGCTCGAGCTGGAAGAGTTGCTCGAAGGCGTCGGGGGCGTTCTCGCGCAGAGCCTCCCGGGCGGGCCTGGCCGCGGGGGGCCGAGGCGCGTCGCCGCCGCAGCCGGCGAGGCCTCGGAGCAGCGCGATCGATAACGCCAGCGCCGGCACCAGGAGCCGGAGGCGTCGGCGGAACGCCGCCCGCGGTCCGATAGACCCGGTATGCGATCGTCGTGATCGCTCAAAGGAGGCCTCGGTCCGGCACAGCTGGCGCCCCTCGGCTGGACCCAGTCGGCCGCTCGGCCGCCCCCGACACATGTCAGCCGCGGATGATCATGCAGCACATGGTTGCCAAAATCGGGCAGCCCGCGGGGATGCAGGCTCCGCTTGTCGAAGTCGCTTGGTACCATTGCCACAAGCCTTCGTTGCAGCGGAGATCGAACGGGCTGCAGGGTGGAGTCTCAAGCTCATCTTCCGCCACCACCCAGCGCGCTGTAACGGCCAAGCCCAAAGCGAACAGTAGACCCACGAGAGGACGTATCCAGCGACGTGCCAGCCTCCGCATAGGATCCTCCGGGTTGAACGTCGAGGGTTGGGGGATCACTCGGGAATGATCGGACCTGGATCGGGATTGTGCGGGACCACGAGACAGCACAAGTCGCCCTTGGAGCAACTCCCTTCGCACAGGACGGCGATGAGCTTACCGCCGCTCCCGTACAACGGCCATCCATAATATTTTGGCAACTCTTCGTCTTCCGCGATGAGGCTTTCGCTGGACGGCCCGATCAGCAATGTGGCGGCGATCAGCGCAACAACCAGCCGGGGTATCAATGTGAATCTCGCCATGCTGCACCTCCGGAAAGGGGGGCTGTGGGCCAGAGACACGATCGCGTCTCCGGTTGGAAGACTCCTTGCGCGATGGATCCGCCGGCGCTCAACGCCGCCGTAGCGGTGGGAGCAGACCGTTCAGCCGTACACTGGATCGCCTCCACCAGTGCGGGGAGGAGCGTTCCCAATGGCTCGGCCGTGGCCAGGATGCGGGGCCGGACGTCGATCCAGACGATTCGGCGATGGGTGTCCAATAGAGCCACGATCGGGGTATGCGACGTGTTGAGCGCATGAAGTAGCATGCCCTCTGGGTCGAGCACCGCGTCGCGCCAACGCTGATCCCTCAGGTACCGCTTGAGGACAAGGGTGTCCGGCCCCGTCGCGACCAGGAGTGGGGCGAGGCCAGGGAGCCGATGTTTCAGGATGCGCAGTTCGAGAGGGTAATTGAGGCAGCTCAGGCACTCGCGCGCTCGGACGATCACGAGTAAGCTGGTTTGGCCAGCGATCCGGTCGTAGAGTCGGACAGGTTGACCGTCCAGGTCACGGAGCAGGACGTCCGGTAGCGTGCTACCCAGGGCGAAGGCAGCGGCCGCCATCTCGTGCGCAAAACGGGCGGCGGCCTCGGTCCGCGAGCGGACGGTCACGGAATGGCGGTGGGCAGCGGCCATTCCCGCCGTGAACGCGAGCAGGGTCGTGACGGCGGATGCAGGAAAACGTCGCATGAACGGGACCGGATTGCTCGCGCTCATCGGTGATCGCGAGGTCCAGATCGGGACTCGGCCGGGTGCACTGCGAGGCGGTACACGGATAGCTCGTGCGAACCGTTTTCACGAGTGGTGACGGCGTAGAACCGGTCGCCTTCGGCGGCGAGGAAGCGGCTAGCCGTCGGACCGATGACGATGAATCGACCCGAGCGACGAGCGCACACCTCGACCAGCACGTAGTGTATGCGGGGCTCGTCCCGTATAGGATCGTATCGGCTGAACGGGACGAGGATCCGGCACGAATCGACGGCGACAGGCTGGAGGACCCACATTTGCCTGTTGGCCCACTCGGCCACCGCCTGCATGCTGGCATCGGGGCTGAGCTCCTTCCACGCGGGCGGCTCGTAGGGCGGCACGCCGAGGTCGATCCACGCCTCCCGTCCGGACGCGAGGTCATGAACGAATACGCGGCTGGACGCGCGGTCGGCGGCAACGAGGCGGTCGCTGGCCGACGCCAGGCCGAGGACGGAGAAGTTCCGCTCGAAAAGGTGGCGGATCCGCGCCGCGGGCATGAAGGAGCCGGTGAGGCGTCCGTCCAAGTCATAGACGCGCACGCGAGGTTGGCCGGGTTCCGCCAGTGCGCCCAGGGCAAGGCGTGTCCCCCCGAGCACGGGCGCAAAGTTCTGCCCGCCCAGGCTGGCCGCGGGCCATCGCCGGTCGAACCGATCCGGCGGATGGAAAAGCGAGACGCCTTGGGCATCGAGGACGGCGAGCCGGTTGCCGGCCACGGCGGTCGCGGCGCGAGGCAAGCGGAATTCGCCGGGGCCCTTGCCGGGCCGCCCGATCACGCGGAGCAACCTCCCCGCCGCGTCGAACACCTTGAGGTCTGAGGCGAGCTGATCCACGATGACGAGCTCGCCGTTCCAAATGGCGAGGGCGATCGGGTCGACGATCGGGTTCTCGGGCCGTTCCTCGAGAGGCACGGCCCTAACGAGGCGGAACGCCCCTTCGAATGGCACCCCGAGCGGCCGTCCGTCGGTGGACGGCGCAGGTCCGCCCTCGCACGCCGCCAGGGCTACGAGAAGCGCGGCTTCGACGATCATCGGAGCGGAGCGCCGGGAGAACGAGGCACGAACCATGGGCGTGGTCCCGTGATGCGCTTTGACTCGGAGATCGAGTTCCGTGGGCGATAGCACAACGCCGGAAACGGCAATCGTTGCCGTTCTTGTGCTAGCGGCCGGGCGCGGGAGGGGCCGCATGTCGGCGTAGGCCCTCTGCAAGCAGCCATTCCCAGCCGGCGATCCGCCGGGCGCTCGAGGGTGTGAGCCCGAAGAGGGAGCGGAACGCACCGTCCAGATCGGAGAGGCCGGCGTAGCCGTGCTCGAGCGCGAGCTCGGTCAGCGTGCGGGCGGGCGAGGCCTGGGCTGCGCCGGCCACCTGGACGGCCCGGGCGGCCGCGAGCCACCAGTGGGGCGGCGGGAGGCGGGCCGAGCGGAACGCGTGCCGGAGCGTACGCTCGGGGAGGTCGACCTCGGCGGCGAGCGAGCGGACGGTGCGCTGGCCTGGCGTGCCGGAGGAGAAGATGCGGCGGAGCGCCCAGCCCACCCGGGGCGGCAGGCGGTAGCCAGCGAGCTCGAGCCAGTCGAGAATCTCGCCTCCGGAAGGGCGTGCGCCGC
>DATMAW010000049.1:0-10306 GCA_035559715.1 Gemmatimonadales bacterium | reverse complement strand
CTGCTCGGCGCGCGGTTCGTTCTGCCATTCCCTGCCGATGCCAGCCCGCTCTACCTGCCGATCCTCCGGTTCGCTCGGACGAAGGAACTCGCCTACGCCAGTTCCTCACGGGCCGCGTTCCACCTGGCTCGTGGCCGGCGGGACTCCGCCGAGACCGCCCTCCGGGAGGTCGTCTCGTACGGATTCAAGTTGTTGGATGATAGCAACATCGCCCTCGAGACTCTGGTCGGCACCGTGATCGTTGACATCGCCCGCGACCAGCTCATCCGGTTCTACGACGTCACCCGCAACCCCGCCGGGGCGCGGTTGCGGGCCAGGTACGACTCCCTCCTCGCGGCGCAGAACGCGGCCGAGGCGGAGCGCCCCAGCCCGGGCGACGAGAGAAGCGACCTCAGCGACCCCATTCCGGCACGGCGGTCACTCATCCAGGTGGTGCGGGACCCCCGGATGCCGCGCGGTATCCGGATGGCGACGCTGACCGTCCTTGGCTTGCTGCCATGCACGAACGTGAGGGAGCTGGTGCTCGGGTTGGACCAGGACATCAGGGCGACGTTCGCCTACGCGCGCGACAGCCTGGCGCGTTTCCCGTCGGAGCGGGCGTTAGTGGATCTGCAAGCCGAGGCGGTCGAGCGGACCGGTCGCGAGAGGCAGCGCGGAATCGGACCGCGGCTCTTCGTGGGCGCCGCCGACGTGGCGGGCGCGGTCCTGCGGAACCGGCGGCTCCCGGGCTGTGCCCGACTCCTGGCCGCGTTGATGTAGGCGGCCGCCCGTCCGTTCGCGGCGCGCTCAGGCTATACTGTACTGCACGGGTCGGCGCCGTGGTCGTCGTCGCTTCTCCTCTGGAGCGGTACAGTGGAGGAGCTTACACAGCGGCGGCCCGTTCGGCCGATACCTCCTGCCCAGCACAGGGTCTAAAAACGGATTGTCTGCTCAGCGGTTACGCTCGCGCCCCGTGGAGCCAAGGCGCTGTGGGACGGCGGGGCCTTTGCCACGGCCCGGATCGCGTACGAGGCGGAGAAGGCCGCGGGACGAATCCCGTTCCGCGGGAGCGTGGTCGAGTTCTCGTGAGGGCTGAATCCACTCCAAGCAACAAGCTGAGGTCCACAACCAATGCTGACCACACACCTGACCACCATCCTCACCCGTGAACTTCGCGCCCTGGCGCGGGAGATCAGGGCCTACCCCGACGACGCCTCGGTGTGGAAGACCACGCCCGGCGCGCAGAACCCGGGCGGCACGCTGGCCCTCCACCTGGCAGGGAACATCCAGCACTACATCGGCGCCGTGCTCGGCGGGAGCGCGTACAAGCGCGACCGGCCCGCGGAGTTCTCCCGGCGCGGCCTGTCACGCGACCAACTGGTGGCGGAGGTGGAGCAGGCCATTGCCGCGGTGGAGCGCACGCTCCCAGCGGTGCAGCAGCAGACGCTGGCGGCGGATTTCCCGGAGGCGGTGGGCGGCAAGATCATCCGTACCGACGAGTTCCTGCTCCACATCGCCACGCACCTGGGCTGGCACCTGGGCCAGCTGGACTATCATCGGCGCATGGTGACGGGCGACGCCGGGAAGATCGGCGCGATCGCGGTGACGGAACTGGGGACGGCGCGACCCGCGGCGGCGTAGTTCCCTCACGGCCATGGGCGTGACGACGCAGGATATGTTCGGCCAGGGCGCTGAAGGCGAGCCTGCAACGCCCGGCAGCTACGGCGAAGCGCCCGCGGGCCACCGGCTGCCCGAGGCGACGCACCTCGGCCCCGTGCGGCTCCAGACCGCCGATCTCGCTCGCTCGATCGCCTACTACGAACGCGTGCTCGGCCTGCGCGTCGTGCGGCGAGAGGCCGGCCGCGCCGCGCTCGGACCGCACGGCGAGGAACGGGTGCTCGTGGAGCTGCACGAGCGACGCGGCGCGCGGCCGGGCGGCATCGGTCCGCGGCTGGGGTTGTATCACTTCGCGATTCTCCTGCCGGAGCGCGCCGCGCTGGGCCGGTTCGTGAACCACCTCGAACGGATCGGCGCGCGCGCCGGAGCGGCCGATCACCTGGTGAGCGAAGCGCTGTACCTCCACGACCCCGACGGCCTGGGCATCGAGGTGTACGCCGATCGGCCGCGCGATACCTGGCGGCGCGTGGGGCGAGAGCTGATGATCGCGACCGATCCGCTCAACTTCGCGGACCTGTCGCGCGCCGCACAGGGGGCCCAGTGGACCGGCATGCCCGCGGGCACCGTGATCGGGCACGTGCACCTGCACGTGGGAAGTCTCGAGGAAGCTTCCCGCTTCTTCTCACACGCGCTGGGCTTCGACCGGATGACCTGGCGCTACCCCGGCGCGCTGTTCCTCGGCGCCGGCGGCTACCACCATCACCTGGGGACGAACACGTGGGCCGGTCCCTCCGCCACACCGCCGGCGGCGGACGACGCCCGGCTGCTGGAATGGACCATCGAGCTGCCCGACGCAGCGAGCGCGGACGGGGCGGCGGCGAGCCTCGGCGCCAACGGATACCCGGTGGAGCGCGCGGCCGGCGGCGACGTGATCACGCGCGATCCGTGGGGCACTCAGGTTCGCCTTCTGGTTGCAGGGGCGTGATCTCGTTACTGCCCGTCTTCAAAGCCATCCCAGTGTGATCCGTCGCAGAACGGTTTGTTCTTCGACCGCCCGCACCGGCACAATGTGTAGTGCTCCCTCGACGCCCCCTCGCCCCACTCGGACTCGCCGATTTTCAGCACAATTCCGCCGCTCACTTCGTACGGGCCGTTCTTCCGCACGTAGATCCGCGGCGGGCCCTGCCCATCACGCTGTTCCACCCCGTCCAACGCGTAGCTCAAGGCGCCGGAGGGACACCGCCGCACCTGAGCGATGAGCGCCGTCTCGTCCGCGCCGGCGCAGTCAATCCACGGGTCCTCGCCCGAGCGGAATACGGCCGGCATCTGGTCGGTGCAGTGCCCCGCGTGCGAGCAGATCCCGCGATTGTCGAACACGGTGAGCCGTCCGTGGCGGTAGGCCACGCGTTTGTTCGTGCTCCCATCGGTCTGCTTCGAGCTGTCGAACGGCAGCGTCTTGTGCGTGCCGTCGCAGAAGGGCTTGCTGCCGGAGTGCCCGCAGCGACACAGCGAGTACGCGGGCTTGGTGGGCAGCACGTTGCCCTTGGAGTCGAGCAGATTCGCCACGTTGGACACCCGGAACGGGCCGTTCAATCGGGGCTCGATGCTCGGAGTGGCTTCGGCCGGGGCCGGCGGCGCGGCCAGAGGATCGGTTGTCGTCATGGCACCAAGCTAGCGTGGCCCTCGTGATGCCCGCGAGGCCACGCACCGCGCCCGCCCCTTGACCTTCTGAGCCGCGAGAAGCCTCTTAGCCTCGTGACATCCCGCGCCACTCGCCGTGCGCCGCTCGCCGCCGCTGCCACCGCCGAGCTGCGGCACGCCTTCGCCACGGCATTCCCCCGCGTGATGCCCACGCGCCTCGCGCGGGCGCCGGGCCGCGTGAACCTGATCGGCGAGCACGTGGATTACTGCGGCCTCTCGGTGTTCCCCATGGCGATCCAGCGGGAAGTGCGCGTGGTGTTCCGTCCCCGGACCGACGGGCTGGTGCGGGCGCACAACACGATTCCGCAGTTCGGCCCGCGTGAGTTCTCGCTCGCGGCCGAACCGCCGCCGGAGCCGCCGGGGGATTGGGGCAACTACCTCAAGGCTGCGGCGCAGGGGCTCGTGCGGCACTATGGCATCACGCGGGGGCTCGACGCGGTGGTGTGGTCCGATCTGCCGCTGGCCTCGGGGCTTTCGTCCTCCGCCGCGCTCGTGGTGGCGACCGCGCTGGCGTTGCTCGATGCCAACGACGTGGAGATTGACCGCGCGGCGCTCATGACCCTCCTGCCGGAAGCGGAGCGGTACGTGGGCACCAGGGGCGGAGGGATGGATCAGGCGATCAGCCTCGGCGCGGTGCAGGGGACCGCCTCCCGCGTGGACTTCAATCCCGTGCGCGTCACGCCGATCAAGGTGCCGCGCGGGTGGCGATTCGTGATCGCGTGGAGCCTGGCCCATGCCGAGAAGTCCGGTCCCGCGAAAGCGGCGTACAACGAGCGCACCCGCGAGTGCGCCACGGCGCTCGAGCGCCTGGCGGCGGTGCTTCGCGAGCCGCGCCCGGCGTCCTACTCCGATCTTCTGGCCCGCTCGGACTCGGCGGAGTGGCTGCGCGCCGCCCGCACGGTGCTGGACGATGTGCTGCTCAAGCGATTCCGCCACGTCGTGTCCGAGGGCGCGCGGGTTCACATGGCGCAGGCGGCCATGGAGCAGGCGGATCTCGCGGCGTTCGGCGAGCTGATGAACGCCTCGCACCAGAGTCTCGCGAACGACTACGAGGTGAGCACGCCGGCGCTGGATGAGTTGGTCCGCATTGCCCGCGATGCCGGCGCCGCGGGCGCGCGGCTCACGGGCGCGGGATTCGGGGGCTGCATCGTGGCGCTGTGCGACGCGGAGCGCGAGCGCGCGGTGCTCGCGGCGCTGGCGTCCGAGTTCTACGCGCCGCGTGGCGTAACCAAGCTCTCGGACTGTCTGTTCGTGGCGCAGCCTGGGGGAGCGGCGTCCGTGGGGGCGTTTGCCTGAGGCGCGTCAGGACTCGCGGCGGCCGATCCTGAGCGGCGACGGATACGCCCCGGCTGCCACGAGTGAGGCGATCTCGCCCCGCACGCGGTCGGCGTCCTGGCGGAACGTCATCCCCAGCCACTGCCCGGAGGCCTCGAGCACGCGGACGCGCGCCTGCCCCGCTGCCACCTGCGCGTTGATTGCCGTGCTGATGAGGAACTCCGCCTGCGGATCGCCGGCGTGCGCCCGTTCGAATTCGGCGAACTGACGCCGGAGATGGGGCAACACGGCCGGCGTGAAGCCCCACAGATTCATCGAGACCGGCTCCGGGCCTGAGAGCCGGACCGCCGCCCCGGCCACGTCCCGTCCGCTGATCGTTCCACCGCGCCTCGCCACGTCCAGGACCTCGGTGATGCGCACGACGTCTCCCGCCGGATCACGCTCCACGACGGCGCGCGAGACGCCGCCGTGCGGGGAGAGCGTCGCGTCCAGCCGGAACGCCACCAGCGCGTGATTCGCCGCCGCCGGCGGTTGCGATGCGATGTAGCCGTGCAGTACGCGGAACGCGTCCGCGCCGTAGAAATCGTCCGCGTTGCACACCCCGAACGAGCCAGTGAGAAGCGGTGCGGCGCAGAGCAGGGCGTGACCCGTGCCCCATGGCTTTAGGTCAGGTCCGGAGCCGGACTCGGGCGCCGGCCGGTCGGCCTGGTACGCGAATCGAACGGGGAACTGAGGGCTGAAGAGCGAAGCTAGATGGCGGCGGAAGTCCGGCTCCACGGCGGCGGAGATGACGAGCACGGCGTCCCGGAACCCCGCGCGTGCCGCGTCGAACAGCGCGTAGTCGAGCAACGCTTCGCCATGTGGTCCCACGGGAACGAGCTGCTTCGGCGCGCCGAACCGCGTGGACCGTCCGGCGGCGAGGATGACGAGCGTCGTCGTGGGTTATCCCGCGAGCAGGGGCACGCGCTCGAAGACCTTCGCGCTCGCGTCGCGCGGCAGGGCCTGTTGCATGGCCGCGCCGACGGCGCTTCCCACCGCTCGCATCTGTTGATCGCTCAAACCCTGCTGCTTGAGCTGGCGCTTCAGTCCCTCCGCGCCGGCAAGCGCGATGATCTCGCCCGTGCGCCCCTGGCCCAACGGGATGCCCCGCATCCAGTCATCCATCCCGGGAAACGCGGCATTTACTTTGGAGAACGTGGCGGCGTCGATCGCCATTCGCACCGACGTGAAGATGCTGCCCAGAATGGCGCGGGACTTCGCCTCGTCCACGCCGGCGATCGCCGAGACCTGCTGCACGAGATCCACGACGCCTCCTCAGCTCGAAATGACGCCGCCGCCCAGCAGGCGATCGCCGTCATACAGCACGCCGGACTGCCCCGGCGTGATGGCGCGCGCTGGCTCCATCAGCTCCAGCTCGATCCGCATGTCGTTGGCGCGGGTCACCCTGGCCGGCACGGCGCGCGCGCGATAGCGCACCTGCACGGTGCACTCGTCCCCGGGCGCGAGCGGCGTGGCGAGCCAGTTGGGATGCTCCAGCGCCACGCGCGTGCCGAGCAGATCGTCCTCCGAGCCCACGATCACGCGTCGCTCCGCCGGCGAGATGGCCACTACGTAGAGCGGCTTCGAGAACCCTCCGGGGAGTCCGCGTCGCTGCCCAACGGTGTAGCGGGCGTATCCGTCGTGCTCGCCGATCACGTCGCCCGTTGTGGTCACCAGTTCGCCCCGCGCGAGCGCGGGAGCGTCGGCGGGCAGGTATCGCTCCAGCACGGAGACGTAGTCATCGTCCGGCACGAAGCAGATCTCGACCGACTCGGGCTTGTCCGCGGTCACCAGGCCCAGCCGGCGCGCCACGGCACGCGTTTCCGCCTTCGTCAACGCTCCGACCGGCGTCAGCATTCGCGCCACGACGGCGCGGTCAATGCCCCAGAGAAAGAAGCTCTGGTCCTTCGATCGGTCCCGCCCGCGGAACAGCGCGCCGTCCCGCGCCGTCGCGTAGTGGCCCGTCGCGATGGAGTCACAACCGAGCGCGTCCGCGTGCGCCAGCAGGTCGCGGAACTTGGTGAACGAGTTGCAGCGCACGCAGGGGATGGGCGTCCGCCCGGCCGCGTATTCGGCCACGAAGTTGTCGATCACGTCGTGCCGGAATCGGCTCTCCAGATTGAGCACGTAGTGCGGAATGCCGAGCCTGGCCGCCACGTCGGCCGCGTCCACGATGGAATCCAGTGAGCAGCACGGCCGGTCCGGCACCGCATCGCCGTAACAGAACAGCTTCATCGTGGCGCCGATCACCTCGTAGCCCTGCTCGACGAGCAGAGCGGCCGCGACCGAGGAATCCACTCCCCCGGACATGGCCACGAGCACCCGGCCCTTCGCTCCACTCATCGCCGCAACACTCCCGCCAGCGATCGCACCTTGCTCACGATCCCCGGCAACTGCTCCACCACGTAATCCACGTCTTCCGCGGTCGTGTGCTTCCAGAACGAAAACCTGAGCGCCGCGATCGCGCGGTCGAACGGGACCTCCAGCGCCGTGAGCACGTGGGACGGCTCCACCGAGCCCGTCGAGCAGGCCGACCCCGAGGAGCACGCGATCCCCGCAAGGTCGAGGTGCATCAGCATGGCCTCACTGTCCGTGCCCGGCACGGTCACGTTGCACACGTGCGGCGCGCGCGGAGCGTTTGCGCCCGTCACCTCGAGATCGGACACTGCGCGCGTCACGCCGCGCTCGAACCGCTCGCGCAGTGAGCCGACGGAGCGCTGGAACTCATCCAGCTCGCTCACCGCCAGCTCCACGGCGCGGCCGAGCCCGACGGCTCCGGAGACGTTCTCGGTTCCCGGCCGAATGCCGCCCTGTTGTCCGCCGCCGTGCAGCAACGGATGCACGCACTTCCGGTCGCGCAGCACCAGCGCGCCAATTCCCTTGGGCGCTCCCAGCTTGTGTCCCGAGAGCGTCAGCATGGTGCACGGCGCGTCACTGAGTGATACGGGCACCTTGCCCACGGCTTGCACCGCGTCGGTGTGGAACGGTGTGCCTGCCGCCGCGCAGCGCTCGGCGATGCCCCGAATGTCCTGGACGATCCCGACCTCGTTGTTCACCCACATGACGCTCACGACCGCGACACCCTTCTCGAGCGCCGCGTCCAGAGCGTCCAGGTCCACCTGGCCCTGGCGGTCCACCGGCAGGACCACCATCTCTCCGCCCAGCGCCTCCACCGCGTGCGCCGCGCCGTGCACGGCCTTGTGCTCGATCGCGGACACCGCCACGCGGAACGGCCGGCCCGCGGCCCGCGCGGCCAGCGCCGCGCCGACCACCGCGAGGTTGTTGGCCTCCGTGCCGCCGGACATGAAAAACACCTGTCCCGGCTCCGCGCCGAGTGCCGTGGCGATCTTCCGCCGGGCTTCCTGCACCGCAGCCCGCGCCTCGCGACCAAAGCGGTGCGCGGAACTGGGGTTGCCGAAGGCGCCGCCGGACACGTACGGCGCCATTGCCTCCAGCACCTCGGGACGGATCGGTGTCGTGGCGGCGTTGTCGAGGTACACGAGGGGTCGCATACGCCGGGTGGAAAAGTACCGTCGCGAGATTGGCTTGGGTACTACGGGCGAGGAGATGAGAAGGGGCGAGGAGGGCAGCGCCTCCGTGGGGCACGCTCCTCGCCTCTCCTCGCCCGTCTGCTAGATTGATCTTACCCCCATCTCCACCACGTCGTCTATCCGCACCGTTTCCTGCGTCACGAACGGCTCACCGTACGCTGTCCGGATCAGGCTGCCGTAGTGCGCGTTCTGGGTCCGGATCAGCTCGTACAGCGCCTGGCCCGTGGGGAAGATCTCGCCGGCCGACTGCGCGCCGTCGAACTGGGAGGCGTAACACCGGATGGCGCGGAGCTTGGTGTCGAACTCCTCGGAAATGTCTACCACGAACGACGGTTTGATCGGGTCCTCACGATAGGCCAGCGCGTAGATCACCTTCTCCGGCTTGTGCGGCTCCCCCGGCGCGTCGTATTTGGCGAGCCCCGAGAGGAAGCACGCGTCACGTCCCAGCTCCGACGCCACGCGATGGTCCGGATGCCGCCCGACAGGGAAGGGAAGAATCACCACTCGCGGGCGGAGACGGCGGATCAACTCGACCACGACCCGCCGCGTTTCGTCCGTGTTGTGCAGATGCGCGTCCGGCAGCTCGGCCCGCAGCCGCACGGCCACGCCCATGACCCTGGCTGCCTCCTGAGACTCCTTGCGCCGCGTGTCGGGGTCGCCCCGGGTTCCCATCTCGCCGTTCGTGAGATCCACGATGCCGGTCTGATACCCACGGCGCTGCATCTTGATGAGCGTCCCGGCGCACGTCAGCTCGACGTCGTCCGGATGGGCGGCGATGGCGAGGAGGTCGACGACTTGTGTCACCAGGCGCTCCACTTCGCTCCTCGCTTGCTACTCATATCTCAAGGCCTCCACCGGATCCAGTTTCGCCGCCCGGTTCGCCGGCAGTAATCCGAAGGCCAGCCCGATGCCCACCGACACCGCGGTCGCCACCACGGCGCTCCACAGCGGTACGCCGGACTCGAACCCCAGGAGCTGCTTCAGTCCTTGACCCAACGCGAGCCCGGCCGCGATCCCGATGATCCCGCCGAGGCCGGTGAGGGTCGCGGCTTCCACGAGGAACTGCCACAACACGTCGCGGCGCGTGGCGCCCAGGGCCTTGCGCACGCCGATCTCTCGGGTGCGGCTCGTGACCGAAACCATCATGATCGCCATCACGCCGATCCCGCCCACCATGAGGGCCACGCTCGAGAGCACGATCATCACGAGAAAGAACGCGCCGGTGAGTCGGTCGAAGATACCGAGAATCTGCTCCGACGTGATCATGTCGAACGTGTTGGGGTCCTGGGTGCGGAGCCCGCGCATGCGGCGCAGTTGCAGCGTGGCCGCATCCATGGCCCGGGAGAGCGGCACGCCCTCCCGCGGCTTGGCCAGGATGATCAAGGCGTTGGTCTCGTCGTACCGGAATGCGCGGCGCGCCGTTTCGAACGGCGCGATGGCGGCGATCTCCGGCGTGCCCGGGGCCTCGAAGATGTTCTCGGGTTTGGCCCAGATTCCCACCACCCGAAGGGGCCGGCTCCCCACGCGCACGCTCTCGCCGATGGGGTTGATCTGGCCGAACAACCGTTCCGCGGCCCGCCGCTCGAGCAAGACCACCGGAGCTCCCGACCTTGCCTCGGTGGTCGTGAACGTCCGCCCCGCCACGATGCCACCACCCAGAATCTCCATGAACCGCTCATCCGCCCCGAAAACGCTCACGAGCTGGGTTCGCACGGGGCCGTGCTCGACGCGCTCGAACACCTGCATCCAGATGGCGGCATAGTGGATCTCGGGCAGCGCGGCGATGGCCTCCGCTTCCCGGGCCTCGAGCACCGGGCGGATGCGCACCTCCCGCGGGAGCTGATCCGGGTTGAGCGGCGTCTGGGAGAAGAACCGGAGGATGCGGAACGTGGTGGGGCCCACGACCTCGAGCGTGGTCACGATCTGCTGGCGGATGCCCTGCACGATGGACGCCATGGCCATCACGGTGGCCACGCCGATCACGACGCCCAGGATCGTGAGCAGGGAGCGCAGCTTGTTTTCGCGGATCGTGCCGAGCGCAATGACCACGCCTTCGCGAACGGTGAGTCCGGCGGTCTCCAGGCGCGAGGTCAGAGCCGGGGGGGTCGGCGGATCGGCGGGTCGGCGGGTCGAGAGTTCGCCGG
>DATMAW010000048.1:0-5957 GCA_035559715.1 Gemmatimonadales bacterium | reverse complement strand
ATTCGCCGACTCACCGACCGGTCCACCCGCCGGGGGGGGACGAGTAGGGTGCGGCGCGTTCTCATCGCCAACCGCGGCGAGATCGCCCTCCGGATCATTCGCGCCTGCCACGAAGAGGGCCTGGAGGCCGTGGCGGTGTATTCGGAGGTGGACGGCGGCAACCCGCACGTCCGTGCCGCCGATCACGCGGTCGAGATCGGTCCGGCGCCGGCCACGGAGTCCTATCTCAACATCGAGCGGTTGATCCGCGCCGCCCGCGATACGGGAGCGGACGCGGTGCATCCCGGCTACGGGTTTCTGGCCGAACGAGCCGTCTTCGCACGGGCCGTGGAAGACGCCGGACTCATCTTCATCGGGCCACCGGCCGGCGCCATCGAAGCCATGGGTGAAAAGACCGAGGCGCGGCGGCGCATGGCGGACGCCGGCGTTCCCATCGTTCCGGGGACCACGGCGCCGACACCAGATGTGGAGCAGGCGCTCGACGCGGCGCGGCGCGTGGGCTACCCGGTGATGCTCAAGGCCGCGGCGGGCGGCGGCGGGAAGGGGATGCGCCGCGCCGACGACCCCGCATCGTTGCGCGCCGCGTTCCGGCAGGCCGCCTCCGAGGCACGGTCGGCGTTCGGCGACGGCGCGCTCTACGTGGAACGGCTGCTCGAGCGCCCGCGCCACGTCGAGATCCAGGTGCTTGCGGACCAGCACGGGACTACGACGCACTTCGGCGAGCGGGAGTGCTCGGTGCAACGCCGCCACCAGAAGCTCATCGAAGAGGCGCCGTCCCCCGCGGTGGATGCCGAGCTTCGCTCACGCATGGGCGAAGCCGCGGTGCGGGCGGCGCAGTCGGTGGGATATGTCAACGCGGGCACGGTGGAATTCCTGCTCGCGCCGGACGGCCAGTTCTACTTCTTGGAGATGAACACCCGAATCCAAGTGGAGCACCCCGTCACCGAGTTGATCTACGGGGTGGACCTGGTGCGGCAACAATTGCGGATTGCGGATGGACAGCCGCTGTCGGCTGCGCCACAGCCGCTGGCGCCGCGCGGCCACGCCATCGAGTGCCGCATCACCAGCGAAGACACGGCCAATGCCTTCCTGCCGTCCACGGGGCGCGTGGAGTACTTGCGCGTGCCTGGCGGTCCCGGCGTTCGGTGGGATGGAGGAATCGAGATCGGTACGGAGATCGGGCTGTATTACGATCCGCTCCTCGCCAAGCTGATCGTGTGGGCGGAAGACCGGGCTCGGGCCATCGCGCGCATGGCGCGCGCGCTCGAGGAACTGGTCATCGCGGGCGTCGCCACGTCTCAGCCGTTCCATCGCCGCGTCATGACCGAGCCGGTTTTTCGATCCGGCCAGTATCACATCGGATATCTGGACGAGGTGGGCCTGGAACTGCTCAACCGCGAGCGCGATCCCACGGACGTTGAACTCGTTGCGCTTGCCGCCGCGTTGGCCGAACACCGGCGACGATGTGTCCCAGCGGAACCGCCTGGCCCGGCGGGTCACGATGGGGCGTCGGCCTGGTTGAAGAGCGCGCGGCTTGGAGCGCTGCGGTGGTCACGGTAACCATCGAGCGACTCGTGGCCGGGGGAGACGGTGTGGGGCGCCTCGCCGATGGTATGGTCGTATTCGTTCCGCGCACCGCGCCGGGCGATCAGGTGGAGATAGACGTGGTCGAGCGGCGGCGGCGCTTTGCACGGGGGCGGCTCCGGCGCGTCGTCGCGGAAGGCCCCGGGCGCGTGACGCCGGAGTGCCATCACTACGTGCATGATCGTTGCGGGGGGTGTCAGCTCCAGCACGTCTCGATCGAGACGCAGCAGACCGCCAAGCGCTCGTTCGTGCAAGACGCGTTACGGAGGATCGGTGGCCGGCCGGATGTGGAACCGATCCTGGAGCCCTCGCCGGTAGCCTGGCATTACCGCTCCAAGGTCAGGCTCGCGGTCCGGCAGGGTCGTGCCGGTTTTCACGCCTATGACGACGCAAGCGTGTTCGCGCTGGAACGGTGCGCCATCGCCGCTGAGCCGCTGATGACGCTGTGGGGGCTCCTGCGGGATTCACCGCCGCCGCCCGATACTGACGCCCTGGTTCTGCGCATGGATCGAGATGGCGGGCTGCACGTTGTGGTGGAGGGCACGAAGGCGCCCTGGACAGGGCCGGGCGGGATCGCGCGATCGGCGGGGAGCGCGGTCTCGTGGTGGTGGCGCCCGCGCGGTGGGGCGGCTCGCGTCGTTGCGGGTCCTCAGAGCGGGTTCCCGGCCCTCGCATTCGAGCAAGTGAATCCCGCCCTGGCCTCGCGCATCCGCCAGGCCGCGGCGCAGGCGCTCGGCGACGTGACCGCGAACGTAGTCTGGGATCTCTACGGCGGGGTGGGGGATACCGCGCGGCTGCTCGCCGAGCGCGGGGCGCGCGTCTGGAGCGTGGACGCGGATCGCTCTGCGGTTGCCTGGGCCGAGCGGCAGGCCGGTACGCCGGGCTCGGTCAACTATGTCGCGGCGCTCGTGGAGGAAGCGCTGCACCGGCTGCCGGAGCCGGCAGCGGTGGTGGTCAATCCTCCGCGAACCGGGCTCCACCGCCGCGTCGCCGAGCACCTGGAGCGCTGGGGAGCGCAGCGGCGCGGGTCGGCACGGCTGTGCTATGTGTCGTGTGATCCCGCCACCTTGGCCCGTGACCTCGCGCGGATGCCGTCCTTTGCGCTGCGGGAGGTTCGGGCGTACGACCTGTTTCCGCAGACGGCCCACGTGGAGACACTGGCCGTGCTCGAAGCGACATGAAGTACACGGTCACCGTGGGGGATCGAGCCTTCGAGGTCGAGATCGTCGGTTCGACCGTTCGGCTCAACGGGACGGAGCACCAGGCCGACTTGCGAGACGTTCCCGGTACGCCGCTCGCCTGCCTGCATACCAGCCGCGCCGTGAGGAGCTTCGTGATGAAACGAGAGCGCGACGCGTGGACCGTGGAGTTCTGCGGTGACCGGTTCGCTGTCGCCGTGCTGGACGAGCGCTCTCGGGCGGTGCGCGCGGCGGGCGAGCGCCACCGGCCGCGAGAGGCGCACGGAGTGGTGCGAGCTCCCATGCCGGGCAGAGTGCTGCGCATCGAAGTCGCGGTGGGCGATCCGGTGACACAGGGCTCCGGTCTCGTGGTGCTCGAGGCGATGAAAATGGAAAACGAAATTCGCTCGCCGGGCGCCGGGACCGTGAGGGCCGTTCTCGTGGAACCGGGAGCGGCCGTCGAGAAAGGGGCCTCGTTGGTGGAGATCACACCGCAGGGTTGACCCTCCCTGGTGAGCTGGCTAGCTTCGGTGGCTACTTACACTTAGGCCTATTCGCTGGATTGGGACACTGGGCGTGATTCGGACACGAACGTACTCGCAGACTCCCCGAGAGCTGGATCATCGCTGGCGCATCGTCGACGCCGATGGCGTGGCGCTTGGTCGCCTGGCGAGCGTCGTGGCGCAGCTCATCCGGGGCAAGCACAAGCCGACCTTCACCCCCCACATGGATGGGGGAGATTTCGTCATCGTGGTTAACGCCGCCAAGGTCCGGTTAACCGGACGGAAGTGGGAGCAGAAGCGCTACTTCCGACACTCGGGATACATGGGCCACGAGCGCTTCACGCCCGTGTCGCGTGCCCGCCCCGAGCGTGTGATCGAGCACGCCGTGTTCGGGATGCTGCCCAAGAACACGCTCACTCGCCAGCGGTTGCGGCTTAAGCTTCGGGTTTACGCAGGACCCGAACATCCCCACGCTGCCCAGCAGCCGGCGCCCGTTGACCTCAAGAAAGCGGGGGCCGTGGCATGACGATCGTCCAGCCGGAACTCCGGTGGCAGGCGGTGGGCCGCCGCAAAACGTCGGTGGCCCGGGTGTACCTCACTCCCGGGTCCGGGAAGTGGGATGTGAACGGCCGGACGCTTGGGGATTACTTCCCGCGGCGTTCCCTCGTGCAGCACATCCAGGAGCCCTTCGCCGTGACGGACACGTTGGGGGCGTTCGACGTGCGCGCCCTGGTACACGGCGGTGGAATGACGGGGCAGGCGGGTGCGCTGCGTTTGGCAATCGCGCGAGCGCTGGTTGGTGCGGATGACACGCACCGGCGCAAGCTGCGGGAGCAGAAGCTGCTGACGCGGGACCCGCGCGCCGTGGAGCGCAAGAAGCCTGGCCGGCCGGGGGCGCGGAAGCGGTTCCAGTTCAGCAAGCGGTAAGCCGGTCGCAGCCGGGGATCGGCACCCAATACACACACCGCCAGATCCTGCCCCGGGTGTTCACTCCGGTGAATCAGGGCGGGAGACGAAGGCGGTGGCGGATTCAACCCAGAGACGAGGAGTCATGACGCAGCCGCAGTTGCAGGAATTGCTCGAAGCCGGTGTGCACTTCGGCCACCAGACGAGGCGGTGGAACCCGAAGATGCGCCGGTTCATTTTCGCCGAACGCTCCGGCATCTACCTCATCGACCTGCAGAAGACCCTGCGTCAGCTCCAGGCGGCCCAGGAGCTGCTGCGCGCGGTCGTGCTGCGCGGCGAAGGGGTGCTGTTCGTCTGCACCAAGAAGCAGCTCAAGAACATCCTCCGCGCCGAAGCCGAGCACTGCGGGGCGTTCTGGGTCACCGAGCGCTGGCTCGGCGGGCTGCTGACGAACTTCCAAACCATTAAGAAGCAGGTGCGCCGCCTGAAGGAGATCGAGCAGGGTCTTGAAGACGGGGCGTACGACTTCTTCACCAAGAAAGAACAGTTGTTGTTCGAGCGGGAACGGCAAAAGCTCAACCGGTACCTGGAAGGCATCAAGAACATGGGGCGGTTGCCGGGCGCCCTGTTCGTGGTGGACGCCAAGAAAGAGCGCATCGCGATCGCGGAGGCCAACAAACTCGGCATTCCCGTGGTCGCCATCGTGGACACGAACGCGGATCCCGATCTCATCACGGTGCCGATTCCGGGGAACGACGACGCCATTCGGTCGGTGTCCCTCATCACGCATGCGTTGGTGGACGTGATTGCGGAGGCTCGCGCGCAGGTCCCGCTCCGGGAGGTGGTGGAAGAAGGCGAGGGCTACACCTATTCCACGGACGCGGGTACCGAGGGCGAGCCCGAGGACCGGCCGCGGCGCAAGCGCGTGCGCCGGCGCCGCCGGCCCAAGCCGGAGGCAATCGTGGCGCGGCTGAAGGGCGAGCAGGGAGGCGAGTCGGCGGACCTCGGCGCAGTAGATACCGCCGAGGGTTGATCGCGGCCGGGGCGCCGCGGCGGCCGAGCCCATACCGCCGCTCTCGGGCCGGTTGACGGGCCTCGAGAGACGGCGGTTTTCACGTACGGGAGTCTCAAGGAGAACGACGCGGGATATGGCAACGACGATTGCGGCAAAAGACGTGGCTGCCCTGCGCGCGCGAACGGGCGCGGGTATGATGGATTGCAGGAACGCCCTCGAAGAGACGGGCGGCGACATGGAGAAGGCCGTGGACCTGCTGCGGAAAAAGGGCATCGCCAAGGCCGAGAAGCGGGCGGGCCGCGGAGCGTCCGAGGGCGTGATCGGCAGCTACATCCACCACAACGGGAAGGTCGGGGTGCTGGTGGAGGTCAACTGCGAGACGGACTTCGTGGCGCGGACCGAAGACTTCCGGAACCTCGCTCGCGACCTGGCAATGCACATCGCGTCGCACGACCCCACGCCCATCGCGGTTCGGGCCGAGGACGTCCCCGCCGACGTCCTGGAGCGTGAGAAGGCGATCTACCGGGCGCAGGCCGCCGAGTCGGGCAAGCCGGAGAAGATCTGGGACAAGATGGTGGAGGGGAAAGTCAAGAAGTTCTTCCAGGAGCGCGTCCTGCTCGAGCAAACGTTCGTCAAGGACGACAAGATGACCGTAGGCGACCTGGTCAAAGCCGTCTCCGGGAAGGTGGGCGAGAACATCGTCGTCAGTCGGTTCGTGCGGTTCAAACTCGGAGAAGGGTGATGCCGCAGCTCGCCTACCGGCGGGCCCTC
>DATMAW010000047.1:0-47916 GCA_035559715.1 Gemmatimonadales bacterium | reverse complement strand
GTTGCCGCGGATCCGGTTGCCGGTGACCAGCCCGCCGTTGTGGTGCGTCAACCCGACGCCGCCGTTGGCGACGATCTGGTTGCTTTGGATGACTCCGTTCGTGGAGCCTGCAGTGCTCACCCCCCCGGCGGTGTTCGAGTCCACCACGCTCCGCAGCAGCGAAGGTCGCGTGGGGTTGTTGCCGTCGCAGCAGAAGGAGACTCCGCTGCCGTTCCGGCGGATTGTGGTGCTGTCGATCGTGGTACTGTCGCCGTTGAGCTGAGCGCCTAAGCCGAAGTTCCGGTAGAACAGAGAACGAAGGATCGTGAGCTTACGGGCGGACGCTGCGCTCCACAGTCCATCGCCACCGTTCCCCACAAAGCGGGAGTCCCGGAGCGTGACATCACGGCCGTACAGCACCATGCCGCGGCCACCGTTGCTGTCCGCGTACACCGGCCCCTGAGCAATGATGTTCCCCGCGCTGATGCCGACTCCCGCCGACTGCCGCACGATAACCGAGTCAAGGATCACCGGTCGGCCCATCGCGTCACTGATGGTCAATGCTCCCGGCCATCCGGAGTTTCCGCCGTGCTCGACTCGTACGTGCCGCAGTTTACTGGTGTCCGACTGCTCGCTGATTGCCAGGACGTGCCAGCGGTTACTCGTATTGACGGGCACGAAGCGGATGGGGTCGGTTGCCGTACCCTCCGCCAACAGCCGGCCCTGGCCCTGGCCACCGCTGGGACCGCCGCCGATCCACAGGCCTGCGCTGCCGCCGTCCATCCGAATGGTCGTACCAGGCTCAACGGTGAGGGTGTGCCCGCCTCCGATGGTCACGAACGCCTGAACCCGCCAGGGCAACTGCCGCCGGATGGTGACGTCGCGGCTGGCGATCGTCCCGTCTTGCTGCACCAGAATCTGGTCGATCGCGTTCCCCAACATGCTGTCCACGTTCTGATCTTCGAGCGCCTGAAGGCCGTAGGCGCCAATGCTGATCGGATACGAGCCGTTGAGTGTAACGCGGTTAGCTGTGAACTCCTCGAGGCCGTATCCCACGTTCACACCGCTTCCCGCGTTGCCCACGATGCGAGTGTTGCGGATGCGCATCCCGGAACCGGCCAGGTACGTGATGCCGTTGCCGTTGGAGTCGGCGCGCACGCCGTCCACCACGAATCCTTGAAGTGTGACACCACCCGGGCAGTTGGCGCCCTGCACCTCGAGGCCTGACGAGAAGTTCCTCGTGAGAGTCGCGTTGCGAATCGTGGTACTGTCGCCGCACAACTTGATGCCAGACTGGCCGTTGCCCGAGAATCTGCCGCCGTTGATCTGGATCTTGTCACTCAGATCGGACGTGGCAAAGAACCCGTGCCCGCCGTTGTAGGAGAAATCGCCGTCCGGGATGACCAGGGCGCCGCTCCACAGTGTGCGCATCCCGTCGCCGGCATTGGAGTCGGCCACGACGCGAGTCGGGATGATGGTCTCGTCATCAATCTGGATTCCCACCGACGAGCTGCGCGTTACCCGTACATTGTCGAGGACCACGGGCTTGCTGGGCGCGCCGGCGACGCGGAGCGTGAATCCGGCCCCGCCGCCCCCCCCACCCCCATACCGGAACTCGACGTGCCGCAGCACGCTGGTGTCGGCGCGCGCCTGGAAATCGAGATAGCTCCAGGCGCCGGGATTGGGGTTATCGCTCGTGAACCGGATGGGGTTACCCACCTCGCCCTCGGCCCGGATGGTGGCGTTGTCCACCTGAAGTACCCCACCGTTCATGACGACCGTGGCGCCGGGCTCGAGCTTCCACACGGTGGGACTCACGAAACGGACGTTGCTCGGCGCGTCGAACCGCCAGGGGAGCTTGGAACTGGTGCGCAGCGTGTCCGAAGCCGAGACTTGGCCGCAACACTGGATCCACAGGGTGTCCCGTTGGTTGCCCAGCAGGCTGTCAATGTTCTGCCTCGCCAGGGCGCCCAGCGCGGCGGTCTTGACCACGAGGGGATACTGATTGCCGCGGATGCGGTTGCCGAACACTGCTCCGCCGTCATGGACCACGGCGCCGATTCCGCCGTTGTCGGCGATCAGGTTGTTCTCGACTCGGGGGACGATCGAACCGCCGAGCTCCAGACCGTTGCAGCCGTTGGCTCGTATCGTGTTTCCGCTCACCACCGGATTGGCGGGGTTGTTGCCCGACGGCGAGATCCTCAGGCCGTTGCACGCGTTTTCGGCAAACAGGCTCCCCT
Source organism: Gemmatimonadales bacterium (assembly GCA_035559715.1). Classification (GTDB taxonomy): domain Bacteria; phylum Gemmatimonadota; class Gemmatimonadetes; order Gemmatimonadales; family GWC2-71-9; genus JACQHC01. The sequence continues at coordinate 45,697 of DATMAW010000047.1, read as the reverse complement.
GGACCACCGTGTTGTCCCCGCTTAGCCAGGCGCCGTCGCCGCTGTTCTTCGACAGATCCGAGTTGCGAATCGTCAGATTGGTCGCTCCCGTTCCTGCGCGCACACCGTGGTTCCCGTTCCCCACGAAGCGGGAGTCTGCGATCGTGACGCCGGGGACGTTCACCTCCAATCCGTCTGACGCGTTTGAATCCGCGTAGATCGGCCCTTGCACGATCAGCGGCCCGCTCACGTGGACGCCCTGGAGCCGACTCCGCCGGCTCGTGACGCGATCCAGCACGAGCGGAGCACCGGTGTGCTCCGCGAGGATGTGCCCGCCGAAGCAGCACGGCCCGCCGTACTCCAGTACCACGTTGCGGAACACTGTCGTGTCGGAAAGCCGCTTGATCCAGATAAGGCCCCAGTCGCCCGGCTGCGGGTTGGGGTTGCCCGAGGTGAAGCGGATCTCGCCCATGCTCCCGTCCGCCACGATCCTGCCCCCCCCGATGTCCGTGCTCCCGTCGCTGCTCGATGCGCCCACCCAGATGGTGCTCCCGCCGACCGCCCGGATGGCCGTGCCAGGATCTATCGTGAGCGTCCGTCCGGCCCCGAGCCCGACACGAGCGCCGTCAAGAAACCAGGGCAGGCGGCGGTCCACGACCAGATCCCGCGCCACGAGATCACCGCTGCCATTCACGCGGATTTCGTCCCGGCCGTTCCCGATCAAGCTGTCTACCGGAACGTCTTGGATTGCATTGAGTGCCCCCGGCGTCACCATCAGCCCGAAATCCGCGTTACTGGTGATGCGCGTGCCGGCGAGCGTGGCCAGGGACGCTGTGCCTTCGATCGACAGGCCCTGGTAGTTGCTGCGCAGCCGGGACCCCGTGATCCGCGCGGTTCCGCCTCCGGCGGCAATGGCCTTCGCGGAGTTGTTCTCGATGACCGAGTTGGTGACGGTCAACGAGCAGCTGGTCCGCACGGCGTCGTTACGGCTCTCGCGGATGGTCACGGCCTCCAGCACCACCGTGCCCTGGCAGGTGTTGGCCTGCGCGACCGTGGCGAGGTTTCCCGCACCGCCGTACTCGAACAAGGCATTCCGGAAGATGAGACTGTCGTTGGGCGCCACCCAATGCGCGCGGATTCCGCCCCACTGCCCGCGTGAAGGGTTGGCATCCAGAGCAGTGAATGTGATCGGGAGCGCCGTAGTCCCGTTCGCGCGAATGCGCGCGGATTGTCCGGAAGTGCAGCATTGACCGACCTGAATCTCCGCTCCGGCTGCGAACTTGACGGTCGCCCCGGCTTCGATGGTCAGTGTGGCGGCTCGAAGGAGGATCGAGCCGGCCACGCAGTGCGGGCTTTGCGCACGCGTCCACGTCTCTGGCGCACTGATGGTCCCCTGATGGGGCGTTCCGCCCACACATAGCGCGGCGAGGTTGCCCACGCGTACGACGGCGCTGTCGGATCGGCCGCCGGTTGAGGCCACTACGCGCGTGGAGTCGTTGACGTTACCCGCCTGAACGCTGACGGTGTCCGCGCCGTTGCTGGTCGGGTTGGCAACGCCGGTGTTGCGGCTCACCCAGTTGAACCCCCGACCGGGGATGAGATTGCCGCGGGCGTCGAACGCGGCGGCGTTGAGCTGTGCCTGCTGGCCGGGCGTCAGACTCACCCGCCGGGGCGTCACCTGCACGGAGGCCACCTCCTGTGCCACGCTGATGACCCGGCTGCCAATGAAACCGCCAGCCTCGGCCGAGATGGTGGCCGAGCCGTTGGTGTGTGCCGTTACAAAGCCGCCGGCGTCCACGCTTGCCACAGTGGCGTTGTCGCTGCTGAAGATGAACGCGCAGCAGCGGTCTGGTGGGAGGGCGAACCCGTTGCGATCCCGCCCTTCAGCGACGACGCGCATCGTGTCGCCCAGGCTCGTGAGCGTCGTGTCGCTCGCTGGCCTGCGGATCTCGACGGCCGCGAGCACCTGATCCACCACCACGACCGTCGTGTCCTCGCGTCCCCCGGATGACCCCACGATGTGCGCCGTGCCGTTCGATGCGGCGGTCACGACGCCCGAGCCACTCACGGTCGCGACGCCGGGCTCAAGCGAGCGCCACAGGATCACGGGCGACGACACCGCGTTGTTGGCCTCGTCCACTGCTGTGGCGGCCAGAACGACTTGATCACCCAGCGCCGTGAGCAGGCTGGAGTCCGGCGTCACGTCGAGCGACAACAGCCCGCGCGCCACGACCACGCGTCCGGTGTCCGCTACGGCGTCGCTCCGCGCCACCACCAGCGCGATCCCCTCCCCGGTGGCCCTCACCAGCCCCGTGCTGTCCACGGTGAACACGCCCACGTTGGTGGAAGACCACGTCGTGGGCGACCGGATATTCAAGTTGCCGCGAGCATCCCTTGGCTGCGCAACGACGCGCGCGGTGTCGCCAGCGTTTCTGAGCACGACCGTGTCCTGACTGAGCGTGATGGAGCGGGACACCTGCTGCACTCTGACCCGCACGGTGTCCACGCGACCGTCCGCGCTGGCGATGACACGGAGCCCGGGTGCCGCAGTGTTGGCGACAGCCGTGACGAGCCCGGCCGAGTCCACCGTTGCCGCCGCTGAAAACGAGCTGGTCCATGTGATTCTGACGCCCGGAATTGTCGCACCCTGTTTCGTCTGCCCCTGAGCACTGAGGCGCAGCGTGTCCCCGAGGCTTTCGAACCGCACGGAGTCGGCTGAGGCCACCACCCGGGCGACGATCCCGCGGAAGACCTTCGTCGTCTCGGGTGGCTCACCCGCGAGCGAGCCCGACGCTAGGGTGGCGCGGATCGCGAACGTGTCGCGGGCGAGCACGGCAACCCGTCCCGAATCATCCACCGAGGCGACCGATGGCCTCGTGCTCGCAAACCTAAAGCGCACGCCTGCCACAGGATCCGCGCCCGCCACGGCGCGCGCGAGCAGCTTGACCGTATCGCCAACGGTCAGGAGAGAGTCTGTGAGGATCTGAACGGAGAGATTGTCAACGACCCGAGGCGACAACAGATCGCCGAACACACAGGCTGCCAGAACGGCCACGGAGCCTACGACAGGCGGTAGGAGACGCCGTGTTGTCACCAGCTCTTGTTCCCCGCAAGTGGTTCGGCTTCGGTTTGGATTCCGCACTCCGAGGCGGGATCGAATGTGCCCCAGGTGACCGGGGCTCGCAAGCACAGGGCCCACTACCTCTGCGCGGTCACTTCCCTATCTTTCGCGCCGCGCCTCCCACCCGTGTTGGACTGAGCTAATTCCGTGCGATTCTTGGTGTTAGGTTCTGGCTTGCAGGGGTCCGCCGCCCTCCCCCTCCTCGACTACTGTGACGCCGAACACGGGATTTCGGCGATGATGCGAGTGACGGGCTATTCGCGGCCATCACCGCGGTTCGCGCGTTATACGGAGGAACTCGGCGAGCGAGGGATCCGGATCGAGGAACGGGAGACGTCAGCCTAGCCAGTGACCGGCGGTGCCGTCAGTAGGTCCACCTCGAGAGCGCCTGCGTCACCACGCCGTCAGGCCCGGTGCCGAGCGTGACCCCGAGCACTCCGGCCCGGCCAAATTGGAGCACGAGTCCGGCGCCTCCGCCGGCCTTGAGGTCACGCGTGGTCAGCGCGAACGCCTCGCTCGCAAATACGCGCCCTGCGTCGAAAAAGCCCACTAACGTGGCGCGTGCGAGCGTCGGGAGCGCGAAAACGTCGTAGCGCGCGTCCAGGTTCAACAGCAACTTGTCGGGTCCAAGCAACCGATTCTCGGGAAGTCCCCGGTGAGACTCGCCCCCGCCGAGACCCATGAATGGACGATCGCTGGCATCTATCGAGTAATACGTGCCCAGCGGCGGGTTCCCCCACATGCGCTGTCCGAGCATCCGCGCGGCAAGCACGAATCGCTCGCCCACGGGGATGTATCCGGACGCGCTGGCCACGCCTCGGGTGTACGTGACGTCGCCGGCCAGATCGGCGGCCGCGCGCGCCACGATCACCTGGAGCAGGGCGCCGCGCCGCGGCGCGGCTTCGCTATCCCGAGCGTCAAACACGAGACCCAGGCGTCCCGAGAAATCGCTCGTCCCATTGCCCACGGCCGACACGAGCCCGGCGCTGCGGTCCAGCGCGAGCTGAGACACTCCCGCCACCGTGTCCAGGCGCCATCGCTCGACATGCACGCCCGCCAACGCGCGAAGGGGCCCTGCCAGCCGCCGCTGGACTTCGGCCCGCGCCAGGTAGCGCGTGTTGCGCGAGCGGTAGAAGTCCGGCTGCGTTGTGGTCTCGTTCGCCCTGTCGAAGACACTGGCGTTGCCCACGCCGAAGTAGTTCTCGCGGGCTCGCCGCTCGGCCGTGAGCGTCAGGGCGAAGCGCCAGCCCGGCACCAGGTATGGCATGCGGGCGTCCATCACGAGCCGGCGGCTGCCGCGTGTGGTGACGTCTCCGGATGCTGAGAACGACGCTCGGTACGGTTCCGGGCGATCGAAGTCGGAAAAGGAGAGTGGGGACAGCACCGCCACGTGCCCGCCTACGATGAATCCCTCGCGCGTGGTGTAGAACACCTTGGGGTACGCGACGTCAGTCCACGTGGCGCTGGGTGCGATGTCGGTCGTTGTGGTGTCCTGCGCGCGGGCCGACAGGGCGGCGCACGCCAGCAGCCCCGTGACGGCGACGACCGTTCTCACGCGCGGCGATCGTACAACGGCGCGCTGTCGTACAGCCGCGCCTCTTTGCCATCGAACGCGGCGTACTGGGCCGGGCGCCCGTCGCGCCGCGGATAGATGGACGCCGCGCCGAACTCGCCGTTCCTGTTGATTGCGTAGAAGTTGAGGTCGAACGTCGGCCGGCCGCGTTCGTCCAGCAGGCGCTTCTCCGTCATGGCCACCACCCGCTTCAGGGTCTCCAGGCACGCGTCCGTCGGCTTCATCCCACGCCGCATGAACTCGACCGTGAGAAACGCGCCGCATACCTTGATATTGGACTCCCCGCGCCCCGTGGAACCGGCCGCCCCCACATCTGGGTCGGTGTACTGCCCGGCGCCGATGATGGGCGAGTCGCCTACTCGGCCCGGGATCTTCCAGGCCAGCCCGCTGGTGGTGGTGACTGACGAGACCTCGCCCCTGGCGTTCACGACGTTGCAATTGATGGTCCCGGTGGGGCGCACGACCATTTCCTCGTCGTCCGCGACGTTGAGCCAATCGTCGGTGGCACCACGATTCGCGCGCCAGCGCAACCAGGCCTGCCGTGACCGCTCGGTGAGCAGGTCCTCCTCTTTGAATCCATAGGAGAGCGCGAATCGCTTGGCGCCTTCGCCAACGAGCAGGATGTGGTTGGTGTACAGCAGCACGTACTTGGCCACGACGCTTGGTGTCTTGATTCCTTCGAGGCATGCCACGGCCCCCGCGCGCCGAGTGGGTCCGTGCATGCAGGACGCATCGAGCTGCACCACCCCCTCCTCGTTCGGCAGCCCGCCGTAGCCGACCGACGTGTCCTCCGGATCAAGTTCCTGGATCTTCACCCCTTCCACCGCGGCATCCAGCGTGTCCACGCCTTGCGCGACGAGTTCTCCAGCTTTCTGCACGGCGCGGAGGCCGTTGGCAGACGCCACTGCGGCGACGCGCCCCTGGGGTTTGATGATCACCGCCGGCGCTTCAATCGCGCGAACGGATGACCCGGTGAGCACGACGCCGGCGGCTGCGCCGGTCGCGGCGCCAACGAATTCACGCCGGCTGAGAGCGTTTGACATGACAGCCTCCCCGTGGTGGTGCGAGTGGCGAGTTAATTGGCGTGGTGTGTAAAGTCAAACACGGGATGACCTTGTGGTCTCTTGATTCACCTGACAATGGGCCGTACGTTCCCGGCCCCATCAGCGGGCCGCCGCTCGAGGTTTCCGTGGTACTGCCCGTGCACAACGAGCGGGACAACCTGGCGCCCCTGCTGGAGGAGATTCACGCCGTCCTCAGCGCGCGGCCGCACGAGATCATTGCGGTGGACGACGCCTCGTCCGACGGATCGCTCGACGAACTCCGGAGGTTGCAATCCCGCTGGCCGGTGCTTCGGGTCCTGGCATTGTCCCGGCGTTCCGGCCAAAGCGCGGCCACGCTGGCGGGCTGCGACGCGGCCCGCGGCGAGATCGTGGTCACGTTGGACGCCGATGGCCAGAACGACCCCGCGGACATCCCGCGTTTCCTCTCCGTGCTGCGCGAGCACGCGGGGATTGCGGCAATCGTGGGGGCGCGTGCGCGTGCGCGCGAGACGGCGTGGCGTGGATTCCAAAGCTGGATAGCCAATCGTGTGCGTGACTGGATCACCGGCGATCGGGTGCGCGACAGCGCGTGCGGCATCCGCGCGATTCGTCGGCCGGCGCTCGGCTCGCTGCCCCGATTCGACGGCATGCACCGCTTCCTCCCCACGCTGATCCGGCTTGGCGGCTGGACGGTGGCGGAACTTCCAGTGCGGATGCGACCCCGGCGGTATGGGAGGAGCAAGTACCACATGTGGCAGCGCGCAACTCAAGGGCTGCGTGACGCGCTGGGGGTGCGCTGGCTCGCGCGGCGGGCGCTGCGGTACACCGTGCGGGAGTTCACCTGATGGGCGATCGTCGCAAACGGCTGGATCCGGCCATCTTCAACCTGCCCGTCGAGCGCATGAAGCAGGGATACTACTCGGACAAGTACTTCGTCCGAGCGCGCGAGGTCTTGCAGGCCGACGGCCACCACCCCCGGGTCCTCATGCAGGTGTTCGGCAAAGCGCATGCATACCTCGGCGGCATTGACGAAGCCATCGCGATCCTGAAGCTGTGTTCCGCGGACTGGGCGGCGCTGGAGGTGCACGCGTTGTACGACGGCGACAAGATCGAGCCGTGGGAAACCGTGATGACCATCGAAGGCCCGTACGATGCGTTTGCCCACCTCGAGACCCTGTACCTCGGTGTTCTCGCCCGCCGCACGCGGGTCGGCACCAACACCAGGCTGGTGGTGGACGCCGCCCGCCCCAAGGAAGTGATGTTCTTCCCCGCGAGGCACGATCACTGGTTGGTGCAAACGGGTGACGGGTACGCGGCCCACATCGCCGGGGCCATCGGCGTGTCCACCGACGCGCAGGCGTCCTGGTGGGGGAGCGAGGGCGTCGGCACCGTTCCCCACGCCATCATCGCGGCGTACGATGGGGACACGGTGCTCGCCACGAAGAAATTCGCGCAGTACATGCCGGCCCACGTTCGGCTGATCACGCTGGTGGATTTCGACAACGACTGCGTTGGCACGTCGCTCGCCGTAGCCCGAGCGCTGGGCGATCGCCTCTACGGCGTTCGGCTGGACACGTCCGAGACGATGGTCGACAGGTCCGTTATCCCCCAGATGGGGCGGTTTCGCCCCACGGGCGTCAACCCGCAGCTCGTTTGGAACGTCCGCAACGCCCTCGACGCCGAAGGCTTCGACAAGGTCAAGATCGTCGTGTCCGGCGGTTTCAATGTGGAGAAGATCCGGCAGTTCGAGGAGGCCGGTGTGCCCGTGGACGCCTACGGCGTTGGCTCCTCGCTGTTCGGCGGTCAGGGGCGGTTCGATTTCACGGCAGACGTGGTCATGGTGAATGGCCAGCCCCGCGCCAAGGTGGGGCGGGAGTATCGGCCCAACGCCCGGCTCGAGCGAGTGACCTAGCGGAGGGCGACGAGCAGCCGGCCGCTGCGTCGCCTCTTGCAGTTGGACCCCGCCGCAGTATTATTCACGACCATGCATAAGAATACAGCGACCCCCGTCGCCGTCCTCGGTGCCTCCGGGTATGTGGGCCGGGAACTGGTGGCGTTGCTGAACGAGCATCCGGACGTCGCCGTGGCGTTCACCACGTCGCAGAGCGAGCCCGAAGTGCTGGGGCATCGCTCGATCCCGCTCGAGGCCGCCGAGCGCCGGTGGCGCGACGCGGCCGTGGTGTTCAGCTGCCTGCCCCACGGGGTGTCGGCCCCGGTGGTGGAGCGGGCCCGAAGCGCCGGCCCGCGGGTGATCGATCTCTCGTCGGACCTCCGGCTATCCGAGCGAGCGGTGTATGGTCTCACCGAGGTCGCGCGGCCCGCCTTGCCGGAGGCAGACGTCGTCGCCAATCCGGGGTGCTATCCCACGGCCGCCTTGATCGCGCTGCTGCCGTTCGCGCGGGCGGGACTGATCGACACGACGCGACCGATCATCATTGATGCCGCCTCCGGCGTCTCCGGGGCCGGCCGGAGTCCCAGGCGCGAGCTGTTGTTCGCGGAGGTGGCCGAAGATTTCCGGGCTTACGGCATCGGCAACGTGCACCGTCACTTGCCGGAAATCACCGGACACCTCACGCCGTTCACGGGACCGGCGGACATCGTCTTCACGCCGCACCTGCTGCCCGTGCGGCGAGGGATTCTCTCCACGGTGCACGTTCCGGTGCGTGAGCCGCTCGAGCGCGAGGCGGGTGAGCGCATTCTGCTCGACGCGTACGCCGGCGAGCCGTGCATTCGAGTGATTCAGGGGGGCGCGCCGTCACTCCGCGATGTCGTCTACCGCAACCGCGTGGCGCTTGGCGTCACACCGGTTCGGCACGTCAGCCGGCCGATGCTCACCGTGGTGTCCGCGATTGACAATCTCGTAAAGGGCGCCGCAGGCCAGGCGATTCAGAACATGAATGTCATGTTGCGTTTCGCGGAAACGCGGGGGCTCTTGTGCTAGGGGTGCGAGTCGTGAAGGTGGGCGGTGCGGAGCTCGACGATCCCGCGTGGATCGAGCGGTTCGGCGCCTGTTTGGTCGCGGCGCGGCCGGTCGTGGTGGTGCACGGTGGCGGGCGGCGGATCTCGGCGTGGCAGGAACGGCTGGGGCTTCCGGTCGAGATGGTCGACGGCGTGCGCGTCACGACCCCTGAGGTGGCCGGGGTGGCGCAGATGGTCCTCTCGGGGCCCATCCAGTCGGACCTGGTTCGCGGGCTGCGGCAGCAGGGGATGGACGCGGTTGGGCTCGCCGGCGCCGACGGGTACCTCATCGTTGAGCTCGTGGATCCGCCGCGGCTGGGACGCGTGGGCCGGGTCACCCGCGTGGACGTGGAAGGACTCCGCAGGCTGCTCGCGGCGGGGCTCACTCCGGTGATCGCGCCGTCGTCCGTGGACGAACGGGGCGAAGCGGTGAACGTCAACGCCGACGAGGCCGCCGCCGCCGTGGCCCGCGCCCTCGGTGCCGTGGAGCTGCTGTTCGTGTCGGACGTGCCCGGAGTGCTGCGCAACGGGCGGGTACTTCCCTCGACCTCGACGAGCGGCATCGGAGAGCTGATCGCGCAGGGCGTTGTGACGGACGGGATGGTTGCGAAACTGCGCGCTGCGGCGCAGGCAGGCGTGGCGCGCGTTCGCATCGGGGACATCCAGATGCTCGCGGATCCCGACCGGGGCACGCTGATCGCGACGGATGCCGTGGAGGCCGCGGCATGAGCGTGCTGAGTCAGCCCGTGGACGCCCTGCTCCCCGTGTACCGCAGGGCCGGGGTGTGTTTCACCCATGGCGACGGCTGTGAGTTGATCGCCGAGGACGGCTCGCGCTACCTCGATTTCGTCGCCGGGATCGCGGTTAATCCGCTGGGATACAACCATCCCGTGCTGCGGGATGCGATCGCGCGCGCGGCGGAGACCGGGGTGCTCCACACGTCGAACTTCTATCGGACGGCGCCCGGCGAAGAGTTCGCGGCGGCGTTGGTCGAGCGGTCGTTCGCGTCCCATGTGTTCTTCTGTAACAGCGGAGCGGAAGCCAACGAAGGCGCTTTTAAGTTCGCGCGGCGCGCCGTGGGCGCACGCGCCGACAAGCGCGACATCGTGGCCCTCAAGGGTGCCTTTCACGGGCGGACCCTTGGCGCCCTCGCGGCCACGGATCGACCGCAGTACCGGGACCCGTTTACCCCCCTCGTTCCGGGCATCACGATCGTCGATCCGCTCGACGACGCTGCCCTCGAGCGCGCCGTATCCGCGCAGCGGACGGCCGCGGTGATCGCCGAGCCGGTCCAGGGCGAGGGCGGTATTCAGGTGCTGCCCCCGGCCTTGCTTCGGGACCTGCGTGAGCTGTGCGACGAGGCCGGTGCCGTGCTGATCTTCGACGAGATCCAGTGCGGGCTGGGCCGAACGGGCACGCTGTTCGCGTACGAGCAAACGGGGGTTGTACCGGACATCGTGACGCTGGCCAAGTCACTCGGTGCCGGGCTTCCCATGGGAGCCATTCTGGTGAACGAGCGTATCGCCGGAGCAATCAAACCGGGGGATCACGGCACGACGTTCGGCGGTGGGCCGTTTGTGGCGACCGTGGCGCATGCGCAATTCCGGGTGCTGGCGGACGATGCGTTCCTGGCCGGCGTGCGGGAGCGAGGGCGCTGGCTTGCCGCCCGGCTGGCGCAACTGAAGGCGCGGCATGACCGAATCGCGGTGGTGCGCGGCCTTGGGCTCATGTGGGGGATCGAATTGAGGGAGCCCGTACAGCCGGTCATCGACCGAGCGTTCGAGCGGCATCTGTTGGTGATCGCGGCTGGACCAAACGTGATCCGATTGCTGCCGCCACTGCTGATCACGGAGGCGGAACTGGAACGAGGCCTTGCCATCCTGGAGGAGTGCCTGTGACGGCGCTTCCGCTCCCACAGCCGGCGATCTCGGTCCGCCCCGCGCGGCCGGCCGATGTGCCCTCGATGGTCCAGCTCATGGAGCCGTTCATCGCCACCGGCGACTTGCTTCCCCGAACGGCCGACGACCTGCGTCGCGACGTTGACCGGTACATCGTGGCCACGGACGGAGAGGCCGTCGTCGGCATGGGCGCTCTCAAGCCCTACTCCCCGGACCTGGCGGAGGTCATCGCGGTCGCCGTGCACCCGGTCCACCAGGGCAACGGCGTGGGCAAGCTGGTGGTGGCGCAGCTCATCGAGCGGGCGCGCCGACTCGGCATGCACGAGGTGTTTGCCCTAACGCGCCGGCCGTTCTTTTTCCACCGGCTTGGCTTCCGGCCGGCGGACAAGTCGTTGTTTCCGCAGAAGGTATGGCTGGACTGCGCCAGCTGTCCCCGGCAGCATGCATGCGACGAGATCGCGGTGCATCTCCCCGACGTGGCATCCTGGAGACTCCCCGCGTAGCTTACGCCCGCTGAACAGCGATAGCGGTTGGCAATCAGCAGTCAGCACTCGGCAGTCAGGGCATCTCTGACCGCTGATCGCTGACTGCTGAGTGCTGAGGGCCCCGAGAGGCGGAAGCAGCAGGAGTGGAGAATATGTCCGGTCTAATCTTCTGGGACGTTGACACGCAGTACGATTTCATGCGCGCCGATGGCAAGTTGTACGTGCCGGATGCCGAAGCCATCATTCCGAACCTCAAACGCCTGACGCAGACGGCGCACGAGCGAGGCATTCGGATCATCGCGAGCGCCGACGACCACGTGAGCGGGCATCGAGAGCTGTCCGATTCCCCAGACTTCCGCGAGACGTTCCCGCCCCACTGCATGCGTGGGACGCCCGGACAGCGGAAGATCCCCGAGACCACGTTGCGGCGTCCGCTGGTGATCGAGCCGGATCCGGCGGATCCCGCGGACCTCCGCCGCCGCGTTCGAGCGCACGACGGCGACATCCTGTTTCACAAACATTGGTTTGACGTCTTCACCAATCCCAACGTGGTGCCGGTGCTGGACGAGTTGGACCCCGAGCACATCGTGCTGTACGGCGTGGCGCTGGACGTGTGCGACCGCTACGCGATCGAGGGACTGCTGGCGCGGCGTCCTCGGACCCGCCTCACCGCGGTGACGGACGCAATGAAGCCCATCGATGCCGGAGCGGCCGATCGCCTGCTGCGCGATTGGGCGGCGCGCGGCGTGACCCTCGTCACCACCGACGAAGTGCCGGGCCTCCTGGGCAAGGCGACGGCGAACCGCGAGGCACAGCCTGCATGAACGCTCCCGCATTCGGGCAGTTCTTCCTTCCCGGACCCACCGAGGTGCATCCGGACGTTTTGGCCGCGATGACGCGACCGATGATCGCCCACCGCGGCAGAGACATGCGAGAGTTATTGGCGAGTCTGGCCGAGCCCCTGCGGCAGCTGTTCCGAACCAAGCGCCAGGTGGTGATCGGCACGTGTTCGGCCACGGGATTTATGGAGGCCGCGATTCGCTGCGGAGTCCGGCATCGGGTGCTCTCGCTCGTGGGCGGCGCGTTCGGGGAGCGCTTCGCCGCCATTGGCGCGGCGTGCGGACGCGACGTGATTCGGCTGAACGTGGCTCCCGGGGAGACCGTGGAGCCCGATATGCTGCGCGATGCCCTGAAGCACTCGGACGTCGATGCCGTGACCCTCGTGCACTCCGAGACCGCGACGGGCGCCCTTGCACCGCTTGCCGAGCTGGCCAAGGTGGTGCACGAATTCGATGACGTGATGCTGTTGGTGGATGCCGTCACGTCCGCGGCAGGCTCGCCCGTCGAGACCGATGAGTGGGGGTTGGACTTCGTCCTCACGGGATCGCAGAAGGCCCTGGCGTTGCCGCCGGGGTTGGCGCTTGGCGTGTGCTCGGCCCGCATGCTGGAACGCGCCAAGACGGTGCCCGAGCGCGGCGCGTACTTCGACTTGGTCACGTTCGACGAAGCGTTTTCGGAGGCTCAGCCGACCAACACCCCTGCCGTGTCGCTGTTCTACGCCCTCGACGCGCAGCTGAAGCGCGTGGCGGCGGAGGGCGGGGTCGAGGCGCGGTGGCGGCGTCACGACGAGATGCGAAAAACCGTGGAGTGCTGGGTGCAGGAGAGCGGGACTAGGTGGGGCCTGTCCTTCGTGCCGGTGGAAGGGCGCCGATCGTGGACCACTTCCTGCCTCCGAGTTCCCCAGGGAAAGAGCGGCCGCGCGATCGTGCAGGCCCTGCTCGCCCGAGGTTGGACCATCGGCTCCGGGTACGGGCCGCTCAAGGAATCCACCATCCGCATTGGGCACATGGGGGATCACACGCCGGCGGGCGTGCGGCGCCTTCTGGACGTGCTCGAGGACGTCTTGGCGGGGGTGATGGCCTGATGCATCGCGTCGTTGTGGCAGACAAAGTTGACGAAGGCGGCCTCGCGCTTCTCGCACAGTCCCCCGAGATCGAAGTCGTCAAGGCCATCAAGGACAAGAAGAGGCTGATGGAGGCGCTGCCGACGGCCCACGCGTTGCTCGTGCGGTCGGAGACCAAGGTGAGCGCGGAGCTGCTGGCGCAGGCGCCGGACCTCCGCGTCATCGGGCGCGCGGGAATCGGGGTGGATAACATCGACATCGAGGCGGCCACGCAGCGGGGCATCGCGGTGCTCAACACGCCCGGCGGCAACACGATCAGTGCCGCGGAGCACACGGTGGGGTTGCTGCTCGCGCTCGTGCGGCGAATCCCCTGGGCGCACGAGAGCATGCGGGCGGGGGCGTGGGACCGGCAGAAGTTCCAGGGTGTCGAGCTGTCGGGAAAGACGCTGGGTGTTGTGGGGCTGGGTCGAATCGGCGCGCACGTGGCGACAATCGCGCGGGGGTTTGGCATGGTCGTGGTGGCGCACGATCCGTTCCTGACGGAGGCCAAGGCGGCCGAACTCCAGGTGCAGCTGCTCCCGCTGGATGACGTGCTCAAGCGCGCGGATGTCGTGACCTTACACCTGCCGCTGACCGACGAGACGCGGAACCTGATCGACCGACGCCGACTCGGGCTCATGAAGAAGACGGCCGTGCTGATCAACGCGGCTCGCGGTGGCCTGGTGGACGAGGCAGCGCTCCTGGAAGCCCTCAGGGGGGAGAGGATCGCCGGGGCGGCGCTCGACGTGTTCGAGGTAGAGCCGCTGCCGCCGGAGTCTCCCTTGCGGCAGGCGGATCGCGTCATCATCACGCCTCACCTTGCGGCCTCGACTGCCGAGGCCCAGGAGCGCGTGGGGCTCGAGATCTGCCGGCTGGTTCGAGATGCGCTGATCAAGGGTGACTTAAGCGGCGCCGTGAATGTGCCGGGCATCGCCGGCGCGGCGCTCGCGCGACTGCGTCCGTTGTTGTCGTTGTCACGCCGGCTCGGCCGCCTGGCAGCGGCCCTCAGCCCGGCACGGGTGCGCGAAATCGAGGTCCAGTACGCCGGGCCGGATGACGCGGCCCCCAAACCCGTCATGCTGGCGGCGGTTGAGGGCGTGCTGGGCGCCATGGGCGTGGGTCCGGTCACGCTCGTGAACGCGATGAACCTGGCGGAAGGTCGTGGGATCACGGTGGGTCGTCGCATCGGCAATCCGCCTCAACGGTTCGAGTCCTCGGTTGGCGTCACCGTGCGGGCAGACGGGAAAGAACTGACCGTGGTGGGTGCCACGGTCGGCGACGGCTTCGCTCGCATCATTCGGATCGGCGAGTACGCTGTGGATATTCCGGCCGACGGATCACTCGTCCTGCTGCGCAATCGCGACGAGCCTGGGGTGCTGGGGCGCGTGGGGACGGTGCTGGGGAACGCCGGCGTCCATGTTGGGTCGTATCAACAGGCCCGCTCGACGGCGGCCAACGGTGAAGCCCTGGCGGCGGTCGCGGTGGATCGCGCGCCGCCTCCCACGGTCGTCGAGCGACTTGGGACTGTCCCCGGCGTGCTCGAGGTCAGGGTTGCCGTGCTGGACGACGCCGCATGAGCCCTCGGCCGAAGCGTGAGGCGGCACGCCGGGGCGGTAAGGACGGCAGTGCGGCGCCTCCCCCGCCGCGAGGCGGGCGCCCCCCGAGCTACGATCCGGCGGTGGTGGAGGCAAAGTGGCGTCGGGAATGGGCGGCGCGCCGCACGAACAGCACCGACCTGCGCGGCGCGGCAAAGCCGTACTACAACCTGATGATGTTTCCCTATCCATCGGCTGAGGGGCTCCATGTCGGCAACGTGTTCGCCTTCGTGGGCGCCGACATCCACGGCCGCGTTCAGCGGCTGCGGGGGTGGGATGTCTTCGAGCCGATCGGGTTCGATGCGTTCGGCATCCACTCGGAAAATTATGCGCTGAAAGTCAATCAGCATCCGGGGCGTCTGATCCCGGCAAACATCGCGAACTTCCGGGAGCAGCTGCGGCGCATCGGGCTGATGGTGGATTGGGACCACGAGCTGGCCACCACCGATCCGGCCTACTACAAGTGGACCCAGTGGATCTTCCTCCAGCTCTACCGTGCCGGACTGGCGGAGCGCAAACGGGCGCCAGTGAACTGGTGTCCCGAGTGCATGACCGTGCTGGCGAACGAACAGGTGATTGACGGGTTCTGCGAGCGCCATCCCAGCGTGCGGGTGACGCAGCGCCTGCTGGAGCAGTGGTTTTTCACAATCACCAGGTACGCCTCGCGCCTGTTGGAGAACCTGAAGACGCTCGACTGGTCGGAGTCTACGCGATTGCTGCAAACGAACTGGATTGGACGCTCCGAAGGTGCCGAGTTGGCGTTCACGACCCCGGTGAGCGACCCGATCCGCGTCTACACCACGCGTCCCGATACCGTTTTTGGGGCAACGTATCTCGTGCTCGCCCCGGAGCACCCGTTGGTGGAGAGCCTCACCGCCGGCGACCGACGCGCGGAAGTGCAGGCGTACCGGAATCGCGTGGCGCAGATGGACATCGTTTCGCGGCGAGTCGGTGACCGGCAGAAGACCGGCGTGTTCACGGGGGCCTACGCGCGGAACCCCGCCACCGGTGAGTCCGTCCCCATTTGGGTGGCCGATTACGTCCTCATGGAGTACGGCAGCGGCGCGATCATGGGCGTGCCCGCGCACGACGAGCGCGACTTCGAATTCGCGATGCAGTTCGGACTGGAGATTCGGCGCGTGGTGCGACCGGCTCCGGATGCCCCGCAGACCGCGGAGGCTGCCGCAGACCGCTTGCCGTTCGTCTCGTGGGATGGAGTTCTCGTGAACAGCGGGCGGTTCGACGGCCTGCCGTGCCGCGAGGCGGCGCGCGCCATCACGGCCTGGTTGGCGGAGCAGGGGCTCGGCTCGCCGCAGGTGCAGTACCGCCTGCACGATTGGTGTATTTCCCGCCAACGCTACTGGGGTCCGCCGATTCCAATCGTCTATTGCGATCGTTGCGGGACCGTGCCGGTGCCGGAAAAGGACCTCCCGGTCCTGCTTCCGCCGTTGGAGGATTTCCGGCCGGATGCGAGCGGTGTCTCGCCGCTCGCGCGTGCCCAGTCGTGGTATCGAGTGCCGTGCCCCGCCTGCGGTCAAGCGGCGCGCCGCGAGACCGATGTCTCGGACACGTTCCTCGATTCGGCGTGGTATTTCCTGCGCTATCCGTCCACGGAGTTCGACGATCGTCCGTTTGATCCGGAGTTGACCAGGAAGTGGTTGCCGGTGGACAGCTACATCGGGGGCAACGAGCACGCGGTGTTGCACCTGATGTACTCCCGGTTCGTCACGATGGTGCTGCACGACCTCGGGCATCTGCCGTTCGAGGAGCCATACAAGCGGTTCCGCGCCCACGGTACCATCGTGAAGGATGGGGCCAAGATGTCCAAGTCGCGCGGCAACGTGGTGATCCCCGACGCCTACATCGCGAAGTGGGGAGCGGACACCTTCCGCATGTACCTCATGTTCCTCGGGCCGTACCAGGAAGGGGGCGACTTCCGCGACGAAGGCATCGCCGGCATCCGGCGATTCCTCGACAAGCTGTGGAGCGTCGTGCAGGCCGTGGCTCGGGACGCGGAACCGGACCGGGTGGCGCAGCGCAAGCTGCACCAGACCATTCGCAAGGTCACGGCGGACGTGGAGGAGTTGCGCTACAACACGGCCATCGCCGCGCTGATGGAGTATCTGAACCTGTTGCGCGACCGGTCCGGCCTGGCCGACGGGCGTCCTGCTGCTACGGTGGCGCCCGCGTTGGTGGAGCCCGTCATTGTGCTGCTCGCGCCGTTCGCCCCGCATTTCGCCGAGGAGTGCTGGGAGCGGCTCGGGCATCGGGAGAGCGTGTTCCAGGCGTCATGGCCCGCATGGGACGAGGCTCTCGCCCGCGAAGAAGAAGTCGAGGTCGCCGTGCAGGTGAACGGGAAGCTCCGCGGCCGCTTGACCATCCCACGCGGCTTGAGTCAGGAAGAGGTCGTCGATCGCGCGCTTGCCGACCCGGGCGTGCGGCGATTCGTGGATGGGAATGCCGTCAAGAAGGTCGTGTACGTACCGGACAAGCTGGTGAACCTGGTGCTCTAAGAAGGCGGAAGAGGGACAGGTTCCTTTACGCCAGCCATTTCGCCACCATGTCGCCGATGAAATAGCCCACCACGGCGACGCCGAGTCCAACCACGAACATGTCCAGGCCGCTCCGGACGATGCCCCGGCCGGTGAACACGCTGCGTGCTGCTCCTACGGCGAAGTGTGACGCCATGGCAACGGCGAACGATGTCCACACGGCCGCGGGGCCGTCGAGCGCCAAGAACGGCGCCACCGGGATGAAGGCTCCTATGGCGGTGGCGGCGCCCGTGATCCAACCCTCGCGCAGCGGGGTGGAGTGGGCCTCCGCGATGCCAAGTTCCTCGCGGGCTTTCTCTTCGAGGGCGCGCTCGGGGTTCCGCATGACGTCCCGCGCGAGCGCGCGGGCGTGGTCGGGCGGCATCCCCTTTGCCTCGTACAACAATGCCAGCTCCTCTTCCTCTACCTCTGGCATGATGCGGATCTCTTCGGCCTCCATTGTCATTTCATGAGCGTAGACCTCTCGCTCGCTCTTGGCGGCCAGGTACCCGGAGGAGCCCATGGACAGCGCGTCGGCGATCATTCCCGCCACACCCGACACCATTACGATGTGCGGCTCGACCGACGCGCCGATCACGCCAGCCACCAGTCCGAAATTCGCCGTGAGTCCGTCGTTGAAGCCGTACACCACGTTCCGCAGGAAGCCCCCGGACGACATGCGATGCCAGGGCTCCTCGACGCTCCCCGTCACGGACCCGAGCGTGCGGGCGTGCTCGGCGGACTCGCGGGCGAGCAGCAGCGCTGCATCGCGCGCCGTCCCGAGCGGACTCCGCCGGTGGAGCTGGAGGTAGGATTTCACCTCCTGGCCCTCTTCCCGAAACATCAGGGACACGAGCAAGTCTGAGCCCACGTACTTCGTGATCCAGGCGAGCAGCCGCGCGCGCGCAGACGGTGGGACGTGGGTGATCTCGGTGCCGTGTTCGGCCAGCACCGACCGCCAGACAGCGGTGTGGCGGTGCTCGACTTCCGCGAGACGGCGAAACAGGTCGCGGCGCTCGGCGTTCAGCTCCCGCTCGGCCAACACCTCGTAGAGGAAAGCGGCGTCCGCTTCGTCCCGGAGGTGGTGTCGCCAGGCGGCGAGCGTATCGGCTGACGGCGGAGCGTGCATGGCGGTTCCCACCAGACGAAGGTGGAGGAGGTGCGCGTTCCGCGGAAGTGGAGTAGCGAGGGGTCGCTCTCCTTGCACCGGCGCCCGGGGGCCCGGTAGGTTTGCGGCCGCGTTCGCAAAACAAAGTCCAGCGAGCCGTTCACGGCACCGGCCATACTCCGACCGAGGTCACATCCATCGACCGTTCATTCTCCGAAGCACTCGTGATCGGGAGTGGGTTCGGCGGCAGCATGATCGCCCTCACGCGATGTATCTGGGGTACTACCGCCTGCCCATGTGGTGGGTGCTGGAGGGCGGCGTGACCGCCTTCCTGGCGTATCGCCTCATCCAGATCTACGGCTGAGGCGTCAGGGGCTCGGTGGGAAGCGGCTGCGGCGCGCGGTGGGCACTCGCCGGGACGGCGTGATCACGCCGAGTGGCTGGCGTGTCCAGCTCCACCGGCGGTTCGCCCTGTGCGAGCTTGATCCCGATGATCACCGCTGCCGGAATAACGATGACCAGGACGAGAATCCACGTCGGGACGGGCACGAGACTTCCGAAGACGGCGTATAGCAGGTATCGCGGGAATCGTCCGACGGCCGTGGCAGCGTAGTATCGCCTCAGGGAGTACCCCTCGAGGATCGCAAGGCAGCGTACCACCCAATACGGCAACGGAGTGAACGCGAACACGGCCACGGTCCAGAATGGCCATCGGCTGAACGCCTTCACCGATCGCCGAACCCAAGGCCGTTCCCGGATCGCGGCAAACCGCTGAAGGCCGATGGCCCAGGCGTATGCGTGCCAGTTCACGTACTCCATGTACAGGACGCCCACCAGGGCGATCAGCGCCACCGCCAGCGGAGCAGCGTACTTCGACGCTTCGATCAGCATCGGTTCGTATGTCGTGGGCATCACGGGACTCAAGGGCCCGTTCATGGGCGGTGTGATGACCGCGAGCCAGACAAGTGGGATGGCCTGGGGAAAGGCCACGGCGATCGGAATGCCGGCAAGCGCAGCAACGACCGTGGCTCGAAGGAACAGGTCCCAGCGACGATCCCCGTGTGGCCGCGTGAGCGCGGTGCGTGCCCTGCGGAGCGCTCCTAACTTGCGGGCGGGGGCGCCCGACTGACGAGAGGGAATGGGCCGGGCTAGCGGTTCAGCGACCGCGGCATCTGTGGGGTCACGCAACGCCGTCAAATCCGTCCGGCGGGGCGCCGAGCGTCTTCTTGCCGCGCCGCGCCCGCAACGCCGGATACCCGGTGGCCCCACAGGAAGGGCAGGTGAGGGCCATGAGCTCCATCGCCTTGCCGCACGCAGCGCAGCGCGGGTGGTCGGGATCGGACAGCACGTCGCGCGCTTCCGGGAACACGTAGCCGCAGCCGCAGCGCAAAACGCTGGCCGCGAGACTCGTTCCGCACTGCGGGCATTGACGGTTCACTCACCACGCACCCTTGCCACGGTCACGATTCCACCTCTAGGTTTGGCGCCGTCCCTCCACCGGCGACCCCTCCGCCGGCCGGCCTGGCGTGGATCATTCCCGGAGGTCTGATGAACGTTTCGCGCAGTATGGCCGTTCGCATGGCCGGGCGATCCGCCTGGAACTTGTTCCGCAAACGTCCCCTCACCGTTTCGTTTGAAGTGACGCACGCGTGCACGGCCAACTGCTGGCACTGCAACTGGGGCGGCCCGATCAAGGAAACGCGGCGCTCGCCGGAGGAATATGCCGCCATCTACCGGGAACTCAAGGCTCCCGTGGTGAACATCTCAGGCGGGGAGCCACTGGCCCGCGGGGATCTGGACGACATCGTTCGAGCCATCGCGAAACCCGGCGGACTCCCGTGGGTGGTCGTCGTCACCAATGGATCCAATCTCTCGCCTGAGCGATTCCTGCGACTGAAGCAGGCGGGGATGCACCAGCTCTCGGTTTCCATCGACTTCCCCGACAGTCGCCACAGTGAATTCCGGCGTATTCCGGGCCTGTTCGATCACCTGAACACCGTCCTTCCCCAGCTCGTCAAGATCGGCGATCCCGACGACATCACGCTGAACTGTTGCATCACGGCGTGGAACTACAAGGCACTGCCGGACATCGTGCGGCTGGCCGAGCGCTGGGGCGTGTGGCTCAATTTCTCGGCGTACTCGCTGCTCCGCATGGATGATCCCAGGGGGCTGCCCGGGAACAACGGTCGGGCGGAGGATCTGAAGCGTTCGATCGAGCAGGTCATCCAGCTCAAAGAGCAGGGGCTCCCGGTGTACACGTCTGCGAGGACCATGTGGCGGTATTATCGCTTTCTCATCGAGGGCTACGCCGGCGGCTGCCAGGCCGGATACCGCTTTGTCGTCATCAACCCGGATGGTCGCCTCACTCCGTGCGCGATGGTCATGGCCTACTTTAATGATATCCGGTCCATGCAGCGGGAGTTCTCCTGCAACAACACGTGCGGCGCGTGCTACATCAGCACGCGGGCGAATGCTGAGAAGACCGCCCGAGAACTGGTGGAGGACAACCTGCAGGTGCTTTCGCGGTACGTTCCGTTCCGCAGGAGGCGGGCCCCGGCCTCCGTGTGATTCAGGACGTCGACTGCTTGCCTCGTCGTCCTGCCGAGACGTTCGGACTGCATGATCAGCGCCGCCAATTGCCCTCGATTCCCTCAAGGGCCGGTGTCCCAACCTCAAGTGAGACAATACGATGGACCGATTGCTGCGGGTAGCGCTGGCCGCGGTTGGGCACCCGTTCCCTCACCCGTGCGACCGCACGATGGGATGGCGCATCTATACCGTTGGCGATGGCACTCACGATGCTTGCAGCGCTGGATGAGCTAGCAATCCAACGGGCAAAGACCGGTGATCTCGAGGCGCTGGAGCAGGTGTACCGTGCCTACGAGGGGGTGGTGTACACCCTGGCGCGTCGGATCTGCCGCACGGCGGAGGATGCGGAGGATGTGCTCCAGGAGACGTTCCTGGAGGTTTGCCGCAGCATCGGCCGCTTTCGAGGGACTGAGCCGGGGAGCCTCACGGCGTGGATCAAGCGCGTGGCGACAAGCAAGGCGCTCATGCGCGTGCGGCGTGAGAAGTACCGCGAGGCGGATGACCTGGCCGACGCGCAGGAGACTCTCGGGGGGCGTGGTCCCGATGTGCCGCTACAGATGGATCTTGAGGGCGCCCTCGCGCGCCTGTCGGATCGTGCGCGGGCAGTTGTGTGGTTGCACGACGTAGAAGGCTACACGCACGAGGATATCGCCGAAATCATGGGCATGACGGTGAGTTTTTCGAAGTCGCAGCTGGCGCGGGCGCACACGCGGCTTCGCGCCTGGTTGGGGACGGAGGTTGCATGATGCACTGCACGATGGACGACCTGATCGCGCTGCGGGATGGCGAAGGGACGGCGCAGGCGCAGCGGCATCTGGCCGAGTGCGAGGTGTGCCGCATCGAGTTCGATCGGCTGCATCAACGCGTGGCGGCGCTCAAGGCGCTGCCGGCGCTCCGGCCACCGCGTGATCGTTGGGATGACGTGCGGGCGGCGCTGGACGATGAGCGTCGGCGGCACCGCCGCCTCGTTTGGAGCTGGGGATCATTGGCGGCTGCGGCGGCTGCCGTGCTGGTGATCGGTGTGCAGGCGGCGCGCGCGCGGTCGGCTGCCGCGGCGAGTGCGGCGGATCTCCAGGCGCTGGTGCAGCAGTCGCAGCGCCTGGAGGAAGCGTTGCGGGCATACGATCCCACGAGCCGCGTGCTGAACGGACGAGCCGCCGGAGCGGTGGCGGAACTGGAAGATCGCATCGCCGTGATTGACCTTGGCCTGGCCGAGGCCCAGCGGCGGGGAGCCACGCCCGACGAGATGCTCGAGCTGTGGCGCCAGCGGGTCCAGCTGATGGACGAGTTGGTGCGAGTGCACGTGACCAGAGCGGCGTATGTGGGGCTGTGAGGGAGCTGAGTGCTGATTGCTGACCGCGTTGCATTGTAAGGAGCAGACATGTACATGAAAACCCTGATGGCTCTCGGTTTCGCACTTGCTGCAGCCGCGCCGCTGGTCGCGCAGCAGGGGGCCACGCAGCAGCAGGAGCGCGAGCGCCGCGAAGTGGAAGAGCGGATGCGCGAGCTGCGGAATGAGATGCGCGAGCTCGAGCGGCGGCTCAACGAGATGGACCGACGGCAGGGCCGCGCGGTGGCACGCGCGGCGCCGCGCGTGTGGTCGTCGGGGCCCTTCGTGACGTTCATGGGCAATCGCGCCCGACTGGGCGTCACGGTCCGAACGGAGCGGAATCCGCGCGTCGACTCGATCGGCGCTGAGCTGGTGGGCGTGACACCCGGCGGCCCAGCCGAGGAGGCCGGTCTCCGGTCGGGCGACGTCATTACCGTCTTCAATGGGGAGCGCTTGGCGGGGCGCTACCCGGCTGCAGGAGAACGTGAGTCCGAGCCCGGACGAAAACTCGTGGACTTCGCCCGGGATTTGGAAGACGGCGACACCGTGCAGGTGGAGTACCGGCGCGGTGGCGAGACCCGACGTGCCACCATTGTTGCGCGGGATCTGGAGCCTGGCGGCTGGTCCGGGTTCGTCACCGTGGATCCCCCAAGCGTGAAGATCGATGCCGAGCGTTTGCGTGACATGGCGGCAGGCATGGCCGGGCGAAGCATGGTGTTCTCGCTCTCCGACCGCTGGCTCGACATGGAACTCGTGGCGCTCAATCCGGAGCTTGGTGAGTACTTCGGTGTGAGCGACGGGCTGCTCGTGATTCGGGCACCGCGGGATGGCACACTCAATCTTCGGGCGGGCGACGTGATTCTCAGGATTGGTGGCCGGACCCCGACCAGTCAGGCGAGTGCCGTGCGGATCCTGCGATCCTACGACGAGGGAGAGACGGTCGAGATCGAGATCATGCGCCAGAAACGGCGAATGACGGTGACAGGGACGATCCCTTCACGCGAAGACCGGTTGGAACATGACGGGCCGGACCACGACCACTCCGACCGGGAACCGAGGCGAGACCGCTAGCGGGAGCGAAGCCTGGGAGGTGAGAGGTGAGACCGCTGAGCGTGACCACTGATGGCGCCTCTCACGTCTCACCTCTCACGGCTCAACCCTTCATCGTCCCGGCCCCAACAGAATCGCGTTGGTCAGTAGCCTCGCCGCACTGCGCCAAAAAGCCCTGAACAACGGATCGGCGGCGAACAGCACGGCGTGCCCCCGCCCCACGCGCTCGCTTGCGGCCCACACGGTTCCCTTCAGCAGGCGCTCCGTATTGCCGGGCCAGACGAAGCCGGACAGGACCAGCGAGTCACCTACGAAGGCCACCGGGTTATCGCCCTTGGCCGATGCTTTCAACATCGTACTGCCGTCGAGTAGGACCGCCAGATGCGTGCGCTCGTAGCCCGCGGTGAGCCAGTGGGCACGGTCCAGGGTCGCCCGGAAGATCGCACCCGGGATTTCCTCCGGGCGATGGGTGGCGCCCCCCGTCGGTGACGCCAACGGCGGCGTATGCTGGGCCCCGCTGGGCAGCGTGTCGCGCTTGGCCCTGGCGGTGTCGGCATCTACTCCGACTGGCTCGACGGTGGAGAGCTGAATCCCGCCCTTGCCCAGCAGTTCGGCTCCTCCCCCGAATCCGATCACGGCGCCGCCGTCCTGTACCCAGCGCTTCAATCGGTCGGCCCCGGGCTCGCCGAGTTCCCGCTGCATCGTGCCGCGCGCGCCCGTGGGGATGATCAGCACGTTGTAGTCGGGGAGCGTGTGCATTCGGCCGATGGCCGAAAGCGCTACCGCCGTGAACGGCTGTCGGAGCTCCTGCTCGAGGAAGTGCCACGTGGCTCCGTAGCTGGTCTGTGAGATCCCCGCCCCCATCGCCACGAGAATGCGCGGCCGGAACACGGGTTCCACCCTGCGGGATCCCACGCCCACCTGCCCGGAGTCGGGGAACGCGGACTCGATGGCGTCCACGGGCACGCCGATCTCGCGCGCCAGGGCCGAGATGCGTTCGGGCAGCGTGGGTGCGTTGCGGGCCACGCGCGCGATGAAGGTGCCGCGCGGGTATCGGCGACCGTCGGCGCGCAGCGACTCACGCGCCACGCCGAGCACGAATCCCTCACGCAGCAACGCAAAGGCAAGCTCGGCGGCGGCCTGGCGATCGTTGCGGAACACATACGCGGATCGCGCGCGGCCGCTCACGGTTCCCAGGGGGGCGAGCGCGCGAACCGGGTCGCTATCCGGCGGCAGGGACAGGGCCTCGACCGCCGCGGGGCCAGCGTCCTCGGTCCAATAGGCTTCGAGTCCGAGCGTGTACGGCAGGGACCACGCCGTCACGTCGTAGAACTCGTAACCCTCACGCTCGGCGTCGTCTCCGCGGCGCCGATTGCGCTGGAACCTCTCCATCTGACGCCGCTCGAACGACGAGTCCAGCTCGGCTCGCGGCTCGAGCAGCGCCTTGGCGAGCCTGCCCTCCGATTGGGCCAGGTCGACCACCAGAGCGCCGGCAGGGAAGGTCTGTCGCGTGGCCGCGGCCGAAGGTCCGTCGAGGTAACGTCGTGCGGCTGCCGAGGCCAGCGGTTGGGTGAGCCTCCCCACGCGGATGCCGTGGCGCAACAGCAGGACCGACAGGCGCGCCGCATTGGTGGGATCGTTGTCGGGCAGGATGACGACACGCTTCATGCGCCCGGCCCGGGCTTCCTCGATGGCCGTGCGGTGGAAGTCGTAGAAGTCCCGCAACCGTTGCTCTCGATTGGCCGCCGCGGTGGCGAGCGTTGCGAGCGACGCCACCATGTGGTGGGCGATGCCATCGGTGAACGTGATGACGGTTCCGTCGTCCTGCCGAATGGCCAGCTCAGGTCCGCCATCTGTCTCGTAGGTCATCCCCGTGGCACCGTGCAGCGCCGGCCCCGCGTCCCAATAGCCGGGGTAGAAAAGATCGAACACGTCGCGCACGTTGTACTGCCAGCCGTGGGCATCGAACGCCGCGGCGTTGCCTCGGCCGAACGTCTCCTGCCATCTGGCGGCGTGCGGCGGCAGGTTCGCGTTTAGGGGCAACGCGGCCGGAGCGAAGAAGAACGGCTGGACCGTGCTGTGGTGATCTACCACCACTTGCGGGTGCCACCGCATGAGCGCGCTCAGCATGGCCCGCGTCGGCGCGTGGGACTGGGCAATCAGGTCTCGGTTCATGTCAAACCGGTAATGCCCGAATCTTCCCTGAATGTCCCACGGTTCGACGGCCTCGTAGCCGAACGGCTCGTCAGTTCCCAGCGACAGAGAGTTGTACCACACGGCGAACCGCTCGTGGCCATCCGGGTTTGCCGATGGGTTCAAGAGGACGACCACGTTTCGGAGAATCTCCAGCGTGGCCGGCTCCTCAGAGGCGAGGAGTTGGTAGGCTACCCACATGACGGCCTCGAATCCTGCCGGCTCGTTGCCATGGATCGAGTACGACAGGAACACGGCGCTCGGAGTCCGGGCGGCGATCGCAGCCGCCTCCTGCGGTGTTGTCCGCGCCGCGTCGGTCAAGCGACCGAGATCGGCGCGGATCTCCTCGAGCCGGGCGATATTCTCAGGCGCGGTTACGATCAGCACGCGCATCACCCGGCCCTCTTCGGTGGTGCCGATGACCTCGGTGCGCACGCGGTCCGGCGCGGCCGCGATCATGCGATCGAGTACGACCTGCTGCTGCGCGTATTGGGTGTGTCGCTGGCCGGCGCCGTAGCCCAAGACTTCGCTGGGGCGCGGGACGCCGGGGCGATAGGGCCCGCGGCCGTAGAAGTCGAACGGTTGCCCACCCTGTGCCCGCAAGCTGGCCGACGTGGCGGAGACGATTGAGAGAATCGCTGCGATGAGGACGGGTTTCATCATTGGTACGGGCCGGAAGGAAGTCGAGCGAAGCTACCGGTGGCCCGAGAACTATGGTAGAGCGCGACCCTGAACCGTATTTTGTCGCCGGCGGCGTTCGCCCGTTCCACTCGCGTCGGATCAGGAGGGAGCATGCTCGACTTACTCTACCCGTGGATGCATCTCGTCGGTCGGACCCTGTTCGCGTTGATTTTCATCTCATCTGGCATTGGCCACTTGACGCAGATGGATGCCATGACCGGCTACGCCGCGAGCCGTGGTGCGCCGATGCCAAAACTCACCGTGCCGCTGACCGGAGTGATGAGCCTTGTGGGTGGTCTTACCATCGTCCTGGGCTGGCATCGGTTTATCGGGGCGGGGCTGCTGTTCATCTTCATGCTGTGGACTTCCTATTTCATTCACCACTTCTGGACTGAGACGGACCCCATGGCGCGCATGAATGAGCGCATTCACTTCCTCAAGGACCTTTCGATGGGTGGCGCGGCCCTGTTCATGGCGCGCTATGGCGGAGGGCCCTGGCCCATGAGCCTCGGCGGCTGAGGAAGCACGGTAGCGCGGTCGTTCCAGGGGCGGTCCCTCGCGGATCGCCCCCCTTTTTTCGTTCGGACCGACTCAAACTCTCTCTACTCGACCTTGCCCTAGTTCAGGGACTTGTCCCTCTCGGCGATATAACGTACGTTACACCGTAGCGTAGTATCAACGATATAGCGCGTGAATATTCGACACGTAGTAACGGAGGGCATATGGCACGGGCAGGCTTTGCGTTTGGGTTTGATCCGTCCTGGTGGTGGAGCGCTGGCCGGGGGCCACGGCACCGCCGCCAGTGGTTCGAAGCCGGGGACATGAAGTACGTGATCCTGAAGCTGCTGCGAGACAAGCCCATGCACGGGTACGAAGTCATGAAGGCGCTCGAGGAGCACACGCACGGATGCTACAAGCCGTCGCCCGGCACGGTGTATCCCACCCTGCAGTGGCTCGAGGACGAAGGTCTCGTGCGGGCGGCGGAAGTGGATGGCAAGAAGGTGTATTCGATCACGGAGGCCGGGCGGCGGTTTCTGGACGAGAACAAGGGAACCGTTGAGGACATCTTCGATCGCGTGGCCGAGACCATTGACCGATTCGTCGGCGAGCCGATGAACGAGGTGAACCGCGCGGTGGGCCGGGTCGTGACGCAGGCGTATCGGACGGCATGGAGACTCGGCGCCGATGAGGCCAAGAAGAAAAAGATCGCCGAGATCCTTGACCGTGCGGCGGCGGACCTGGGCGGCCTCGCCCCGTAACGGCTGGTGGAGATCCTCTTACTGTCGTGCGCGGTTCGGAGCTGGCGTCGCGGCGATGAGCCATCGCTGGTGCGCCACGCAAACAACCGCAACGTCTGGATCAATCTCCGGGACGCCCTGCCGCACCCGTACACGATGGACGCGGCGCGGGAGTGGATCGACTGGGCGACCACCGTCGATCCGGAAACCCATTTCGCGGTGGACGTGAACGGGCACGCCGTTGGAGGAATTGGGTTCGTCATTCAACCGGACGTGCACCGGGTGTCGGCGGAGATTGGGTTCTGGCTGGGCGAGGAGTATTGGGGTCGCGGGATTATGACGGACGTGGTGCGCAGCGTCTCGCAGTACGCGTTCAGCGCGCACTCCCTTCATCGGTTGTACGCCACGGTCTTCGAGTGGAACCCGGCGTCCATGCGCGTGCTCGAGAAAGCGGGGTACACGCGCGAGGCCGTGCTGCGGAAGAGTGCCATCAAGGACGGTCGCGTGATTGATCAGGTCTTGTACGCACTGCTCCGCGACTGACATGACACCGGAGCCCTCTGGGGCACTGGTGCCATTGGACAACGGTAGCTGAAGGTCCGACATTTCCCGCCATGGCCCCTCGCCGCACCCGAACATTCCTACTTGCCATTGCCGTCATGACCTCTCCCGCACTCGGCCAATCGCGCCCCACCACGCTTGCGGGGCGCTCCACGGTGTACGCTCCAAACGGAGTGATCGCGACGAGTCAGCCACTTGCCAGCGCCGCCGGCCTTGCGGTCCTCGAGCGGGGTGGGAACGCGGTGGACGCGGCGGTAACGGCCGCGGCCGTGCTCAATGTGGTCGAGCCGCACATGACAGGGATCGGCGGGGACATGTTCGCACTCCTGTGGGTCGCGAAGGAGCAGCGTCTGGTGGGGCTCAATGCGAGTGGGCGGTCTGGCACGCTGCTCACGCGCGAGGTGTTGGTCGAGCGCGGTCATCGGGCGATGCCGGGCGAGGGCGCCGAGTCGGTCACGGTTCCCGGAGCGCTCTCCGGCTGGGCGGCGCTGCTGGAACGATACGGCACGGTGACGCTGGCAGCGGCGCTGGAGCCTGCGATCCGCCTGGCGGAGAATGGTTTCCCCGTCACTCCGATCATCGCACGGGACTGGCAGGGTCAAGAGGCGCGGTTGCGACAGGACGAAGGGGCGCGCGCAACGTTCCTCATCGAGGGGGAGCGTGCCCCACGCGCGGGCGAGTGGTTCGAGAACCCAGATCTGGCGCGTTCCTACCGCATGATCGCCGTGGAGGGGCCGCGCGCGTTGTATGGCGGCGAGTTGGGGCAGCGGATGGTGAATCATCTGGCTCGGCATGGCGGTTTTCTCACTCTTGATGATCTCGCCCGGCACCAGCCAGCGTGGGTGGAGCCGATCTCCGCGCCGTTCAAAGGCTATCGCGTGTGGGAGTTGCCGCCGAACGGGCAGGGGATTGCCGCACTCGAGATGTTGCGGATTCTCGAGCCCTACGATCTCCGGTCCATGGGTCACAATTCGGCCTCGTATCTGCATCACCTGATCGAGGCCAAGAAGCTGGCGTTCGCCGACCTCGCCCGGTTCGTGGGCGATCCGGATCGCATGACGGTGCGCGCCCACGCCCTACTGGACGATGCGTTCATCGCGGCGCGGCGGGCGTTGCTCGACCCGCGGCGCGCGGCTGATCGCGTCGAGCCCGGCGCTCCCGTCACGTCGAGCGAGACGATCTACCTCGCGGTGGCGGATCGCGAGGGCAACATGGTTTCCTTCATCAACAGCGTGTTCGATTACTTCGGCTCGGGCATCGTGGTGCCTGGCACCGGCTTCGTGCTGCAGAATCGTGGTGCGGGGTTTACGATGACCCCTGGGCTTCCGAACACCGTGGGGCCGCAGCGCCTGCCGTTCCACACCATCATTCCCGCGTTCGTGACCCGCACGGGTTCGGATGGTCGAGAAGAGCCGTGGCTTGCGTTCGGTGTCATGGGTGGCGCCATGCAGCCGCAGGGTCACGTACAGGTGCTCCTCAATCTGCTGGTGTTCGGGATGGATCTGCAGGCCGCGATTGACGCGCCGCGCTTCCGACATCTTGCGGATCGCCGCGTGGCCGTGGAGGCTCCCGTGGGCGACGACGTGCGGCGGGCTCTCGTCGCGTTGGGACACGACGTGGTGGACGAGTCCCAGGTGTCGTTCGGTGGCGCGCAGGGCGTGATGCGGCTCTTGCGGGGATGGGCCGCAGGCTCGGATCCGCGGAAGGACGGGCTGGCCGTCGGGCATTGATCGACGGTTCAGTGCCACCGCTCCGGTCGTCGGCCTTCGCTGGGCGCTCAATGACGCGGACCATGGTTGGCGGTGGCTCTTGCTGCACGGCCTCTCGTCTCTTGTGTTGCCTCGTCGTGACGTTCGCGGCGTGCGGCGCGCCGCCGGGCCGCCGCGGTTGGGAGTGCATCGCCCCCGCGAATCCGGGTGGAGGGTGGGACCTCACGTGCCGCGCCGTCGGCGCGGCTCTTGACGGATTGGGACTGGCTTCGGGGTCGGTTCGTGTCACCAACATGCCGGGCGCAGGCGGCGGCGTTGCGTTTGCGCACACGATCACGCTGCGCGCCAGGGACTCGGCGCTGATCGTTGCGGCGAGCCCGTCCAC
The DNA here is from genome assembly GCA_035559715.1 of Gemmatimonadales bacterium. Lineage (GTDB taxonomy): Bacteria > Gemmatimonadota > Gemmatimonadetes > Gemmatimonadales > GWC2-71-9 > JACQHC01. Next base: position 15,728 of record DATMAW010000047.1, on the reverse strand, counting down.
GACGCTGCGCCTGGCCCAGCGGCAATACGGTCGTTTCTCTGAGCACGACGTTCGGTGGGTTGCCGCGCTCGGCGCTGAATACGGCGTGCTTGCCGTGGCGCGGGACGCGCAGATCCAGACTCTCGCGGACGTCATTGCGGCCTGGCGTAGCAACGCCAGCGCCGTGATTAGTGGCGGCGGCAGCGCGGTGGCGGGTCAGGATCACATGAAGATCCTGCTCCTGGCGCAGCGTGCCGGGCTCGACCCGCGGCGGATCCGCTATGTGCCGTTCGACGGTGGAGGGGAAGCGCTCACGGCGTTGCTCGGTGGGTTCATCCACCTGTTGAGTGGCGACGCCTCGGAGGTCGAGGCGCAGTTCGAGGCTGGGAATGTCCGAGTGATTGCCGTTCTCGCGCCCGAACGCCTGGCGGGGCCGCTCGCGGGGGTCCCCACGGCGCACGAGCAGGGCATCCCGCTCGACTGGATCACCTGGCGCGGCTTCTACGCGCCGGGTGGCATCTCCGATGCCGCGTACACTCGGTGGGTGGACGCGCTCACCCGCGTGGCGCAGTCGCCGGAGTGGATGGAGGCGCGGCGGCGCTATGGACTGGCGCCCTATTTCGTGGCCGGTGACGAGTTCCGGGCTGAGGTCGAGCAGCAGGTCGAGGCATTTCGCGCCATGTCCCGCGAGATCGGACTGATCAGGTGACAGCTCGATCCGATCGGATCGCCGGGGTCGCGGCGCTCCTGATCGCGCTTGCGCTCGCCGTGGAAGCCCGCACGTTCACGGTGGAGTTCCTCACGGATCCCCTGGGTCCCAGCGCATTGCCCTTGTTCGCGGCGGCCCTGCTCGCAGGCGGGGGGCTGCTCATGGCCCTCAAACCCGAAGCGGAACCTGGCTGGCCTGATGCGGCGGGTCGCGCCCGCGCGGTCGTCGCAGGACTCAGCTTCCTCGCCTATGCTTGGCTGCTTTCCCCGCTTGGGTTTGTCCTGGCTACAGCCCTCGAGGGCGCCGTGCTCGCGCGCGTGTTCGGAGGGAAGATCCTCCACTGCGTCACGGCGGGCACGGTGATCAGCGCTGCGCTCTACGGACTGTTCGGCTGGGCGCTCGGTCTTCCGCTCCCCGTAGGCTCGCTGATCGCTGGGTTGGTGAGCTGATGGACGCGGTCGGCTCGCTGCTCGACGGCTTCCGTGTCGCGCTGCTGCCGCTCAACCTGGGGCTCGCCTTTGGCGGCGTCGTGGTGGGGACCGTGGTCGGCATGTTGCCGGGGATCGGTCCGATCAACGCGATTGCCGTACTGATTCCGATCACATTCGCGGTTCGCATGTCGCCGGAATCCGCCCTGATCCTTCTGGCGGGGATCTACTACGGCTCGCAGTACGGCAACTCCATTTCCACCATTCTGCTGAATGTGCCGGGGACGGCGTCCTCGGTACCGACGGCCTTCGATGGCTACGCCATGACCCGCGCGGGGCGAGCAAGCGTGGCGCTGGCCACGGCGGCGATCGCGTCGTTCGTGGGCGGCACCCTGTCCATCTTCGGGCTGATCCTGCTGGCGCCGTTGCTCGCGCGCTGGGCGATTCGCTTCGGGCCGGCCGAGTACTTTGCCCTCATGGTGTTCGCCTTCGCGGCGCTTTCCGGCCTCGCGGGGAAGGCGCCCCGCAAGGCGGCGGTATCAACCGGCCTCGGCCTGCTGCTCGGGACGGTGGGTCTCGACCCCTTCAGTTCCGTCGCCCGCTACACGTTCGGGCAGATCAAGCTGCTCGACGGGATGGATTTCGTGGTGGTGACGATCGGCCTCTTCGCTGTGAGCGAGGTGTTCCACATGCTCGAGTCGGCAAGCGCCGGCCCGCCGGTGACGGGCGTGGGCCGGGTCATGCACAGCGTGCGGGAGACTGTCGTGGCGCGCTGGAGTATGATCCGCGGCAGCGCGATCGGATTCTTGATCGGCGTGCTGCCGGGCGCGGGCGGCACCATCGCGAGCTTCCTGGCGTACACGAGCGAGCAGAGGCTGGTGGATCGGCAGGGTAGGTTCGGGAAGGGTGACATCCGTGGCGTCGCGGCGCCCGAGGCCGCGAACAATGCCGCGGCGACGGGCGCCATGATTCCGCTCCTCACACTGGGGATTCCGGGGAGCGGTACGACGGCCGTGCTGCTGGGTGCGTTGCTCGGTCTCAACGTGAAGCCTGGGCCGTTGCTCATGGACCGCAACCCCGAGGTGTTCTGGGGCCTCGCGGCATCCATGTACATCGGCAATCTTCTGCTCCTGATCCTCAACCTTCCGCTGGTGGGGGTATTCGCGGCGATCCTGAGGCTGCCGCGCTGGTCTCTGTTTCCGGGCGTCGCGGCGTTGTCGTTCGTTGCCGTGTACGCGGTCAACTCGAGCGTGCTGGATCTCATCTTGATGACGGGATTCGGCCTGCTCGGCTACGCCATGCGGAAACTCGGCATTCCGCTGGCGCCCCTGATTTTGGGGCTGGTCCTGGGGCCGCTTGCCGAGACCAATCTCCGGCGGTCGCTCGCCCTGTCCGGGGGGGATTGGGGGGTGCTGTTCTCGAGCCCGGTTGCCATCGCCCTGTGGATTCTGGCGGCCGGCAGCGCGATACTGCCGGCGGTGCTCGGATGGAGCGGACGGCGCGTGGTGGCGGGCGATGGTGAAGGCCAGGGCTTGACTTCCTGAGCGCGTGAGTCGATCCTTCTAGGCGAGCGAAAGGGCCACGGCGCAGTGCCGTGAGCTATCTACCAGAGACTGTGATAAGGACCTGGGCCATCGCCTCAGGTCCTTTCGTGTTTTCTGGAGGTTGTGTCCCCGGGAAGAGGAGCGGCTGTGGAAGTGTTCGTGGGCGAGAACGACCGACTGGACTATGTCCTGAAGAAGTTCCGCCGCAGCATGACCAAGGCCGGCCTGTTCCAGGACATGAAGAAGAAGCGGTACTTCGAGAGCCCAAGCGCTCAACGGCGGCGGAAGGACAAGGCTGCGGCTCGCCGAAAGGTGAAGAACGCACGCCGTCGGGAACATTATTAGTCAGGAGTTTCGACAGATGGCACGCATCACCGGTACCGTGAAGTGGTTCAACGACGCGAAGGGGTTTGGCTTCATCACCCCCCAGGACGGCGGCAAGGACTGCTTCGTGCATCACACCGCCATTCAGGCCAACGGCTTCAAGTCGTTGTCGGAGGGCGATCGCGTCGAGTTCGAGGTCGTGCAGGGTCAGAAGGGCCCGGCGGCGCAGAACGTGGTCAAGCTCTAACCACACGCGGTATCAGCTGAGCGCTTACGGCGCCTCTCGGTAGTTCGAGAGGCGCCGTTTTTGCCATGCGGGCTCGGCCGCACCAGCCCGCTACCCGGACAACTTCCGCAGCAGCACAGTCTTCCGCCTTTTGCCGGCTCATTCGCCGCGGGTTGTTAAGGCGTACCGTGAGGTGGGCGGCGGGCGGGGGCAGGATCGGCCTCCTCGATCGTGGCGGTGAATGCAAGCGAATTCCGTCGGTATCGGGAGCCCTGGTTGCTCCGCTTGTCGCGGCGGGCGCGCGACGTCGGAGCGGCCTTGTGGTGGATGACTTGCTGGAGGGACTGCGTGGCAAGGTACCCTCTCGATGGGGTGCGACGGGTCAGATCTTGTCCGCCGATGCGAGAGAACCATGAAACCGCATGAACCGGTGGGTCACTTTCTCAGCTCCACGTACGCCGTCACGGCGAAGTACACGGGCTCGTCCGTCGTCTGGGCCGTGGCCTGACCCTTGAGCGTCCCATCGAACAACCGGAGTTGGAGCAGGACCGAGTGGGGATGGCGCTCGACGTCCGGGGTGGGGATGGTGCCGGCGAAACGCCCCACGAGAAGTCCGTCTGAAAAACGGGCGTCGGCGAGTAACGCCGGGAGCTGGTTTGCCAGCCTCACGTGGATGTCACCGCCGGCCTGCACGGTGAGCTTGAACGGCAGCGTGCGCGCCCACGTGCGGACCGTACCGCTCCATTCACCGAGCCAATCGGGGGGCGGCGCGAGGGCCGGCGATGACGGGAGGTGCGGGGGCCGGGCTCGGCGGGAGCGGAGCGAGTCGGCGTAGCGCGGCGGAAAGACCACGCTCAGAATCTCCTGAAGAACGCGCTCGACCGGGGTAGCCGCCTTGTTCGCGAGCACCACGGCCGCCGTTCGCTCGCTCGGATATAGCGCCAGGATGGTCGCGACGCCGGGCATTCCACCCGTGTGGTTCACTCGCGTCCAGCCGAACTCGTCGAGGCTCCGCCAGCCCAGGCCATATTGCACGCCGGACGACGTTGGCGTTTGACTCCGCTGCATCAAGTCGATCGTGGAATCCAAGAGGATGCGCTGCTGATCGGCGAGACGCTCCTTCAGGTGGAACATGCCGAACCGCACCAGGTCGTGGGCGCTGGCATAGACGGCGGACCCACCGTCGTGGTCGAAGTCGTAGTACGGGATTGGCCGGAGCCGCGAATCGTAGCGCTGCGCCACGTACGGCTCGAGCCCGGGTCCGATGTGCACCGACGTCCGTGTGAGACCGAGCGGCGCGAACACGCGCGTTCGCATGTAATCCGGGTAGCTCAGCCCCGAAACCCGCTCGATGATGTGATCGATGATCCCGTAGCCCAGGTTGGAGTACTCGTACACCACGCCCGGGGGGTACACCAGGACGCCGTACCGCGCGATGGTCTCGTCCATCGTCGGCTCGCGGTAGTCCAGGTCGGCGTAGTAGAAGCGATAGTGCAGCGGCAGGCCGGCCGTGTGACTCAAGACACGTCGCACTGTGGCTCCGTCGTCCTCGCCGGCGAGTCCCGTGAGCGTGCCCAATCCCAGGTAGCGATTGGCCGGCGCATCCAGCTCCACTTTGCCCTCTTCGACCAGACGCATTAGGCCGGTGGCCGTGATCGGCTTGGAGATGGACGCCAGAGAGAACATGGTGTGCTGGGTGGCCGGAATGCGACGTTCGCGGTCGGCCCAACCAAAGCCCTCCTCCCAGATGATCCGTCCGTGCTGCGCGACTGCGACCGCGATGGCGGGAGCGCCGGTCGAGTCCATGACTTGTCGGATGACGGCGCGGACCGGGGCAAACTGGTCGGCACGCTGCTCCCGGTTCTGACCGGCAAGGCTCGTAACGCCCAGGAACGTCAGCACGAACGGATTGCCCAGGATTGCTCGGCGGAGATTCTGTGCGGTCATGGGAAGAAGAGCTTGACGTTCTCTTGTGGGACCGGCCTGCTCCAACGGGAGACAACGAAGAACAGCACGGCGCTGGTGAGGATGCCGACCTCCACTGCATCCACCCCGTGCCGTGAGAACGTTCTCTGGCCGGTGAACTCCCATACCAGGCAGGCGAGGAACCCGCCCAGCATGGCGGCGATGGCGCCGGCCGCTGTGCCGCGGCGCCAATTGAGGCCGATCACCACCGGAACGAAGAAGAAGCTCGCAACGAACTTGGCCTGCTCCACGACCACCGCCTGCACGTCTCCGTACTTCTGAAGCGCGAACCAGATCGGGACCAGGGCAAGCAGGAACATGGCCACGCGGTTCACCAGAACCAGATGCGCCTGCGAGGCAGCGGGTCGGAGCAGCTTACCCCACAGGTCGTGGGCGATGCCCGCTCCCACGACGAGCAGGATCGAGTTCACGGTGGACATGATCGCGCTCAACATGGCGATGAGCAGGAGTGCTCCGAGGATCGGCGGCAAGACCTCGAAGGCCATGACGGAGCTGGCCAGATCTTGCGACGGGAGGTTGGGGAAGAGGACTCGCATCAGCATCCCGATGGCCAGTACGCAGAGGCCGATGACCACCTGGAACCCAATAGCGACAAAGATGGCCTGACGCGCCGTTCGCTCGTCCCGCATGGAGAAGAACCGGGTCATCTCGTACGGCGCGGCACAGATCGAGAAACCGAAACTCACGCCCACGGCGATCAGCTCCCGCACGCCGTAGAATCCCGCCAACACGCGAGGGTCAATGGCCTCGAGGGCCCCGCGCGCCGCGCTGAAGCCGCCGGCATAATGCAACAACACCGGGACCGAGAGCAGCAACGCGGCCACCATGATCAACGTTTGGAGGAAGTCAATGTAGGAACTGCTCCGCACGCCGCCGAGCAGTGTGTAGAACGCTGTACTCACCACGAGGATCAGCATGGCGGTGAGCGGGCGCATGCCGAAGACGGTGAGCGCCACTTCTCCCGCCGCTTGATACTGTGCGACGAGGTAGATCGTGTAGGAGATCACGATCAGGCTGCCGGCGAGCGCTCCCGCAGCCTTGCTCCCGAAGCGGGTGCTCACATAGTCCGGTACGGTGAGGGCGCCGAACCGGCGGAGCTTGGGTGCCACGAAGAACGCCGAGACCAACCAGCCCGCCCAGACGCCGAACCAGATGTACCACCAGGCCACGCCGGCGAGGTAGTGGCGGCCGACCGTTCCAACGAATGTGCCCGCGCTGATCTGCGTTGCCGTGAGCACTGCACCGCCCACGATGGGACCGATACTGCGGCCGGCTGCAATGAAATCCAGCTCGGTCTTGGTGCGGAAGTAGCCCCAGGCCGAGATCGCCCCGATCGCGGCGAAGTAGATCGCCGCGACGATGAGAAACGTGGCGCCCATGCTAGCCGGTTTCCACCGCCGTCCGACGGGCGCGCCGGAGACGGAGGATCCAGAGCGCCGTACCGCCGACGGTGATGCCGATGATAATCCACTCCGACACTGCGGGAACCGGGAGTTCGGAGCGGTCTCGCACGAGCGCAAGTACCGTGGGCAGGTGCTCCGGGCGGGCGGCCAAGGCGCCGTCGGTTTGCTGGGAAAAGCGGGGAAGTGTGCTGGACGTTCGCCGCTCGGCCGGGGCCCCGGTCACGACAATCCGAATCGCGCCGGTCGGTGGGCTGGTGGGCGCCGTGGGCACGAACACGGGAATCCGGGCCAGACGGCCTGTCACACGGTACAGCACACGAATGGCGGCACTATCGGGCGGGCGATAGACGCGGAGTACCTGCGAGGTACGCCGTTCTTCGAGAACAATCGGGCGCACGCCTACGATGGCTTCGAGCACCTCGACCCGTTGGCCCTCGAGCCGCAGTGCCAGCAGGTCCAAGGATGCCGCCCCGGTTACTGTATAGCGCGCGTCCACGATGGCCAGTGTGTCCTCGACCGCGACGCGAATCATGGCTTCTCGGAGCACACCTCGGGGATCCTGTTGAGCGGCGAGGGCCGCGAGCAGTGCGCCGCCGGCGAGCAGGTTCACACGCGCGCGGACACGAGGCGGACGGCCTCGTGGAGCGTGTTTGCCACCAGGTTGATCTCGCGCGTGATGCCTGCGACGAGGAAGCGCCGCAGGTCCGCAGGGCACTCCCTGAGGCGGCCGATGTCGGCGAGTCGTGGGATGACGCCGAGCGGGAGGGCCGGGTCGTGCGCGAATCGCTCGCCTGCCGCGTAGTTGAGCGGGACCAGGAGCCGTGACAGCTCCTTCACGGTGTCGTTGATCCTGGCCAGGCGAGACGGTGCCGCTCCCCGCTTCGCCTTCCGGTAGAATCGCTCGAGCCCGTCCGCGAGCGCGCGGAGCTCGTTCTCCACCGGCGAGAGATCAACGGCATTCCCGGCCTCTTTCTTGTATTTCTCCACCGCCTCGGCCAGCTCGCGCACGGCGGCGCGGTGATCGAAGGGCAGCACCTCGGCGTTCAGCACGCGCGCGACCGCCGTGAGATAAACTGTGAGATCGCGCAACAGGTGGTCGCGATCGGCCACGGGGAGCAAGTCGTCTTCCGTGTGCCAGGCGATGTTGCCGCCGCAGCCGCCCACCGGATAGAACCCCAGCTCGTCCCGCTCCGCCTTGGGGATGTTGGACAGCAGCATGAAGAACGACGTGAGGCCAATCTGATTGAACGAGTAGTCGCCCGCGCGAATCGGGCGGAGCCGGTGCGGCTCGACGCCGGTGGCATCTCGGATCGATCCACGACACAGCGCGTCGGCTTCGGCCATCCACATGACTTCCTCGTACGCCGTGGCCCTCCAGCAACCGGGCGAGTCGATGTTGACGGCCGCCACGCAGTGCTGGCGGAGCTCGAGCGCGAATTGGTCCGCGTACCACGTGGACCCCGCGTAGCGTCCCATGGAGTGGCCGGGCCACCAGGCCACGCGAGCCGAGCGTCGCAGCTTGGCGCGGTGCGTGTGGAGGATGCGCGCGATCTCGAGCAGTGTGGCGTCGCCCACGGCGTTGTCCCCGATCCCGACGTCCCAGCTGTCGTAGTGGCCGTGCACCAGGAGGAAGTCGTCTGACTTCCCGGCGATCGTGGCCACCGGCAGCTTGCAGCGATACCACCCTTCCTCGAGCACCGTCCGCACGGTAACGGCGCCGCCGTTTCGCACGTGCTCGAGCAGCCGGTCGCCGTCCGGCCGGCTGATCGCGGCCACGGGCGTCTTGGGCTTGCGGTCGAGATCGCGGTCGGTGGGGGTCCCCCAGATCGGGGTGCAGATACCCCAGTGGACCCGCTTGCCGGGGTTGATGTAGACCTGCGCCAGCGCTCCGGCGCGCTCGAAGCGCTGCACGGCGGCGGGCATGGCGTAGCCCTCGGACACGACGATCTTGCCTCGCACGTCCGCCGCCCCGCGGCGGTCGTCGAAAATGTCCGTCACGTCCTTCATCTTGGCCGACGGGACGTGCACCGCTGGTGCGGTGATCCCGCTGGCGGGACTCGTGGCGGCGAAGGCCGGCGGCTTCCCCTGGAGCACCGCACCGCTCGTTCCCAGCGTCACGGATGCGGCGCGTGGAAGTGACAGGTACAGCTCGGGCTCGTGCATCTCGTACGGCACGCCGAACTGCCGCAGCTGCTCGGCGATGTAGTCGGCTGCGGCGTGCTCGTCGGCGCTGCCGGACTCGCGGTTGAGCGTGGCGAATCGTTCGATGAGTCGCCAGCCGTGGGCGACACTCGCGTCCGCGAGCATGGCGGCTTCCAGTTTCTCGACTGACCACACCATGCGTGAGTCCTGGGGAAAGTGTTGTGTTCGCAATGATCTCCGCGGCTCCGTGCGGCCGGCCCGGCTCGCTGTCCAGGACCGAACGCAGCCCCTACCTTATCGGCCGTGCCGTGCCGACGCCACCGCCCGGCGCTGGCCTGGTCCGTGGCGCGCTGCCAAACTTCTACGTCGAGGCCACTGAGGAAACTGCATGCGCTCCCTGAAGTTCACGAGGTACGCCGTGATTGCCCTGACCGCCGCGTCCACCGTTGCCGTTTCTCCGACCTTGTCCGCGCAATCCCTGGGGCGGCACCGAAGTCCCGATCGTGCCGAGTTGCTGGCGCGCGAGATCTTCAAGGAACTGATCGAGATCAACACGGCTCCAGCTGGGGGCAGCACGCGCGCAGCTGAAGCGATGGCCGCGCGCTTGCGGGCCGCAGGATTTCCCGACGACGACATCCATCTTGTCGGACCGGTGCCGGAGAAGATGAACCTCGTGGCGCGGTACCGCGGCCGAACCACCGGCAAGAAGCCGCTCCTCTTGCTCGCGCACCTGGACGTGGTGGACGCGAACCCTGCGGACTGGACGCTCGACCCGTTCAAGTTCACGGATCGGGACGGTTTTTTTTACGGGCGCGGGACGACGGATGACAAGGACGAGGCGGCGATCTGGGTCGCGAATTTGATCCGCTTGCGGCAGGAGGGGTACACGCCGGATCGGGACATCATCGTGGCACTCACGGCGGACGAGGAAGGCGGTGATCACAACGGGGTCGAGTGGCTGCTGCAGCATCGCCGCGACCTCGTGGACGCGGCGTTCGCGTTGAACGAGGGCGGGGGCGGCGTCATCAAGGATGGGCGGCGGCTTTCCAACAACGTCCAGGCCAGCGAAAAGGTGTACCAGAGCTTTCGGCTCGAGGCAACGAACAAGGGCGGGCACAGCTCGTTGCCGCGGGCGGACAACGCCATCTATCAACTCACGGCCGCGCTCAACCGCATCGCGGAGTATCGCTTTCCGGTGAGGCTCAACGAGGTGACCCGCGCGTTCTTCGAGCGCACGGCCGCGATTGAGACGCCGGAGGTGGCCGCCGCCATGCGCGGCCTGCTCCGCACGCCGCCAGACCCGGCTGCGGTGGAACGACTCTCGGTGAATCCGGCGTACAACTCGCGCTTGCGAACCACGTGCGTCGCCACGATGCTGGAGGGCGGTCACGCGGAAAACGCGCTGCCGCAGCGTGCGCGCGCGGTAGTCAACTGCCGCATCCTGCCCGGCGAATCGCCGGACGAAGTGCTGGCCACGCTGCGCCGCGTGGTGAACGATCCCGGCGTCAGCGTGACGCCCGTCGCCCCGGCCAAGCCCAGCCCGCCCTCGCCCCTCACGCCCGAGATCCTGCGGGGCATTGAGGAGACCACCGAGGAGATGTGGCCGGGCGTGCCGGTGATTCCCACGATGAGCACGGGTGCCACGGACGGGCTGTATCTGCGCCAGGCGGGGATTCCCGTATACGGCGTGTCGGGCGTGTTCGGGGACGAGGCTGACGTGCGTGCCCACGGCCAGGACGAACGGATTCGACATGAGTGGTTCTTCGAGGGGCTGGAGTTTTGTTACCGGCTGATTAAGCGGCTGACGGCAGGGGAAGTGATGTAACACCCTCCGGCAACGAGGTGAGAAGGGCGAAGGGAGAATCCATGCGGGCGGCAATTGGTGTCTTTGCGGGCTTGATGTGCGTCGCGAACCTCCTGGCTCAGCAGCCCTCGCCGGTGGGCGGGCCGTACGATCGGTTGGTGATACAGGGCGCGACGCTGATTGACGGGACGGGGTCACCGCCGGTGGGGCCTGTGGACATCGTCATCGAGCGCGGCACCATCGCGGAAGTCCGCCGAGTGACGCCACTGGATCTCGCCGGCGGGAGGCAGCGAGCGGCGGCCCCACGGGTGATCGAGGCGGAGGGCATGTGGGTCATGCCGGGGATCATCGACGCTCACACGCACCTCGGGCGGGCCCGAGATTTCCCCCCGGATTACATCCTCAAGCTGTGGTTGGCGCACGGGATCACGACGGTGAAGGTGTTCGCGGGGGGCGCGGACGACCCCGCCATCCAGATTGCCGCGGATCAGCGCTCCGGCAAGCAGGTGCTCGCCCCGCGCGTGTTGGCCTACCAGTTCTGGAGTGGGACCGATCGCCGGCTGTGGACCCCAGAGGGAGCGCGAGAGGTCGTGCGCGAGTGGAAACAGCTCGGCCGCGACGGGATCAAGGTGAGCGGCAAACCAGGCCTTCTCCCCGACGTGCTGGCGGCGTTGGCGGACGAAGCCGCGAAGCTCGGCATGGGCGTGGCGGTGCACATCGGGCAGGACGGCGTGTATCCCATGAATGCGGTCCGGGTCGCTGCTGCCGGCGTGACCACCATCGAGCACCACTACGGGTACGCGGAGGCAACGTTCACCCAAAAGACGGTGCAGCAGCTGGCAGCCGACTACAACTACGGCGACGAGCTTCTCCGCTTTCGCGCCACGGGTCGCGTGTGGGACGAGGCCGACCTGGACAGGCTCTACGGACCGGTGCTCGACACGCTGCTCGCGTTGAGCAGGAACGGTCGGTTCACGATGGTCCCCACGTTTTCCGTCTACGAGGATCAGACGGATCTGTCGCGGGCCAAGACGCTCCCGTGGCTCGAGCGATACGCCATGCCCGCTCTCATGGCGCAGTGGGTGCCGAGTGAGGAAGTCCATGGGTCGTTCTACTTCGAGTGGACGAGCGCCGATGAGGCGGCGTGGAGCCGGATGTTCATTCGGTGGCTCCCGTGGGTCAACGAGTTCAAGAACCGCGGCGGTCACGTGGCCGTGGGGTCGGATGCCGGCACGTCGTACCACCTGTACGGGTTCGGGACGATTCGCGAACTCGAGTTGCTCCAGCGCGCAGGCTTCCAGCCCCTCGAGGTCGTGCGCGCGGCTACGCAGGAGAGCGCGCGGGCCGTTGGGCTCGACAAGACCGGCGTGATTCGCCCGGGTTACGACGCCGACCTGCTGGTGCTCGACATGAATCCGCTCGAGGATTTCAAGGTGCTGTATGGGACGGGTGTCGAGCGCGTGAGCGCGGATGGGAAGGCGGTTCGGAAGAACGGTCTGAAGTACACGATCGTGGATGGTCGCGTGATTGACGCCCGCGCGACGCTCGCCGAGGTGGAGCGGATGGTGCAGGAAGCGAAACGGGCGATGCGGACGGATCGGCAGCCCTAGCTACTCCTGGAATTCGCGGCGGTCAAACCATCCCGACGAACGGGGGTCGACTCGCAGGATGCGCACCCTGGATCGTGGATTGAGGATGCTGGCCGGCACGACCCACAGCCGAGCCTCGGACAGGATGCCTTCCAACTCGAAGGGCTGCAGCGATGTCTCGTCCACGTCGAGGATCACCTCCAGTGTGGCGTCACCGGGTGGACCGTCATCGTCTTGGAGTTCACGGTCCGTGAGCCACACGCCGACTGCCTTGACGCGACGTTCGGTGATGCTGTCGTCTACGGCGAAGCCCCACTTCTGGTCCTGGAAGCCATCCCGGACGATCTGGCGCGCTTCGCCGATTGAGGTGCGGTGGTACAACGTCAGCGCAGTCACGTGACGAAAGTAGTTCCGCGTGGAGGCGGCTGGCCAGACCGGGACCGGTGACGTTTCGCGGACAACGAGGGGAACTCGGGCGAATCATGGTCTTGGCGAGAGTGGCGTTCCGAAGTGTGGTGACGGCCGGCGTCATCGCAGCGACCAGTTGCGGCGCCTCGGCGCCGGCCGCGTCGCAAGGTGAGCACAATGTCCTTACCGCATCCGAGCGCGCGGCCGGCTGGCGGCTGCTGTTCGATGGTCGCACCACGAATGGCTGGCGAGGCTACCGCATGCCTTCCGTGCCCCCGGGGTGGACCGTGGTTGACGGTGCGCTGACCCGTGTGGCCGGGGGCGGTGACATCATCACCGTGGACCAGTTCGCCAACTTCGAGTTGACCCTCGAATGGAAGGTCGCCCCGAGAGGCAACAGCGGGATCATGTACCGCGTCACGGAAGAGTACGACGAGAGCTACAAGAGCGGGCCGGAGATGCAGGTGCTGGACGACGCCGGACACGCGGATGGGCAGTCGCGTTTGACGGCAGCCGGGGCGGACTACGGGCTATATGCGTCCCCGGCCGGGGTCGTGCGGTCAGCGGGCGAGTGGAACCAGGTGCGTATCGTGGTGAACGAAAGCCACGTGGAGTACTGGCTCAACGGTACGAAAACCGTCGAGTACGAGCTGTGGAGCCCTGATTGGGAAGCCCGCGTCAAGAATAGCAAGTTCGTCCAGTGGCCGAACTTCGGCCGAGCGCGTCGCGGGCACGTGGCGCTGCAGGATCACGGGGACTGGGTGGCATACCGCAACATCAAGATCCGGGAACTCAGGTAGGGACCGTCATCGCTCCGCGATCATCTGGATCTCCACCAGGAAGTTGCTTCCCATCAGTGGCGTGCCGATCACCGTGGGCTCGGGGCTTCCGGCCGGCAGCACCTGATCCAGGACCTGTTTGATCGCGTCCCACTGCCGAATGTCGGTGACGTAGACCCACGTGTCCACGACGTTGGCGAAGTCCATACCTGCCGCCCGCAACGTGGCGAGCAGGTTGTCGAGTGTGCTTCTCGTCTGCGCCGCGACATCCGGGCCTGCGCTGAGCATCCCGGACAGATAGAGCCGGTTCCCGGTGCTGATGGCGGGCGATAGGGGTGACCGCGAGCGCTGCTGTCCCTCGCCGATCACCACGCTGCGGTTGGACGACGACTCGGCCACGCATTGGATCTCGACGTCGAACGCGGGATTCATCAGGCCCGCCCGCACGGTGGCGCGCGCCGGCGGATCCTCCGCCGGGACGAACTCGGCATACGCCTGATTCATGGAGCCGAAGCGCCGGGGGTCCGCGAGATAGACGCGGCAGCTCGTCAAGTCCTTGTGCTCCATGCCCGCCGCCTTGAGCACGAGGCCAATGTTGCCAAGCACGCGCCGCGTCTGCGTGGGAACGTCACCGAGCACTGGCTCGTAGGTCGAGGGGCTGCGGCTCGTAGCTCCGGAGATGAACAACGTGTTGCCGACTTTGATCCCCCACGAGTACGGCAGCGCGGGCGCCGCGAGGTCCGGCGGCGTGATCACCTGCGTGGCGTTCCGCGTGGCCACGACCGACAGCTGAATCAGGGCGTCGGGATCGGGCAGGTCCACCTGCGCCGTGGCGCGCGTCGGCGGGTCCGACTGGAAGTACCGGCGATACACGGTATTCATGTCCTGGAAATGGCGCGCGTCTTTGAGAAAGACGTTGACGGCCACAACGTGCCGATACTCCAGGCCGCGTTGCCGCAGCGCCACGCCCAGTCGGTCCAGCGCCTCGGCGGTCTGCTCGGCGATGGTCGTCAGGGGGCGGCCGCCGGACGTGGTGCCCGTGACGTTCGAGATGTAGACGAATTGCCGCTCCTGGGCGCCGAGCGATGCGATGGTCGCGAGCATGAAGAGCAGTGGGTTGATCGTGGATGATCCGAGCCGGCGGTGCATGCCGCGTCTCCGGAGAGTGATGGATGGACCGGGTTTCCGGGGCCTCTAAGATAGAACCGCGCGCCCGTATGGGCGAGGATGCCCGCGGCACGAGCCGCCGTGCCCGTCGGGGCGACGTAGCGGCGCCACGGCTCAAATCGTACTTTGGCCGCTCGACGCCACCCTCACGAGCGGCCTGATGAACCAGCCCGGCGCCGTCCGCACGCGGCTCTCCGTGATGATGTTCTTTCAGTACTTCATCTGGGGCGCCTGGTCGGTCACGATGAGCACCTACCTTGGCCAGACGCTCCAGTTCGAGGGCAGCCAGATCGGCCTGGCCTACGGGACGACGGCGATCGCCGCCATGATTTCGCCGTTTTTCGTGGGCATGGTGGCGGATCGTTTCTTTGCTACGGAGAAGATCCTGTGTCTCCTGCACGTGGCGGGAGCCATCGTGATGTACGCCGTCTCGTCAGTGCAGACCTTCAGCGCGTTCTATCCACTGCTCATTCTGTACGCGCTGCTCTACATGCCCACGCTGGCGCTCACCAACTCGATTTCGTTCCACAACGTGCCGAGCCCCGCGAACGATTTTCCGCGGATTCGGGTGCTGGGAACGATTGGCTGGATCGTGGCGGGCCTGTTCATCGGCTGGCTTCGAGTGGAGCCCACCCCCCTGCCCATGCGGTTGGCCAGCGCCGCTTCGCTGATTCTCGGCGTGTATTGCCTGTCGCTGCCGCACACGCCGCCGCGATCCACCGCGGGACCCGTGCGGGTGCGCGACGTTTTGGGGCTGGACGCGCTGGCTCTCATGAAGGACCGGTCGTTTGCCATCTTCGTGATCGGATCGTTCCTGCTCGTCATTCCGTTGCAGTTCTACTACGCGTTCACCAACCTGTTCTTGAACGAGTTGGGCATGTCGCGCGCGGCGAGCAAGATGACCCTGGGGCAGATGTCCGAGATCGCGTTCATGATTCTGTTGCCGTGGTTTCTGGCGCGCCTTGGCGTGAAGCGCATCCTCATGATCGGCATGCTGGCGTGGACGGTGCGCTACGCGCTCTTCGCGTTTGGCGATCTCGGGACCGGCGTATGGATGCTCTACCTCGGCATTCTGCTCCACGGCGTGTGCTACGACTTTTTCTTCGTCACCGGTCAGATCTATGTGGACCAGCGCGCCGGCGTCGCGATCCGAGCGGCTGCACAAGGCTTCATCGCGTTTGTGACCCTCGGCGTCGGCTGGTTCATTGGCTCATGGGCCGCGGGCGAGGTGGTCGAAGCG
>DATMAW010000046.1:0-38458 GCA_035559715.1 Gemmatimonadales bacterium | reverse complement strand
CACGGCCATGTACCCGCCGAGTGTCTCGTCTGAAGGGAACTCGGGCTCGCTCCCCTCGTTCGACTGCGGTGTCACGCGTCCGAGTAGAACCGGCCGCCAGTGTCGGCCAGGCGACGGAGCATGGGCGCCGGCTGAAAGCGTTTGCCCCATGCTCCTTCCAGCCGTTGCAGCTCCTCCACGACCTTTGTCGGCCCCAGATGGTCCATGTATCTGAGGGGTCCGCCACGGAACGCTGGGTATCCGATGCCGAACACTGCGCCGATGTCGCCGTCGCGGGCGGAGCGAACCACGCCCTCTTCGAGCGCAAGCGCCGCCTCGTTAAGCATCGCGTACACCATTCGGGCCAGCGCTTCCTCCGGGGCGGGTGCGGCGCGTGGCGCCACCCCCAGCAGTTCATATACGCTGCGGTCTGCGCGGCGGCGCTTGCCGCCGCGGTATTCGTAAAACCCGCGCCCGTTCTTTCGCCCCAGTCGGCCCGATTGTGTGAGGCGGTGCACGCCTTTCGCGGGCGCCATGCGATCTCCGAACGCTTGATGCAGAATGCCCGCGGACTTGGCGGCCACGTCGAGCCCAACCTCGTCAAGCAGCGTCAGGGGACCGACGGGGAAGCCGAACTTCACCATCATGGCGTCCAACTCCTCGATTCGGAGGCCCTCCTCCAACAATCTCCCGGCCTCGTTGAGGTACGGCGCCAGAATTCGATTGACCCAAAAGCCCGGACGGTCTTGGACCACGATCACGGTCTTCCCCATCCGCCGCCCGAAGGCGACGGCCGTGACCGTTGTTTCCGGGGCCGTGCGATCGGCCACGATTACCTCGAGGAGCGGCATCCGCTCCACTGGCGAGAAGAAGTGCATCCCGATCACGCGTTCCGGTCTCTGTGTGGCCTCGGCCACGCGAGCGATCGGAATCGTGGACGTGTTAGAAGCGAGGATGCAGTCCTCTCGCACCGCTGCCTCGACGGCCCGGAACACCTCGTGCTTCACCTGCAGATCCTCGAATACGGCTTCGATGACGAGGTCGGCGCGGCCGAAGCCGTCGAACCCCGTCCCGCCGGACAGAAGCGCCGCCAGTCGGCGATGTTCAAACCTGGTGATGCGGCGCCGCTTGAGGCGGTCGTCGAGGATCTTTCGCGCGGCGGCGAGCCCCTGCCCGACGCGAGCGATGTCGGTATCGCGGAACCGGACGTCAACGCCTGCCTGAGCCACCGCGACTCCACCGATGGCCGCCCCCATGAAGCCCGCGCCGACGATCGCCACGTTCCTGACCGGTCGCGGCGGTGGCGCCTGACCCGCGACGCCAGGGTCCTTCTTCAGCGCGGTCGTGGCAAAAAACATTCGTACCAGGTTGCGCGACACCTCTCCAACAGCGAGTTCGGCAAACAGGGCCGCCTCCATTTCCAGGCCCGCCTCGACGCCGTACGCGAGGCCGTGCGCCACGGCCCGGAGCGCCGCGAGGGGAGCTGGGTAATGGCCCCGGGTCTGCCGCGTCACGCCGCGCCGCGCCAGGGCGAAGACGACCCGTCTCCCGAGCGGCGTCCGGTCCAGCAGCAAGCCCGTGATTCCGCGCCCGGCCGCAGGTCGCCGCGGACGCCAGCCATCGGCCATTCGGGCGGCTGCTCCAAGAGCCACGGTTTCGAGGATCGCGGGGTGTACAACTTCATCCACGACGCCGATTTTCTGCGCGCGACTGGCCGGGAGAGTCTTCCCCGTCAGGATCATGTCGAGCGCTGCCCGCGCCCCGATGAGGCGAGGAAGCCGCTGG
Organism: Gemmatimonadales bacterium; assembly: GCA_035559715.1. Taxonomy (GTDB): domain Bacteria; phylum Gemmatimonadota; class Gemmatimonadetes; order Gemmatimonadales; family GWC2-71-9; genus JACQHC01. The sequence continues at coordinate 36,694 of DATMAW010000046.1, read as the reverse complement.
CAACCGCCTGCGGCCGGAAAGATCCCGAGCTGAACCTCGGGAAGTCCCAGCACGGTCTTTGGGTGGTCGGTCGCGACGCGATAGCTGCAAGCGAGAGCCGCTTCAAGTCCGCCGCCCAGGCATGCGCCGTGGATCGCCGCGACGACAGGTTTCCCGAGGGCTGCAATGCGGCCAATCAACGCCTGTCCCCGCCGCACCAGCTCTCGTGCTTCTGCGACCGACGACAGCCGCACGAACTCGTCAATGTCTGCGCCGGCAATGAAAGTGTCCGGCTTTCCGGACAGCAGCACGATGGCGCGCACGCCGGAATCCGACGCCCACGCCGTGAGCAAGGCGTCCAGTTCGTCCCGCACGCCGCGCGTGATCTTGTTGATGCTCTCCCCGGGCAGGTTCAGGCGTGCGAGCGCGAGCCCGTCCTTGGTTTCTACGGTGAATGCCGGCACGGTCAGCGACGCTCCAGCACCATGGCGAACCCCATCCCTCCCTGCGCGCACACCGAGATCAGGCCGAATTGCACGTTCCGTCGCCTCATTTCGTTGGCCAGCGTGAGCGTGAGGCGCGCCCCCGTAGCGCCGAACGGATGGCCGATGGCGATCGACCCACCCATCACGTTGACGATGTCCCAGTTCACTTCCCCGATCGGCTCCGAACGCCCCAGATGTCGCTCGGCCCACTCCCGCGATTCGAACGCTTGAACGTTGGACAGGACCTGCGCTGCGAACGCTTCGTGCATTTCGATCAATCCCACTTCGCGCCAGGGAATGCCGGCGCGCTCCAGGGCCAGCGGCACGGCGTAAGCAGGTCCCATGAGCAGTTGCTCCGCAGGGTCCACGGCGGTGACCGCGTACGACCTGATGAATGCGAGCGGCTCGTAACCGAGGGCCGATGCCGACTCGTCGCTCATGAGCAACACAGCGGCTCCCCCGTCGGTCAGCGGCGAGGAATTCCCGGCTGTGACGGTTCCGTAGCGGCGGTCGAACACCGGCTTGAGCGCGGCGAGTTTCTCCGCCGTGGTGTCCGCGCGGACCCCGTTATCCTGCACCACCGGCGTACCGCCCGCGCCGAACATCGGGGCAATCTCGGCGGTCAGTCGCCCATCCTGCGTGCCGGCCAGCGCCCGCTGGTGGCTTCGCAGCGCCAGGGCATCCTGCGCGGCCCGCGTAATGCCGTTCTCCTTGGCCATCCGCTCGGCCGACTGGCCCATCGTCTCGCCGGTAGACGGCTCGGCAATCGCCGGCGCCACCGGGATCAGGTCGCGCGGCCTGATCCGCGCAATCAGGGCGAGCCGTTGCCCCAGAGTCTTGGCCCGGCTCAGGTTCACGAGTGTGTCGGCGAACCGGCGACTGTGCAGCACCGGAATGTCGGACAGGGACTCGGCGCCGCCGGCAATGGCCACCCTGGCATGCCCCAGCGCAATCTGGTCGTGCGCGTAGGCGATCGCCGTGTTGGCGGACGCGCAGGCACGGTTTACCGTGACGGCCGGAATGGTGCGCGGGAACTGCGGGAGGAGACTCACCTCACGGGCCAGGTTCGGAGCCAGCGGGCTCGCGACGACCTGCCCGAAGAACATCTCGTCCACCTGCTCGCCATCCAGGTTGGCGCGATGAAGCAGTTCCACGGTCGCGTGGCGGGCGAGATCCACAGCCGTCAGGTCCTTGAGGTCCGAACCGGACCGACAGAACGGCGTGCGGCAGCCCGCGACAAGCGCGACGCGCCTTCCATTGGCCGCACCCATCATGGCCGGTAAGCTAGTGGAGGGGGGAGGAATCGCGCGCGGGGCCGCACTTGTGGAGCGTTCTAGCCGCAGGACATCATTCGACCGGACGCCGGGCGAGGACGCTGGCGACGGCCATCGGGCGACCCCCGATGAACTCGAGGGCCTCGCGCGCGAGCACGATCTCGAACGGCTCGGCGAGCTGGATCAATTCGCCGCGCTTCAGCAAATGCTCCGGGGAGGTGGGCCCCCAGCCATGTTCCCGTTGGTCTTCGAGAAAGGTCTCGTAGATGAGATAACCGCCGGGCCGCACGGCCCTGCGGAAGTCCGGCATGCGCTTCCGGTCGAGGTAGTTGAATGCCATGACCATGTCGAAGCGTGCCTCGGGCAAGGCGTACTGGGTCAAGTCGGCCGTCACCCATTCGACGGACAGGGCGCCCGCATTGCGCCGGGCGGTCGCGATGCTCTCCGGGTCGGCGTCCACCGCGACGACCGAGGCGCCCCGCGCGGCGGCAGCGATGGCGTGCCGCCCGTGGCCGCAGGCCAGATCCAGCACGCGCCACGCCGGGCGGATGAGGTGCGCGTGCCAGGTGAACCAGGCGGACGGCTGCTCGTTGTTTCCTGACCGGCCCGTGGATCCCTCCTTCTCTCACGCGACGCGCGTCGCGGATCTCGCTACGATGGGTCGCGAGGCGGTTGACCTGCTGGTTGTGGGTGGCGGCGCCACCGGCACCGGCATTGCCCGCGACGCCGCCATGCGCGGGATGCGCACCGCGCTCATCGACAAAGGGGACTTCGGCTCCGGCACGAGCGGCCGGTCCTCTCGTCTCGTGCACGGGGGCTTGCGCTATCTCGAGCTTGGCGACTGGCGGCTGGTGTTCGAGGCGAGCCGCGAGCGGCGCACGCTGCTCCGGATCGCCCCCCACCTGGTATGGCCGCGCTCGTTCATCTTCCCTGTCCACGCCGGTGGTCGCGTGCCGACCTGGAAACTGGCGGCCGGCCTGTGGCTGTACGACCTCCTCGCAGTGTTCCGGAATGTGCGACGCCATCGAATGCTGGGCAAGCGGCAGCTCCAGCGTGCGGAACCGGCGCTCCGGCGGGAGGGCTTGCGCGCCGGGGCCCGGTACTTCGACGCGCAATGCGACGACTGTCGTCTGGCCCTTGCCAATGCCCGCGACGCGCGTCGGCATGGGGGCCTCGTGGCGAACTATGTCCGTGCCGACCGGTTTGCGGTCAGTGAGGGCCGCGTGCGGGGCGTCCACGCGGTGGACCAGATTGCGGGCGGGACGCTGACGATTCGGGCGCTCGTGGTGGTGAACGCAACCGGGCCGTGGGCGGACGGGCTGCGGGCGCAGGTCGGGGAGCCGCCGGCTCTTCGCTTGACCAAGGGCGCTCACGTGGCCGTGCCCCGGGAGCGGCTCGGCAACCACGAGGCGGTGACGATCACCTCGCCCATTGACGGGCGCGTGATGTTCGTCCTCCCGTGGGGCGAGTGGACCTACATCGGCACGACGGATACCGACTCCACTGAGTCCCCAGATGACGTGCGCGCCAGCGCCGGGGACGTGGTGTATCTCCTGCGATCGGCTAACGCGTACTTCCCGGATGCGCGGCTCGGGCCGGATGACGTGAAGACTACTTGGGCCGGCCTCCGCTGTCTGGTGGACGGGAAGGCAGAGGGTGCTCCAAGCGGCGTGCTCAGGGAACATCGCATCATCGAGGGAGCCTCCGGTCTGATCTCGGTCGTTGGAGGGAAACTCACGACGTATCGGTCGATGGCGGCGGAGGCCGTGGACCGGGTAGGGCGACGCCTCGCGGCCATTGACGGCCGGGCGGTGCCCCCCAGAGCACCCACGGACCGGGAACCGCTCCCTGGCGGTGAGGTTCGCGATCTCGATTTGCTGATCCGGGAGTTGGAGCGCGAGGAGGTGCCACGCCCGGTTGCCCAACGCTTGGTCCGCACGTATGGGAGCGAAGCCACCGCCGTGGCGAGGCTTGCCAGATCAGATCGCTTGCTGCGTGCGCCAATTGTCGATGGGCATCCGTCAATGCGGGCGGAGCTGGTGCACGCGATCCGCCGCGAGATGGCGATGACGCTGTCGGACCTATTGGTGCGCCGCACCCATGTGTTCTATGAGACCGAACACCATGCGCTGCCGGAGGCCCCGGAGCTCGTGGAGCTGGCCGCGTCGGAGCTGAACTGGTCGGCCGCGCGTAAGGCACAAGAGCTGGCCGACTACCTCACGGAAGTTGAGCGCAGCGTCGCGTTTCGCGCAGAGCTAAAGGGCGGCTAGATCCTACCGAGCCTGAATGGCGCGCAGGCGCGCCATGTCCCGCTCAATCGTCCGCATACCGAGAAGCAGCACGATGCCTCCCACGACGGCCACCGTGGGGAGGAGGAACACGGCCGTCTGTATTCCGAAGCGATCTGACAGGAATCCGATCAAGGGGTAGGCGACCGCGTCGCCGGCGATGTGGGTAAAGAAGACGTACGCGCCGACAACGGAGGTCCCGATGCTTGCGGGCACCACGTCGAAGATCGTTGCAGTCACGGGCCCATTGTACCACGTAAACACGAAGATGGTCGCAAAGAACAACGGGATGAAGACGTTCAGATCGCGGGTCGAGAGTAAGAAAACGCACAGCGGGGCGCCAACCAGCAGCCCCAATGACCCGGCGACCAGTCGGCCGGTGGGCCATCGCTCCATCAGGTGATCACCCAAGCGTCCGCCGAAGACCACGCCGAGCGATCCACCGAGAAGTCCCCAGAACCCCATAAGCCGACCCGCCATCTGTGGCTCGAGCCACAATTCGCGCTGCAGAAAGCTGGGAGACCAGCCCACCAGCCCGTTCATGGCAAAGGAGATCAGCGCCCCTCCCGTAAACACCCAGACCAGGGTGGGCGTGCGCAGTACGAAGCGGAACGCCTCGATCATCTCGTCCAGCGTGGTGAGAGCGGCTGGGCGATGCCTGGGTTCGCCGCGCGCGACGAGCATGTGTCTCACGAGACGTGCCACGGTGCCGACGGCTCCCAGCGCGAGCGCCGTCCCCACGATCGCCGTCTCGAGTTCGGCGGTCACTCGGTCAAGCCGGTCCAGCGTGTACGCCACCGCGAGCCCCAGAAGCCCCAACGACCAAAGGGGCCATGTTCCCACCACGAGGTGCCACAGCGTGAGCTCGAGACGGCGCAGGATCTCCAACAGGGAAAGGCGGCGCTCTTCACGGGTGGGATCGCGGAGTTGCGTCGTCAGGATGGCCAGCAGAAGGCTGGGGATGCTGACCGCCATGAACGCGGCACGCCACCCATACAGGTGCTCGAGCTCCCCACCGAGCCAGATCCCGGCCACGCCGCCAATGGCCAGCCCGCCCCAGAAGATGCCGAGCGCCAGGGCCCGGCCGCGCGACGGGAAGAAGTCGGCCACGAGTGACTGCGCCGACGGCGAGTACGCTGCCTCTCCGATGCCGACCATGGAACGACAGAACAGCAACTGCCAGTACTGCCGGGTCAAGCCGGCGAGCGCTGTGAACGCGCTCCACACTGCCACGCCTCCCGCGATCACCAGTTTGCGGGACTTGAGGTCGCCGAGGATCCCGAAGGGCACGGCAGCCACCGAGAGCACGATGATGTACGCCGATCCCAACCACCCGAGCTGCGTGTCGGACAGCGCTAGCTCCTGCTTGATCGGCTCGAACAGAACGAAGATGATGTTGCGGTCGATGTAATTGACGGCGTTGATGCACGTCAGCAATGCCAGGGCATACCACGCGTATGCTCCTGGGCGCGCGCCGGGCGCCTGGTGTTCGGTCACTCCCGCCGGTCGCTGGCGACGGCGCGCCGGTCACGTCGCCGGCGAGCCTTTTTGTACGCCGCGATCAGATTCGCCAACATCTCCGCTCTCCGGTGATACAACCGCTTGAGCGGTCGCGGACGGCTGCGCGCCAGGGCGTAGGCCGTCAGCAGCGGGAGACCAACCGTGCTGTCCACGTAGCACACCACGGAATGGACCAGCTGATCGGGGTCCACTTTCCCCCAACTTACGGCTTCACCGGGGGTTGCTCCGGAGAGTCCACCGGTGTCTGGCCGGGCATCGGTGATCTGGAGGAAATAATCGTGGCCCTTTTCGTCAATCCCGAGTACTTCCTGGATCTGCGGTTCGGTTTGGAGCACGAAGTTCTTGGGACTGCCTCCGCCGATCATCACGACCGCGCTCCGTCCCCGTCGCTTGGCTTCAAGCACGATCGCAGCAGTCTCGTTCACGTCGGCCGACACGTCGAACCTGAGCTGGCTGCCTGCGAGGGCCTGTTCGGCGACGTTCATGCCGAGAGACGAGTCCCCAGGGGATGACGTGTACACGGGCACCCCCGTCTCGTGCGCCACCGCGAGCATCGAGCGGTGCTTCAGACGCAGGGCCCGCTCGCGTTCCCGCAGGTAGCCTCCGAGCAGGTAGTGGTACTCTGCCGTGGTCATGGCCCGCTGGAACTCGGGCCGTGCCGACACTTCGCGTACGAAGTGATCGGTGCGGAGCAGGACCGTGTAGTCGAACAGGATGTCGTAGATGCGGACAACACCCTCCTTCCGCAGCGTGATGTCATCGAGGAAGGGGGACCCCCGGTGCATGGCCAACCCGAGTGCGAAGTGGGCGTCGTGGTACAGGTTGGCTCCGGTCGAGACGATCCAATCGACGAACCCGGCGCGCATCAGGGGGATCAGGCAGGACATGCCGATCCCGGCCGGGGTCAACGCACCGGTCAGACTCACACCCACCGTCACGTCGGACTTCAGCATGCGCTCGGTCAACAACCGTGCGCCTTCGCGCAGTCGCCCGGCGTTGTACGCGAGAAAGGCGTTGTCCATCAAGTCCGCCACGGACTCCCTGCCGCTGATCGGCGTCGGGCCGATGCGCGGACCGCGCAGAAATCGGTTTGGCCTGCTCATGATTTGCTTCGCTCCTCGCGCATCTGGCGCCCTACGCTTTCCACCACCACGCGGACGGCTTCCTCGGGTTCGTCGGTGACGTGGAACAAGCGCAGATCGTCGGGGCTGATCATGCGCTCGCGAGCGACGGTGTCGGTGAGCCATTGGACGAGTCCTCGCCAGTACTCCCGGCCCATGAGCACGACCGGGAAGTCCTTGATCCGATCCGTCTGGATGAGCGTGAGAGCCTCGAACAGCTCGTCGAGCGTTCCAAACCCGCCGGGAAAGAACAAGAACCCACGGGAGTACTTGATGAACATCGTCTTGCGGACAAAGAAATAGCGGAAGTTGATCGCGCGGGTTACGTACGTGTTCGATCGTTGCTCGTGTGGCAGCTCAATGTTGAGGCCGATCGACAGCGTCCCCGCCTCCAGCGCGCCGCAGTTCGCCGCCTCCATGATGCCGGGTCCGCCGCCCGTGATCACCGCGAAATTGGCCTCGCCGAACCGGCGAGCGGTCTCGACCGCCTTGCCGTACCAGGGATGATCGGGCTGAATCCGTGCGGAACCAAAAATCGCCACTGCGGTGTCGACGTCGGACAGGCTGTCGAACCCCTCGACGAACTCGCCCAGAATCCGGAGAGCACGCCACGGGTCCGTGCGGGTGAAGGCTTGGCGTTCGCCCGCGGGACGGGGCGCGAACAGCACTTCGTCTGCCGTTCGTCGCTGGCCGGCGGGAGGGGGCCCACTGTCAGGAGGTGAGGACATCAATCGCTCGCTGGTGATCGTCGGGAACGTTGTAGAAGAAAGGCGACAGACGCACGTGCCCGGGGCGCGCGTCGGCCACGATGTCGTGGGCGGCGAGACGCCGGACCTGAGCGGCGGGGTCCGAGGCCGGGATCATGACGATCGCCGACCGACGGGCCGGATCCGCTGCCACCTTGGGGTGAAGGCCGCTGGCAACGGCGCGCTCGATCAGATCGTCGGCCAGCCACCGGGTCGTCCGGAAGACGGCATCCCAGCCGAGCTCGGTCAACAGCTCCAGCCCGCCGAGCTGTGCGTGTACGGCCGCCAGCGCCGGCGTACCCTGCTCGAACCGACGCGCGTCCGAGTGAAAATCGAGGCGGCGCGAGTCGAACTGGAATTGCCGCTCGTGGGCGAACCACCCGGTGACTGTTGGCCGCAGTTGCTCGATCACGTCCTCTCGCACATAGAGGAACACGATGCCCGGGCCGCCGAGCAGCCACTTCAGCCCGCCTGCGGTGACGAAGTCCGCGCCGCTCGCGTGTACGTCGAGTGGTAGCTGGCCTACGCTCTGGTAGGCGTCCACGTAACAGAGAGCGCCGTGCGCGTGCGCGATCTCGGCGATGCTTCGGATGTCCATGATGGCGCCCGACGTGAAGAACACGTGTGATGTGGCGACGAGCGCAGTACGGTCGTCCACGGCGTCGGCAAACGCCTCCAGGGGCACGCTGATCCCGTCTGGGCTTTCCAATACCACGAGCTCGACTCCGAGCGGTCGCTTGGCAAGCCACTGATACGCCACGGTGGGGAAATCCAGGGCCGTGGTCACGACCCGCGGGCGGGCCTGATAGTCGAGCGCGCTCGCCAACACGCCGATGGCCGTGGAGACGGCTGCGTGAAGGGCGATCTCGCCCGGCGTGGCGCCGATCACCGCCGCATAGCGACGGCGGAGTTCAGCGAGGGTCTCCCACCAGGTATCGTACCAAGCAGCCGCGCCGCGGGCGTCCCATTCGTCGAGAAACTGCCCGAGCCTGGCGCGTGATCGGCGGCTCAGAGCGCCGAGGGAGCAGGTGTTGAGATAGATTTTGCGGTCGAAGATCGGGAATTCGGCCCGGTAACGCGCGAGAGCGTGCGGATGAAAGGGTGCCGCGGCCGTTACTCCCGTCATGTGGGCGCAATATACACGGCCGTGGCGTGACACCGTGAGGTCGGACGCTCGTGACCCGGAAGGATTCGTGACGACGCACGCTGCGGGGCAGCCGCCTGATCCACGCTACCAGGGGTCGTGGCTGGCGCTTGCGGCGGCGCTAACGCTGCGGGCCGTTCTTCATCCGCGGCTCGCCCGCGACCTTCTGTCCCTTACCTGGGCGTTTCGGCGGCGCGGCTGGTATCGTCGGCCCCCGTTCTTGCCGCTTCCCCCGACGGAGTACATACGCTGGCGGATGTACACGGCTTACGGCCACGAAGATGCGGTACCGCCAGTGGACGACGTGATTCGATTCGCAACATGGCGACGGCGGCTCCTGGAGCGTTGACTCCCGAACGGAGGGCGGCTCTCCTCAAGCAGCGGGCGCTCGAACTGGGATTCGATGCCGCCGGCGTCACGGACCTCTCTCCCACGCCCCATGGGGACGCCCTGAAGCGCTGGCTCGAGCAGGGGATGGCGGCCGGGATGGCGTACATGCACCGGCAGGTGGATCGCCGCCTCAGTCCGGCGACGATCCAGCCGGGGGCGATCCGGGCCCTGGTGGTAACCAAGCACTACCTCACGCCTGACGACCAACCGATGCGCGGCTTTGGCCGCGTGGCCAAGTACGCGCGAGGTCGCGACTATCACGCCGCGCTTCGTGCCCCACTGCGGCAGCTGGCGGACTCCGTCGTGGCGCTTGGGCCGCCCGGGACCGTCGCCCGGGCATACGTGGACGCGGGACCCGTTCCCGAACGCGAGCTGGCGCAGCGGGCCGGACTGGGGTGGATCGGAAAGAACACCATGCTGATCGACCCACGCCGCGGCTCGTATTCCTTCATCGCGTCCGTCCTCACGAACCTCGATATCGCGCTCGACTTGCCATTTGAGGCCGACCGCTGCGGCACGTGTCGCGCGTGCCTTGACGCGTGCCCCACAAACGCGCTCGTGACCGAGCGGACGCTGGATGCACGACGCTGCATTTCATTCTGGACCATTGAGCATCGCGGGGAATTCCCGCCGGACGTTGGTCCGATGTTGGGAGATTGGCTCTTTGGCTGCGATGTGTGCCAGGACGTCTGCCCATGGAATCAACGGTTCGCGGAGGCGCCGAGGGATGAGATGCTGGCGCCGGATAGGTCGCTGGCGTCGCTCGATCTCGCCGAGTTGGTCCGGATGTCTGACGCCGAGATCACCGCCCGCATCAGCGGGACGGGCTTGATGAGAGCTGGGGTGGCCGGCTTGCGGAGGAATGCGTTGGCGCTGCTTGACACGATGGGCGACGACCGTGGAACCGGGACCGCATCGCGCGATCAGGGCGTGTGAGCGCCCTGGGATACGATGTCACAGTTCTGTCGGGTGATCGAAGAACCCCCATTCGACGCCGAATCGCTCTGCCAAGTGCGCGGCAACGGCCTTCACGCCCAGCGTTTCGGTCGCGTAGTGCCCGCCCAGGATAAGGTTCATGCCCCATTCCTCCGCCTCGAAGAAGGCATGATGGCGAGCCTCCCCCGTCACGAGAGTATCCGCCCCGGCTTCCCTCGCTTGCCTAAGGAGCGACGCGCCCGCCCCTGTCACGACCGCAACACGGCGGACTCGCTGGGGACCCGTGGGTATTGACCGGGGCGTCCCACCGAGTTCGCTGACAAGCGTGCGCACGAGATTCTCACGGGTCGTTGCGCGGTTTCCCACCACGCCAATGAACGTGCCGTGCGCGTTGCCAAACGGCTTGAGCTGTCGCAGTCCCAGCCTGCGGGCGAGCAACCAGTTGTTGCCGACAACGCGGTGGCAGTCCAAGGGGAGATGCGCGGAGTACAGAGCGATATCTCCTGCGTGCAACGTTCGAATCCGTCGGCCGTGCCGGTCGGTGAGCGGCTCCAGCCCGCTCCAGAACAGGCCGTGGTGGACGATCAGGAAGGAGGTGTCGCTGGCAACGGCGGCCCCAATACTGGCCTGGGATGCATCAACCGCCGCGCCAATCCGAGTGAGTCGTCCGGAGTTCTCGACCTGCAGACCATTCAAGGCCCGGTCGTCGTCAGTGATGTGGCGGATCGAGAGATATCGGTCCAGGTACTTGACGACATCATCAACAGAGTATCGCGCCATCAATAATTCACTGACTACAGTGGGTTAACGAGCCGGTACCGATTAAGCACATAATCCGCAATCGGATAGCCTCACTCGTCGAGATTTCCACACAATGTTCTGGATTGTTAATGAGTAGACAGTGCCTCGCGCGTGGGTGGCTTGCCCATCAGCTCGTCCGCCTGACTCATTCGCAGCAGGCCATTCACCTCGCCCCCTTCGGACACCAGAATGCGGAAGGTAGTGATGTCGCCACGCACGACCGCCCCCGGTTGGATCTCCACTCGTTCGTCGGCGAAGATTGAGCCGTGGACGGTGCCGCCCACGATTGCTTCGCGAGTGCGCACGTCCCCTTCGACCGTTCCGCCACTCGCGACGAGCACCTGCTGGTCTGCCTGAACTGCGCCGACGACCGTCCCCTCGACCTTCACGACGCCGTTGCTGCTGACCTGTCCTTCGATCCGCATGCCGGGCGCGATGATCGAGAGCCCGGCCTCCCGGGCATCTGTGTTTCGCTTCATGGCTTCCTTCCTTGCCGGCCTAGCTGGGCCCTTGACCTAGCAGCGGTCGTGGATCAACGGCCTTCCCGTTCTGTCGTGCCTCGAAATGCAGGTGCGGTGCAGTCGACCGTCCGGTCGTGCCCGAAAGACCGATGACCTGGCCGGCGTTCACCGCCTCGCCCGCGACCACCAGGATACGGGAGGCGTGTCCGTAGAGCGTTTGATAGCCCTGTGGGTGCTCGATGACGGCGAAGCGTCCGTACTCAGCGTCCCGGCCGGTGGCCGTCACGATGCCGCCGCCCGCCGCGCGAATGGGCGTCCCGATGGGAACGGCGATGTCGAGACCGGGATGCGCTTCGCGCCCTGTCCCGAGACTCACCTGTTCCCGCGTTACCACGCCAGCTTCGTCGAGTGGCCAATGTTGGGGCAGCGACGGCCCGACCCCATAACGTGGCTCCTCGCCGGGCGCTCGGGCCACCACGGGGTGAGCGACGGCCAGACTGTCGGCGCGGACTCGTCTGGGAATGAGGTCGCCGCCCAGCATGCCGCGGACCTGCTCGTAGCGATTCTCCAATTCGCCAAGCCGCGTCGCAAGCTCTGTAACCTGGCTGTTCTCCGCTTGCAGTCGCGCAATCTCGCGCTCCAGCAGGGGGACCCGCGCGGCCAGACGCACCACCGGTCCGTGCGTCAAGATCCCCATCACCACCGCGACCCCGATCGCCACGGCGAACACGAGCAGGGCTCGCGCTGCCCACAGCGGCAACCGGATACTCGGCGACTTGAGGGCTCCGTCCCGGTGGATCATCAGCGTGACGTAGCGTTGCAGGTTGGCTTTCACGGCGCGTAGGCCTCGCCCAAAATCAGCTCCAGCACGCGTTCGAGGTCGTCGTTGGAGTAGAAGCTGACCATGATACGGCCACCCTTGCCGCGCGTGACCACGAAGACGTCCGTTTGCAAGCGGCGCCGGAGGGCGTCCTCTACGCGCCGCAGCTCCGGATCCAGGCGCGCGCCGCGCGCCCGGCGGGCCTTGGCTCGCGGCGCTCCCCCCTCGCGCCGTGCCGCGTCTTCCAGTTCGCGGACCGAAAGGCCACGTTCCACCGCGAGGCGCGCGAGGCGACGAATGTCCACGGCCTTCGGCAGCTGGAGCAGGGCCATTGCGTGTCCCGTTGTGAGGCGGCGTTCGTGAACCAGGTGCTGTACGTCCTCGGGAAGCCCCAGCAACCGGACCGCGTTTGCAATGGTGGGGCGTGCGCGGCCGACGAGTGTCGCGACCTCGCCTTGCGACACGTGAAACTCCGACATCAAGCGCTGATACGCTCGTGCCTCGTCGATCGGCGACAGATCGTCGCGCTGCAGGTTCTCCACGAGCGCCATCGCGAGCATCGTGCGGTCGTCCGCATTGCGCACGACCGCGTCAATCTCGGTCCACCCCAGGCGCTCGGCGGCTCGGCAGCGACGCTCGCCCGCAATCAGTTCGAACTTCCCATCTTGACACGGCCGCACTACGACGGGCTGGAGCAGGCCAGAGGTCCGCATGGACTCGGCCAGCTCCGCGAGTGCTTCCTCGGGGAACGAACGGCGAGGCTGGTACGGATTCGGCTGAACGTCTGCGAGCCTGACGGTGCGGAGCGATCCGTTGGCCTGCGCCTCCTCGACGGACGGACCGAGCAGCGCCTCAAGCCCCCGACCGAGTCTGCGACGCCCCCGAGCTTCGGTCACGAAGCGGCGATTCCGACGGCCAGAGGCTCGACGGACGAGGCCGATTGCACACGGCGGATGACCTCCTGCGCGAGGGCCAGATAGCCGCGTGCGCCGACAGATTGCACGTCATACAGGAGGATGGGCTTTCCGAAACTCGGGGCTTCCGCCAGGCGAACGCTCCGAGGAATCACGACCTGGAACATCTTGGCTCCGAAGTACTCCTTGGCCTCGGACGCCACCTGCTTCGAGAGATTGAGGCGGTTGTCGAACATGGTGAGCAACACGCCTTCGATGGCCAGGTCGGCGTTGAAGTTCTGCTGCACGTGCTTGACGGTGTTGAGTAACTGAGAAAGACCCTCGAGCGCGTAATACTCGCATTGAATTGGGATCAACACAGAGTCGGCCGCCGTGAGCATGTTCAGCGTGATCAGGCCCAGCGACGGCGGGCAGTCGATGACAATGAACTCGTATGCGTCCTTGAGACCGGAGAACGCCCGTCGCATGTGTGTTTCACGCGCCGGCCGGTTGACGAGTTCGATTTCCGCACCCACGAGGTCCTGCGTGGCGGGTACTACGTCGAGGTAGGGCACGTGCACGCCAGCCCGCACGACTGAAGCGAGCGGAAGATCGCCCATGAGCGCTTCGTACAGGGAGGCCTGGAGTCGGCGGCGGTCGATCCCGACCCCGGACGTGGCATTTGCCTGGGGATCGCCGTCCACGAGGAGGGTTCGTCGCTCACTGACGGCGAGCGAAGCGGCAAGGTTGACCGCAGTGGTCGTCTTGCCTACGCCGCCCTTCTGATTAGCGATCGCTATTACCCGGCCCACTACCACGCAACTCCTTATTTTACAATGCGTTATACCGCAATGCGGTCACCCGGCGAGGTGCTGCACTCGAGCGAGTGTGCCAATATATCACTGGTGGCTGGACCCGTCAAAGAAAGCGTGTTTCACGTGAAACCACCCGACGGTGCTGTCCCTAAGTTCAGTTTTTTCAAGAAATTACTACTTTTGAGTGACGAATCGTCCCGCCGAGGCACTGGGACACGCAGATACTGGTGAGACGGACGCGGCTCCAGGAGGACACGGCTGCACCCGTTTCACGTGGAACGAAGGCGCAGCTCTGCGGAACGAAGGCGCAGCTCTGATGAACCCGATTAATCTACGCTGCCTTCCCTCGCGCGCGCTTGAGGACCTCGAAGACGAGATTCTGTAGATCGCTGGGAGAGACCCCAGGGATTCGGCCCGCCTGTGCGAGCGAAACCGGCCGTACCTGCTGCAGCTTGTGCCGGGCCTCCGTGCTCAGGCTAGACAGCTCTTGGTATGGCAAGTCCGCAGGCAACCGGAACTCCACGAGCTCGGCCAGTCGCTTCGCGGCCTCGCGTTCTCTCGCCAGGTATCCCTCGTACTTGAGCTCGATCTCGGCTGACGTCCACGAGTCGTCATGCGCCCGCAGGTCTGTTCCTGCCTTCTCAGCCGCGGCACGAAGGGGCACAGCCGGCCGCCCGACCAACTGCGCCACCCGAATCGGCTCGTGCACGTCGCGTTCGCCGAGAGCCCGAAGCAGCTCGTTCGCATCTTCCGGGCGAATGGAGGTTGATCGGGCGAAGTCGACGAGTTCCTTCTCCTCCGCGACGCGCCTCTCGAGGACAGCCTGTTCCGCCTCGGTGAGCATTCCGAGTCGCTTAGCGAGGGGCCCAAGTCGCCTGAGTGCGTTGTCTTGCCTGAGCAGCAGGCGGTACTCAGCGCGCGACGTAAACAGCCGATAGGGCTCGTCAACACCCCGAGTGACGAGGTCGTCCACCAACACGCCGAGGTAGGCATCGTCTCGCCCAAGCACGATGGGCTCTTCACCCCATGAACGACGAGCTGCGTTGATCCCTGCCACGACACCCTGTCCGGCGGCTTCCTCATACCCCGTTGTTCCGTTGATCTGGCCGGCGAAAAACAAGCGGGCTATGGCCCTGACCTCGAGCCAGGGTGTGAGTTGATCCGGCGGGTAGTAATCGTACTCGATTGCGTAGCCCGGCCTGGTCATCTTGGCTTGCTCAAGCCCTGGAACCGCGCGTAAGAACTCAAGCTGCACATCCACGGGGAGCGACGTGGACAGGCCATTCAGGTATAGCTCGGCGGTATCCAGTCCTTCAGGCTCGAGAAAGACCTGGTGGCGAGGCGCGTCCGGGAACTTGACGATCTTGTCCTCCACGGAAGGACAGTACCGTGGGCCGCGGCTTGAGATTGCCCCGCCGTATAACGCCGAGCGCTGGAGGTTTCGCCGAATCACGTCCTTTACCGGTTCGCCCGCCCAGGTGATCCAGCACGGACGCTGCTCCGGTCTTGGTTCGTGGTGGAAGTGGGCGAACCTGTATTGCGGGGACTCCCCATCCTGGCGCTCCAATACGGCGAAGTTGACCGTGCGTCCGTCAACACGTGGCGGAGTTCCTGTCTTAAATCGAGCGACCCTAAGGCCAAGCGATTCAAGCTGAGCGGCGAGATCGATTGATGGTGGGTCTCCCGCTCGCCCCGCCGGGATCGTCGTTTCGGTCCCAAGGTGGATTCTGCCGCGCAGGAATGTCCCAGCGGTCACGACAACGGCTTCCCCCCGAAAGACACGCCCATCGCCGAGTCGCACGCCACACGCCGTATCGCCCTCAAGCTCGAGTGCTGCGACCATCCCCTGGACAACACTGATGTTCGCTTGCTCTTCGAGAAGTCGCCGCACCGCCCGACGATATATCGTCCGATCGCATTGGGCACGCGGAGCCCACACGGCAGGTCCCTTTGACCGGTTCAGCATTCGAAACTGAATGGTCGACAGATCTGCTGCGCGGGCCATGATTCCACCGAGGGCGTCCACCTCGCGCACCACGGTTCCCTTGGCAATCCCGCCGATCGCAGGATTGCACGACATTTGGCCAATCGTGTCGAGATTGGACGTGACCAGAACCACGTTGGCGCCAAGACGCGCTGCTGCGCAGGCTGCCTCGGTGCCGGCGTGGCCCGCGCCCACGACGATAACGGTCGGCTTCATGTGATCCCAGAAGGTAACGGCGAATCTACGCAGCGCGGATCCACCGCAGGAGCTCGCCCAAGGCAGGCCGTTTTCCGTACATCAGAATGCCGACGCGGTAAATGCGGCCGGCGATCCAGGTGACGCCAGCCAACGCGAGGGCTAGAAAGGCGAGAGCCATCACGAGTTCATTCGTGGGAACTTCCGCGGCGGCCCACCGCACCGGCATGGCGATGGGCGACGTGAAGGGGATGAGCGACAGGGTCACCGCCATGGATCCATCCGGGTCGTTCAGAATGCCAATCATGAGGACGGAGGGCAAGACGAGCAGCATGACGACCGCGTTGGCTGCTTGCCGGGCCTCCTGTTCGCTCCCGGTCATGGCGGCGACCGCCGCAAACATGGCGGCGTACAGGAAGTAGCCGAGCAGGAAGAACAGGAGGAACACAAGGACCGTTCCGAGGGGAACCTCGGGAAACGCCGGCAACTCACCACCTGGGACTGACTCGCCCAGGGCCCGAAAAACCAGTTCACGGCGATCCACCATGATGGCGCCGAATACTCCCCAAATGGCGAACTGGAACAATCCCACTCCGCCTACGCCGATGATCTTGCCCGCGAGCAGCTCGAAAGGCCGGAGGCTCGAGATGAGCACCTCCACAATCCGGGACGACTTTTCCTCCACGACCGAGCCCATCACGTTCACGCCATAGAGAAGAATCCCCATGTAGAGCAAGAGCCAAAGGACGTACGCCAGAATAAACGAACCCTCTCCCGACGACGATGTCGTTCTCGACCCGGCGACTTTGAGGGTGCGGAATTGGAGGGGGATCCGGGCCTGGCGCACCACCGCCGCGTCCACGCCCGCGCGCCCCAGCCGCTCCGTGAAGATGGCCTCCTCGATCAAGTTCGAGAGGGTCTCCATGTCGCGCGGCGACGAAACGTTGGCGCCGCGGTATTCGGCCCTCCCGTCCTCCACGGCTTCATCGGTCGCGATCACGAATCCATCGATCACTTTCAGGCCGATCATTTCCACCAGGGAGTCGGCCGCCGCCTCGATCTGGTCGATCGGAGTCGGCAGCCACGTCGCGCGGATGGCCGGCGCCTGATCGAGGGCGATCGCGAGCCGTTGCCCGAATCCAGCCGACGTGCCGTCGACCACCGCGACAGCCCGTTCGCGGGTGCCTCTTCGCGCCATGATCAGCGGCACGGCGATGAACGCGAACATCAAGACGGGGCCGAGCACCGTCGAGATAATGAACCACTTGGTTCGGACGCGCTCGACGAACTCGCGACGGATAACGACCCACACCTTACCCATTGGCCTCCGCTCCGCTGGCTGGTGCCGTGGCGGCCTCAGGCCCGACGCGGTCGATGAAGATCTTGTGGAGCGTGGGCTCCGCCACCTCGAAGCGAGTCACCCGAACTCCCGCCTGCAGCAGCGCCTCCAGAATCCGCTGAGAATCCGCGCCCTCTGCGAGCTCGAGCTCCGCGTAGTGGCCGTACTCGTCCGCCTTCGCGATCAGGCTTCGATCTTTGAAGACCCGGTCCGCGGCGCCAACGCCACGCTCCAGCGCGACGATGAGGTGCCGCCCTCCGTGATTGCGTTTCACATCGGCGAGTGGTCCGTCCACCACCTTCTCGCCGCGAGCGATGATGCAAATCGCCGAGCACAGTTTCTCGGCCTGTTCCATGATGTGTGTCGAGAAGAGAATCGTCGTGCCGGCCTTCGCCAGACTCACGACAGTGTCCTTCATAACCTGGGCGTTAACCGGGTCGAGCCCCGCGAACGGCTCATCGAGGATCACGAGGTCCGGCCGGTGCATGACCGTGGAAATGAACTGGACTTTTTGTTGCATGCCTTTCGAAAGCGCATCGACCTTCTGCTGCTCCCAGGCCCCGAGGCCGAGCCGCTCGAGCCAGCGTCTGGCTTCCGTGCGGGCTGCACGGCGCCCCATTCCCTTCGTTTCCGCGAGAAACACGAGCAGGTCGCCGACTTTCATCTTGCGGTACAGCCCTCGCTCCTCCGGCAAGTAGCCGATCCGCGGGCTCCAGTCTCGTCCCGTGCTCCGGCGGCCGAACAACATGATGGTCCCCTCGTCGGGGACGAGGATGTTCATGATCATCCGGATGGTGGTGGTCTTGCCAGCGCCGTTGGGGCCCAACAACCCGTAGATGCTCCCCGCGGGAACGTCGAGGGAGAGGAGCTTCACGGCTGTATGGGCCGCGAAGCGCTTGCTCACGCCACGGAGGGCCACGACCGACTCGGTTGTCACGACTCCCGGCTCTCCAACGGCTCGAGGTCTCTGATGCCCTGCGGGGGACGATGATAGTCGAGCGGGGCTGTGACGGCTACCGAGCGGTTACTCCGTGGACACGGGCTCCGCGCGCGCGGCGAGAGCGGCGTGCAGGGTGTGCCAAGCGAGGTTGGCGCACTTCACGCGCGCCGGGAAGGCGCGCACGCCGGCGAAGGCCGCAAGCTTGCCGAGCGCCTCAGTCTCCGCCGGCGCGGTGGCAGGAGAGGTGACCATGGCGTGGAATGCCTGAAACAACCGCTCTGCCTCTTCCTCCGACTTGCCCTGCACCGCCTGGGTCATCATGGACGCGGAGGCTTTCGAGATGGCGCAACCCGACCCCTGGAACGTCGCTTCAGCGACGCGGCCGCCTTCGACGCGGAGGTACAGCTTGATCCGGTCTCCGCACAGCGGATTGTCGCCTTCGGCCGTGCGATTGGCGTCTGGCATGGCCCGAAAGTTCCGGGGGTTCCGGTTGTGATCGATGATCAACTGCTGATATAAATCCTCGAGGTCGTTCACCTGCCGAAGACCTTCCGTACTCTGGCAAGGGCGCGCACCAACGCGTCCACGTCCGACCGCGTGTTATAAAACGCGAAGGACGCGCGAGCGGTGGCCGGGACGCCGAAGAAATCCATGACCGGCTGCGTGCAGTGGTGGCCGGTGCGGATGGCCACGCCTTCCTGATCCACGATGGTCCCGACGTCGTGCGCGTGGGCGCCGTCCATGACGAACGACACGACTCCGGTTCGCCGTTCCGGATCGCCAATCAAGCGAACGCCGGGCTCCGCGCGGAGTCGCTCTGCCGCGTACTGGACCACGTCGGACTCGTGTTTCTCCACGGCGTCACGGTCGAGCCCCGCGAGGTAGTCGATGGCCCTACCGAAGCCTACGGCCCCCGCGATATGCGGCGTCCCGGCCTCGAACTTGTGAGGGAGCGCGGCGTAGGTCGTCTGCTCGAACGTGACGGTGCGAATCATGTCGCCGCCGCCCTGAAAGGGCGGCATCTCTTCGAGCAGCGTCGCTCGACCGTACAACGCTCCGACGCCCGTGGGCCCGAACATCTTGTGCGCGGAAAACGCGTAGAAGTCACACCCGAGCGCCTGAACGTCCACCGGATGATGTGCCACCGCCTGCGCGCCGTCCACGAGCACCGGGATTCCGCGGGCCTTGGCCTCCCGAATCATCTCCGCCACAGGATTCACGGTGCCCAGTGAATTGGACACGTGCACCAGTGCCACGAGCCGCGTGCGCTCCGTCAACGCCGCCCGATAGGCATCGAGCAGGAGGTTGCCCGCCCGATCCATCGGGATCACGCGCAGCGTCGCCCCGCGTTCCGCCGCGACGATCTGCCACGGCACGATGTTCGAATGATGCTCCATGGCGGAGATCAGCACCTCATCCCCGGGCGCGAGTCGGGGTCTCGTAAAGCTGTGGGCCACCAGGTTGATCGCCTCGGTCGTTCCTCGGACGAAGACGATCTCCCGCGGCTCCGCCGCGTTCACGAAACGCTGGATCTTGGCGCGCGCCCCCTCGTACGCCGCGGTCGCCTCTTCACTGAGCGTGTGGACCGCGCGGTGCACGTTGGCGTTCGTTTCCTCGTAGAACCGCCGGATTGCGTCGATGACCTGGCGAGGTTTCTGCGTCGTGGCCGCGTTGTCCAGGTAGACGAGCGGTCGGCCTTTGACCGTCCGTTGCAGGATTGGAAAGTCGGCCCGAAGCGCGTCCACGTCCAACGAGGTGCCACCGCGGCCGGTAGCCGCGGCGCGCGACAGGGTGGAACGCGACACCGTCGTCACGGGGCCAATCGAGGTCGCCGAGCGCCGCGATCGAGCGTGGCACGGACCAATCGGTCCAGCTGGCGCCGAACCTCCGGCACCGGGAACGTCCCGATGATCTCCGCGCTGAAGCCGTACGTCATCAGATCCCGGGCGTCGTGTGGCGCAATGCCGCGCGTCTGGAGATAGAACAGCGCAGCCTGATCCAGCGGGCCCAGCGTGGCGCCATGCGTGCACTTCACGTCGTCGGCATAGATCTCCAGCTGCGGCTGGCTGTCGGCGCGGGCCTCGTTGGAGAGCAGCAGGTTGTTGTTGGTTTGCTTCGAGTCGGTGCGCTGGGCCCCGGGCCGCACGATGATGCGGCCGTTGAACACGGCGCGCGCGTGATCGTCGAGGATGCCGTTGAACAACTCGTGGCTCTCGCAATGCGGGGCGGCGTGGTCAATCGTCGTGTGGTGATCCACATGCTGCCGGCCGTGCAGTACGGAGAGGCCGTTCATGATCAGGTACCCCCCCGGGCCACCGAGCACGGCCCCGACGTCATGGCGAGACAGCGCCGAACCGACGGCGATGGTGCAGGAGCGCACGGACGCGTCTCGTTCCTGGTGAGACTGCGTGACCGCCATGTGGTAGGCCAGGTCGCTCTCTCGCTGAATCCGGCAGCTCGTGATCTGGGCGCCCTCATGAGCCACTAGCTCGGTCACCGCACAGGTGAGATAGGCCCGGTCCGAAATACCGGCGTAGGTCTCGACGACGGTCACCCGGGCCCCGCGTTCGGCAATCGCGAGCACCCGGGGATAACTGACCGACGGTCCGTCTCCCGGAGCGGCAAGGAACAGGCACTGGACCGGGGCCTCGATCTCAACACCGGCGGGCACGTACAGGAATGCGCCGTCCTCGACGAAGGCCGTGGCGAGGGCCGTGAACGGGTTCCGCTCGATCTGTGCGTGTGTGCCGAGATGTTGTTCGATCGCGGCGCCTGGTGCGCCGTTGCGCCGGATGGCGTCGGCGAGGCTGCCGAATCGGACGCCGGGGGGCAGTCCGCCCAGCGACGACAGGCCGGGGGCTAATCGCCCGTTCACGAAGACGGCATGAGCCGCGCCGGGCCCCGGGGGAAGCATCAGCCCGAGGTGATCGCGTCCGATGTGAGGCTTCTTGCTCTGGTGCTCGAGGGAGAAGCGCAGGCCGGCCACGGGCGCGACGTTGGTGAAGCGCCACTCCTCCTGCCGGGTGGAGGGGAAGCCGACATCCTCGAAACGCGACATCGCCTTCTCGCGGAGCTGCGTGAGCCACGCCGGCTCCGTACGGCCCACGGACGCGGAGATCGTGCGATACTCGTCCAGGAGGGTCTGCCGCCAATCAGCGGTGGCAACGGCTCCAGCGCTCACGCGAGGGCGGCCTCCGGCCTGATCCAGTCGTACCCTCGGGCTTCGAGTTCGAGCGCCAGCTCCTTGCCGCCTGACCGGGCGATCCTTCCGTCAACGAGCACGTGCACCACATCGGGGACGATGTAGTTCAGGAGCCGCTGGTAGTGCGTCACGACGATGGTGGCACGATCGGGTGCCCGGAGTTTGTTCACGGCGCCTGCCACGGTCTTCAGGGCGTCGATATCAAGACCTGAGTCGGTCTCGTCCAGGACCGCCAGCCTGGGTTCAAGTACGGCCATTTGGAGGATCTCGTTGCGCTTCTTCTCGCCACCCGAGAAGCCATCGTTGACGGGGCGATTGAGGAAGCTGTCGTCCCACCCGATCGCCTTGAGCTTCTCATGCAGCACGTCGAGGAAGTCCAGGGGATCGAGCTCGGCGAGCCCCTGGCTCTTGCGAATGGCGTTCACGGCGGCGCGCAGGAAATACGCGTTCGTAATGCCGCGAATGGCCACCGGGTATTGGAACGCGAGAAACAAGCCGGCCTGGGCACGCTCTTCCGGATCCATGTCCAGCAGATCGCGCCCCTCAAACGTGACGGTTCCTTCAGTGACGGAATACGCGGGGTGACCTGCCAACACCTGTGCGAGCGTGCTCTTGCCGGAGCCGTTGGGGCCCATAATGGCGTGGACCTCGCCGGCATTCACCGCGAGATCGACGCCCTTGAGAATCTCGCGGCCGTCGGCGGTAACGTGAAGATTGGTTATCTGGAGCATCGGGATCCTGATTTCAAGGGGCGAGTGCATGGGCCACGGCTAACCAACGCTTCCTTCCAAGCTGATACTCAGCAGGTTCTGCGCTTCCACGGCGAACTCCATGGGCAGCTCCCGGAACACGTCCTTGCAGAAGCCTGCGACGATCATGGAGACTGCGTCCTCCGCCTTCAGGCCGCGCTGGCGGAGGTAGAAGATCTGGTCCTCGCCGATCTTGGAGGTTGACGCTTCGTGCTCCATGATGGCGGTGCTGTTCCGCACGTCGATGTACGGGAAGGTGTGAGCGCCGCACTTGTCGCCGATTAACATCGAGTCGCACTGCGAGTAGTTTCGCGCTCCGTCGGCGCCCTTCATGATCTTCACGAGACCGCGGTAGGTGTTCTGCCCTCGGTCGGCCGAGATTCCCTTGGACACGATCGTGCTCTTCGTGTTCTTCCCGATGTGAATCATCTTGGTGCCGGTGTCGGCCTGCTGCTTGCGGCTCGTGACGGCCACCGAGTAGAACTCGCCCACCGATTCGTCACCCTGGAGGATGCATCCGGGGTACTTCCAGGTGATTGCCGAACCGGTCTCCACCTGGGTCCAGGAAATCTTCGACCGCTTGCCCAGGCACTTCCCGCGCTTCGTGACGAAATTGTAAATGCCGCCGCGGCCTTCGTCGTCGCCGGGGTACCAGTTTTGGATCGTGGAGTACTTGATCGTTGCGTCGTCCAGCGCCACGAGTTCCACAACGGCGGCGTGCAACTGGTTCTCGTCACGGGACGGGGCCGAGCAGCCCTCGAGGTAGCTCACGTAACTCCCCTCCTCGGCCACAATCAGGGTGCGTTCGAACTGCCCGGTCGCCTGCGCATTGATGCGGAAGTACGTCGACAGTTCGAGAGGGCAGCGCACGCCCTTGGGGATGTAGGCGAATGAGCCGTCGGTGAACACGGCGGAGTTGAGCGCCGCGAAGAAGTTGTCGTTGTGCGGAACCACCGAGCCCAGCCAGCGACGCACGAGATCCGGGTGCTCCCTGATCGCCTCCGAAATCGGGAGAAAGATCACGCCGGCCTCCGCGAGCGTCTCCTTGAACGTCGTGGCCACCGAGACCGAGTCGAACACCGCGTCCACCGCCACACCCGCCAGCCGCTTTTGCTCCGAAATGGGAATCCCCAGCTTTTCGAACGTCTCGAGCAGTTTGGGATCCACTTCGTCAAGGCTGCCGACCGGCTTCCACTGCTTCGGGGCGGCGTAGTAGTGAATGGCCTGGTAGTCGATGGGACCATACGTGACGTTGGCCCACCGCGGCTCGGTCATCTTGGTCCATTGGCGATAGGCCTTGAGGCGCCACTCGAGCATCCACTCCGGCTCACCCTTCTTTTCCGAAATCAGGCGGATGGTGTCCTCGTTCAGGCCGGCGGGGGCGAGGTCGGACTCGATGTCCGTGACAAAGCCGTACTTGTACGGCTGCAGGACCTGGGCTTCGATGGAAGCGGTTGACGTCATGCTGGGTTCTCCGCGCGCGGTTCGGCCGCGGGCTGGGGGGGGAAGCTCACCGCATACTCACACGCATTGCACCCGCTCACGATGTGGCGCTCCCTGGAGACGTGCGCCCCGAGGACCTGTTGCAGGAATCGCAGCTCCTCGTGGCACACCTCCGGGAACTTCTCGGCCACGGCATGCACGGCGCAGTTGTGTTCGGCAATGCGGAGCCCGTTGGCATCGGGCGACCACTCCGCCATAAACCCGCGCTGCGAGAGCAAATCTGCCACTGCCCCCACTCGCTGCTCCGGTGTCGCCTGCCGCAACTGGCCCCCCAGCCGCTCCGCCTCTCCGTCGAAGTACTCCGCAAAGAATCGGCGGACCGCTTCTCGTCCGGCGCTGCGCTCGACGAACGCCAGCGCGGCTGTGAGCGTTTCCTCGTACCGTTTGGGGAACAAGGCCTCTCCCGACGCGGTGAGCCTGTACACGAGTGTCGGCGCGCCCTGCCCCCGCTGCTGGCGCTCGTGGTTCACTAGGCGCTCGGCTTCGAGTTCCCTCAGGTGACGCCGCACCGCCGTGGCGCTCACATGGTGCTTTTGGGCAAGGTCGTTCGCCGACAGAGGCTGACTGTGCTTCAACTCCATAAGGATCTGGCGGCGAAGCCCCTTATGGGGCGTGAGCGTGGGAGGAAGTGGCTCCATGGGGTCGAATTATAGTGGATCGGCTCCAGGATTGCAAACTTATAGAACGATTTTGTTCCTAAACAGACAACTTGATGTTGTAGAAGACGTTACGCCTTCGTAATACGGTGCGTTGCGGACCAGTATCACAGGCGACTTGCTGATCTCAACCGAACGGTTGAGACCGACGTCGCTCCGATCCTTACTTACGGCTGACCTAAGAGATACATTCAACGCATGGCAGCCCGGAGAATTCGACTACTTGGCGACCCGATCCTGCGCGTGCGCTGCGATCCCGTGACGAATCCACAGTCGCCGGCCGTGCGGATCGTGGCTGATGACCTGCGAGATACGCTCCGCGATTGGCAAAAACGGCGCGGCATCGGACGAGGGATTGCGGCTCCGCAGATCGGCGCGCCGATTCGGTTGGTGCACATCGCGCTGTCGGACCGTCGGTGGAACCTGGTGAACCCCGAGATCACCGATATCGGTGAGCAAGACTTCCTGGTTTGGGACGATTGCTTCTCGTTTCCTGACCTCCTGGTGCGCGTGCAGCGGGCCTATCACGTCACCGTTCGGTATCAGGATCTCACTGGGGCGACGCACGTGCTGGAAGCGGAGGGGGCCCTTGCCGAGCTGCTACAGCATGAGATTGACCACCTCGACGGGGTGCTAGCCGTGGATCGTGCGACCGGGGTAGATCCGTTCTGTCTTCGGGAAGAGTGGGGAAAACACTGGGACGAGCAGGGCCGGTACGGCGCGCCCGCGCTTCGTGAGGAACCGTGGGGCGTGCACGTCCTGTGATGTCACGAGGCCGGTTCTTCGTCAGGACAGGAATTGGGCCTCCTGGCCACCCCGCGTACGTGACCGCGCCGCTGTTCGCGCCATTCCAGCACCGCCGCCACGCATAGCATTACAAGAAGCCGCAGCGTGAGCGCGAGGGAAATGGCGCAGAGGGTGAGCCACCCTCCCACGATGAGCAGCACCACGAACTTCATGGTTGGCTCAGTCGATCGACTCGAGGAACTCCCCGATCACTCGGCTCGTTTGTACGGGCTGCTCGAGAGGGGTGAGGTGCCCGGCTTCGGGGATAAGTGTGAGTTGCGCGCCGGGAATCGCGTCTGCCAGAGCGCGGGATGCGGCGGGGGGGATCAGTCGATCCTCACGGCCGGCTATGACCAGCGTCGGGACGTCGATTTGCGGGAGTAGTGCCGTGGAGTCGGGCCGGTCACGCATTGCCTGAATGGCGCCGATGATTCCAGCGGGCGGGCTTCCGGCGATCATGGCCTTGAGATGCTCTACCACCTGCGGCTGCGTGGTGACAGACCACGGCGCGAGCAGCTGGGGCACCAGTCTGTCGGCCAGCGCCGTCAAGCCTTCGCGCTCCACCAGGCTAATTGTCTCATTTCGCTTTTGCTTGCCCTCTTCTGTTTCCGCCTCCGCACGGGTATTCACGAGCACGAGCGCTCGCACCCGCGCCTTATGACGCCGCATCATTTCGAAGGCCACATAGCCACCCATTGATAGGCCGCACACGATCGCCTGCTCGACGTGCAGCGCATCCAAGAGCGCGGCAAGGTCATCGGCGTATTCGGTCATGCTGTACGAGCCGGGCGCGTCTGACAGCCCCATCCCTCGGAGATCCGGTGCCACTCGCTTCCAGCCCGTGAGGGTAGCGATGACCTGGCGCCAAACGGTGCGGTCCAGCGGAAAGCCGTGAATGAAAAGGATGGGCTTGCCGTCGCCCTGAACGTCCAACGCCAATGCTAGTCCCCGCACCGCGAGGTGGCGGGTCTCACTGGCGCGCACCGAGGGCCGGGGCCCCAGGACCTGGATCATCTCTGAGGGTAGTGGTGCCGGTTCACCAGCCCGGGTCAGGCAATCGAAGGTTGACTCTGCCACGGCCCCGACCGCGCCGTCAGCGGTTCGCGCCACCTGCCGCAATGCGACGCTCGTGCGGCCGACGGCGAGAAGGGATGTTTCAACACGGAGGCGGTCTCCCGCGGTCACGTGGGCGTGAACCTCGACCGTCAGCTTGCGAACCACGAGTGACACTGGTGCGGCGGGGCCGACCGGCCATGCGCGGCCGAGCTGCTCCCAGCGCGCCCGTTCCAGCAAACGCAGCAGGCTTCTGATCGTGAGCTTGCCGCTCGCGTCGCAGTCGTCGGGGAAGACGGTGAACTCAGTGGGAGTGACCACCGGACCCTTCTTGCTGGCTCAGTAACGGACCAAAGTTACCTTTGATCCTCCGCCGGAGTAGCCGGTGGAACGATTATCTCTCTTCCCGCTCAGGCCAGGGCAGGCCGACCATGGATAGCTCTGTGGCACTCCGCCGCCCCCGATGGGGATCGTTGCTTCCCATTGGGGTCGGCCTAACTCTGATCCCTTGCATCCCTGTCGCGCCGGCCCTGAGTCCGCTCCGCGCGCAGCAGCCACCCTACGATCTTCTCATCCGCGGCGGGCGGGTCCTCGACGGTAGCGGCAACCCGTGGTATGCGGCTGACGTTGCCGTGCGGGGGGGACGCATCGCTGCGCTGGGCAACTTAAGCGAGGCGCAGGCGGCCCGCGTGGTTGACGCCAGCGGGCTGTACGTTGCGCCGGGGTTCATTGATGCGCATTCGCACGCGGGACCCGCGCTCGCGACGCCCGATCTAAGTACCGCCGAGCAGCTGCTCATGCAAGGCGTAACGACCGTTTTCGTGAACCCGGACGGCGGTGGTCCGGTGGATCTGATTGCGCAGAAGGCAGCTCTCCTCAAGCACGGCTTGGGAGTCAACGTGGCGCTGCTAGTCCCGCACGGGTCTGTGCGCGAGGCGGTCCTCGGGATGCAGGACCGAGAGCCAAGTGCCGCCGAGCTTGTGCGCATGCGTCACCTGGTGAGGTCAGGCATGGAGGCGGGCGCCTTCGGTCTCTCGTCCGGACCGTTCTACGCGCCGGGGAGTTACAGCAAGACGGAAGAATTGGTGGAACTTGCCAAGGTGGTGGCCCAGTTCGGCGGAGCGTACACCAGTCACATCCGCGACGAGTCCGACTACACGATCGGCGTCGTCGCGGCGGTGGACGAGGTCATTCGCGTCGCACGGGAGGCGAGGATTCCTGGGGTGGTGACCCACATCAAGGCACTCGGCCCCAGGGTGTGGGGCTACTCTCTCGCGCTCGTGCAGCGCATCGACCGTGCGCGCGGCGAGGGCGTGGAGGTGTACGCGGACCAGTATCCCTACGACGCCTCGGGTACGAGTCTCACCGCGGCGCTCGTGCCGCGATGGGCCGAGGTGGGGGGCGATACCGCCTTGCAGCGTCGCCTACGGACAGCGCCTGAGCGCGCTCGCATTCGCGCTGAGATGCTGGACAATTTGGATCGCCGCGGCGGGGCCGACCGCCTGCAATTCCGCCGGCACCGACCGGATCCGTCAATCGAGGGACGCACGCTCGGGGCGATAGCGAGGGAACGCGGCAAGGAGCCGGTGGATGCGGCGATGGAACTCATCGCAGCGGGCGGCGCAGCGGTGGTCTCGTTCAACATGCTGGAGCTCGACATCGAGACGTTGATGCGGCAACCCTGGACCATGACGGCCTCCGACGGTGACCTGGTTCGCTTCGGCGAGGGAGTGCCTCATCCGCGCGGCAACGGGACATTCCCGCGGAAGATTCGCCGCTACGTGCTGGACCGGCCGGTGGTGGATCTGGCGTTTGCCATTCGAAGCATGACCGCCCTGCCGGCGTCGGTCTTTCGCCTGAGCGACCGGGGCGGGCTCCGGCCCGGCATGGTTGCGGACCTCGTGGTATTCGACCTCCAACGCATTCGCGATACCGCCACCTATGAGCGGCCCCATCAGCTGGCTGAGGGCATGGTGTACGTCATCGTGAATGGCGGGCTCGCCGTTGACCGGGGTCGTGCGACGGGAGCGAAGCACGGGATCGTGCTGGCAAAGCAGCCGCTCGCGGCTGAAGGCGGTCGCTGGTAGGCGTGGAAGGCGGACTCGGGGGGCGGCACGTTTCGCACGCAACGGACTTCGCCGGCGCGCCGTATATTTGAGGTGTTCATGACACCCGTTCGGTGGCGCGCCCTGCGTGCGGGGCGCCTTGCGGTCGCGCTCGCGGCCGCATTTTGTCCCGTCTCACTGGCCGGACAGTCTTTGGAGGGCGCGCGGCCGCCGGAAGGGGAGGCGCGGGCGCCGGATCCGGAGGCTCTGCCGCGACCCATCACCACGGCGGTTCGCGCCACGGGCCGAATCACCGTGGATGGCCGGCTCGACGAGGCGGCTTGGAGCGCCGCGGAGGCACTGTCGGGGTTTCTCCAGTCGCAACCGCGGCCCGGGAGCCCGGCGTCTGAGCGCACGGTGGTTCGGGTGCTGTACGACGACGGCTACATCTACGTCGGCGCCGTCTGCTACGACTCTGACCCCGGCAAGATCTTCTCACCCGGGTTCGATCAGGACTTCGACACGCACAACAGCGACGTGTTCGGCATTTCGTTCGATCCATACCTGGATCGGAAGAACGCTTTCATGTTCGCCACCAATCCTTCCGGGGCGCTATTCGACGCCCAGGCATTCGACAACAGCCGGTTGATCAACCGCGCGTGGGAAGGGGTTGTGCACGTGAAAACCGCCGTGCATGACTCTGGCTGGACGGCCGAGTTCGCCATTCCCCTCACCACACTCCGGTTCCGCGGGGGGGAAAGCGATCAGTCCTGGGGCATCAACTTCTTGCGGCGGGTGCGACGCCGGAACGAGGAGTCGTACTGGGCCCCGATGCATCGGTATCACCGGGTGCACACGATGTCGCTGGCCGGGACGATACGGGGACTCCGAGGGCTGAAACAGGGCCGCAATCTGTCGGTGAAGCCGTTCGCGCTCGGGTCGCGGGGCTGGGGCTCGCAGCGCCCGCCCGATCAGCATCAGGTCACCGCTGACGGCGGTGTGGATCTGAAGTGGGGGATCACGTCGCGCATGACGCTCGACCTGACATACCGCACCGATTTTTCCCAGGTGGAGGTGGACGAAGAACAGGTGAACCTCACCCGGTTCTCGTTGTTCTTCCCCGAGAAGCGCGACTTCTTCATGGAGAACGCGGGCGTCTTTGCGTTCGGCGACGTCTCGATTCAGAACTACCGTCTCGGCTCCTCGCCTCGCGACTTCAGTCTGTTCTATTCACGCAGAATCGGCTTGTTGCCCAACGGGCAACCGGCGCCGATGTTCGGCGGCGGGCGCGTCACCGGGACGATGGGCGCGGTGGAGATCGGGCTGTTGAACATGCAGACGGAGTCGGATTCCGCCGGGCCGGCGGAGAACTTCGGTGTGGCCCGAGTGGCGGCGGATGTCGGCCCCGGGCAGGTGGGTGCGATCTTCATCAATCGCGAGAGCACGAGCGGCTCGGCGGGGGCCTTCAATCGGAGCTACGGGGCGGACCTCTCGCTGCGGCTCTTCGACCACCTTTTCGTCAACACGTACGCCGCTGCGACCGACGACGCGACAACGACGGGCGACACCAAGATCGGCAACATCCTGCTCGCCTGGCGCGATCGGCTGCTCGATATCTCCGGGTTCGTGAAACGGGTCGGCGACGGCTTCGATCCCGGCGTTGGGTTCATTCGACGCACCGGTGTGCAGCAGGCGTATGCGACGCTCGGCGCCCACCCGCAACCACGAATTGCGGGTCTTCAGGAGCTCAATCCGTTCGTGGAGGCCAATTTCGTCGCCGATCTGAACGGAGTTCTCGAGACGCGCGAGATCTCTGCTGGCCTCGAGGCCGAGTTCCTCACCGGGGCTCAGGCGAACCTCGGGTTTCAGGCGATCTACGAACGGCTGATCGGCCCGTTTCGCGTTCCGGGATCCACGGCCACCGTGCAGCCCGGGGAGTACGATTTTCGGGAGGTCACCGGCAGCTTTCAATCGGATCAGTCGCGCCCGTTCTCGTTCGGCGCGACCGGCAGTTACGGCAGTTTCTACGATGGGACCAAGCGGTCGGCGCGAGGCAGCCTGCGGTGGCGTCCCAATCACCATGTCTCCGTGGACGCATCCGCCGAGCGAAACGACGTGCGGCTGCCGTCGGCCTCGTTCAACGCTGACGTGTTCCGAACCCGCGTGAGGTTCGCCCAATCCACCCGGATGTTCGTGAGCGCCCTGGTGCAGTTCAACGCAGCCGCTGACGAACTGTCGGTGAACGCCAGGCTCAACTACATCCACGCGCCGTTGTCCGATTTCTTTCTCGTCTTCACGGAGCGACGCAACGTGAGCACTGGTCAGCTGCTCGACCGTCTCATCACGGCAAAGGTGACACGGCTGCTCGCGTTCTGACGGCCTCCACGCTGTTTATCGTTTTTATCTGCCGCCGCCCAGCCGTTCGAGTATCGCAACGGCTCCGGTGAGGAGGCTCTCGAGGTCGGCCTTCCTCCGCTTCTGCGTTTCCGTGGGTGGGTACAGGGTGCCCGGCCGCACGCCGCTGCCGTTCATGTCGGCGGCCAGAGCGGCGAGGCCCCGCAAGGCGGTTGCGAGGCGGTTACGCGCGGCGGCGGCAGAGTCCGCCGGGGGAGCAGCCGTTTGCTGACCGAATCCGCCCTGGACTCGAACGCCGTATCGCTGGGCCGCATCGAAGCCGCGTTGCAGCAGTTCGGCCACACCGAGAAGAAAGGATTCCCGGTCGCGATACTGGGCGTCGGTGATGGGCATCAGGGGATCGCCCTTCACCGTGACCGTTCGGCGGGCCGTTCCGCTCGGGGCGGTGATCACGATCGTGTAGTCCCCCGGTGAGACGAACGGCCCTCGGGGTCCCACGGGTTGCGCCAGCGGCGGAAGCGCCTGAACGGCACCCGGTTCGTCTCCACCACCGGCCTGGAACGAGGGCGGCGGTTCGTGACGCAGGTCCCACGTGAGCCGATGAATCACGCCCGGCTCACCAGGCCCTTCCAGCCGCCGCACCACACGGCCCGACTGGTTCTCCACCGAGATGGTGACGCGCTCGGCGGCTTGGGCTAGGTGATAGCTGATGATCGCGCCGAACGGCGGGTTCTCTCCTGCGAACGCGGCCTGCGAGCGATATGACTGATCCTTCCAGAAGTGGAAGATCGTCGCGGCCCGGAGGGGAAACAGATGGACAGGCTGGCTTGCCACCTGCCCCGACCACTCCACGAGGGGCGCCAGGTCGTCCAGGATCCAAATGCTGCGCCCGTGCGTGCCCAGGACGAGATCGTTGTCGCGCGGGTGGATCTCGATATCGTCGTAGGCAGTGGTCGGCAGGTTGGGCATGAACCGCGTCCATCGGGTGCCGGCGTCATTGGAGACGAAGAGCGCGTGCTCGGTGCCCGCGAAGAGGAGCTGCGGATTGGCATGGTGCTCCACGATCACGTTGACGGAGCCTGAGGGCAGGCCGCTCATGCGCGGTGCCCACGTTCGCCCGAAGTCCGCCGTGTAGAAGACGTACGGGGCGAAATCGCCATCACGATGGGCATCGATCGTGACGTAGGCCGCGCCCGGCGCGGCACGCGAGGCGATGACCCGGCTGACATAGGCCCCGCCCGGCGCGCCGCGGATGTTGCGAGAGACCTCGGTCCAGCTGCGCGCGCCATCGCGCGAGACCTGCACGTTCCCGTCGTCGGTCCCTACCCAGATGATTGCTGCATCAAGCGGTGATTCCGCGATGGTGGAGATCGCTCCGAAGGATGATTCGCCGTCGTGTCGGGAGAGGGTGATCTGCGCACCCCGTACGCCCATGAGCAGGAGGGTATCGCGATCGATCTGCCGCGTCAGATCGTCAGTTCGCTCCCAGCTCAGGCCTCGATCTCGCGAAACGAACAGCCGATTGCCGCCCGCATACACCACCTGGGGGTTGTGGCGTGAGACCAGGGATGGCGGGTTCCATTCCCAGCGATAGCCGGGTTCGCCCGCGGGCGGCTGGGGTGTGATGTCCAGGATGTCGCCCGTCTCGGCGTCCACGCGCGTAAACCCGCCATCGTTGGAGTTGCTGTACACGTAGCGGTGACTGGTAGGATCCACCTGGTGGTACATTCCGTCGCCGAAGCCGATCTGCCGCCAGTCGTCATTGATGATCCCTTCCCAGTGTCGCGTGGCGCTCGGCCCGAGCCAGGAGTGGTTGTCCTGGAGACCGCCGTAGACGAAATACGGCTCCCGCATGTCGAGCCCGATGTCGTAGAACTGCGCGATGGCGAAGTTGTTGATCTTGGTGTAGGTGAGACCCCGGTCCCACGTTTCGTACAAACCGCCGTCTCCGCCCAGCAGGAAGTGCTTCGTGTTGTTCGGGTCGATCCACAGCGCGTGGTGGTCCGCGTGCACGCCCACGTCGTACGTGGGGGCCGTGGGCAGCTCGCGGAACGTGGCCCCGCCGTCCTCGCTCACGTACGACTGCGTGCCAAGCACGTACACTCGATTCTCGTCGCGCGGGTCGATACGAACGTGGCTGTAGTACATCGGTCGCGGATTCAGGTTGTTCACCTTGCGCCATGTCTCGCCGCCGTCCGTGCTGCGGTACGTGCCGCCTTCCCCGCGATGCTCGATGGTGGCCGTCAGCACGAGCCGGTTCGTGGCCGCGATGGCGAGGCCAATCCGGCCAATCGGACCGGCGGGGAGACCGCCCGTCACGCGGCGCCACGTGCGCCCGCCATCGGTCGTCTTGTGAATCCCACTGCCCGGCCCTCCGCCGTTGAACCCCCAGGCGCGCCGCAGGCGTTGATAGGATGCGGCCACGAGGGTGTTGGGGTCCGTGGGATCCATGACCAAGTCCACCACGCCGGTGAGCGTGTCTACGAAGAGCACTTTGGCCCAGGTTCGTCCGCCGTCGGTGGTCTTGTACACGCCGCGATCGGGACTCGGCTTCCACAGGTTGCCCAGCGCGGCCACGTACGCGATGTCCGGGTTGGTGGGATGTACCACCACGCGCCCGATGTGCCGTGTTTCGTCCAGGCCGAGGTGGGCCCACGTGACTCCGGCGTCGGTAGACCGATAGACGCCGTTGCCCCAGGACGTGCTCTGGCGGTTGTTTTGCTCGCCGGTGCCCGCCCAGATCACCGTGGGATCGGAGGGCGCGATGGCGATGTCGCCGAATGTGCTGACCGGCTGATGATCGAAGATCGAGGCCCACGTCGTGCCGTGGTTCACGGTCTTCCAGAGTCCGCCCGACGCCGTGGCCACGTAGATCGTCGACGGATCCTGGGGCAACGCCTCGACGTCGTGAATCCGGCCCCCGGTGACAGCCGGCCCGATGGAGCGAAACTTGAGTTGACGAACCAGCTCGGTGGTCAACGCGCCGGTCTGCGCGTGCGCAACCGCGGGCAAAAGGAGGAGCAAGTGGGTGACGAGGCGCGCGGGCGGGGGTGCGGTGCGGATCATGCGTGTTGCTCCGGCATCGAGTGGCGGACGGGAGAATACGTCTGCGGTGCGGCGGATGGGAGGGAGCGGACGGCGCCTCACTCCTTTTTCCGCGGCCCGCTGGCGATGTTTCGGCTCGAACTTCAATTGCCCATCGCGCAACCGCAAATGCCCATCGCCCAACCGCCGATCATCGGCGACCCGGCCGAACTTGCCCGGGCTGTCTCACGACTTGCGGCTCGCGGTCGCCTCGCGATGGACACCGAAGCTGCGTCGTTTCATCGCTACGCCGATCGAGTCTACCTGCTGCAACTCAGCTCAGACGACGAGACCGTGTTGGTGGACCCGCTTCAGGTAAGCGACCTCGGGCCCATCAGCTCCGTCCTGGCTGACGAACGCGTGGAGGTGGTGTTCCACGACGCCGACTACGACCTGCGCGTCCTTGACCGAGACTATGGATTTCGTGCCCGGTCCGTATTCGACACGCGGATCGCCGCGCAGTTGCTGGGCGAGCCCGGGGTTGGCCTGGCCGCCCTGCTGGAGAAGTACCTCGGGGTGACGTTGGACAAGAAACTGCAGCGCGCTGACTGGTCCCTGCGCCCGCTTCCCCCGGACATGGTGGCCTACGCGGCGGCGGACACGGCGTACCTCCTGCCCTTGCGGGACCTCCTGGAACGCAGAATGGCTGCGCTGGGCCGGCTCGCGTGGGCGCGTGAGGAGTTCGCCCGGCTTGAGGGCATTCGTTGGACACCGCCGGACCGGGACGACGCGTACCTGCGCCTGCCGGGGGCGAAAGCGCTATCGCCCCGCGCGAAGGTGGTTCTTAGAGCCCTGTATGACTGGCGCGAAGACGTGGCCCGGTTGCTCGACCGGCCCCCGTTCCGCGTTGCACCAAGTGAGGCGCTGGTGGCCGTTGCTCGTGAGGCCCCGACAACGCCCGGTGCGCTTCAGCGCGTGGCGGGCCTGCCACGCTCAATCGGGCGCCGGTACGAGGACTCGCTGCTCGCTGCCGTGCAGCGTGGCCTTCACGAGGCGATTGGCCGGCCGACGCGCCGGGGACCAGTGATGCCGCGTCCGGACGCGGAAACGGAGGCACGACTCGAGCGTCTCAAAGCACACCGCAACGAGAGGGCCGCAGCGCTGGGCGTGGAGCCCGGGGTGTTGTGTCCCAACGGCACCCTGATGGCCCTCGCCCGTCGCGCGCCACAAACGCGTGATGAACTGGCGAGTGTCCCGGAGCTACGAACCTGGCAGCGACAGGCGCTCGGAGAGGAGGACCTGCTGGCCGCGGTCCGCCCGGCTGATCGAGCCGGTCAGTAGCCTAGGAAGGCGCGGACTTTGGGATCGATTCGCTCGGGCGTCCAGTACGGCTCCCACACCAGGTCAACGTTCACACCGGTAACTCCTTCGAGCGAACGGGCGACCCGGTCCACGTCGGCCATGATCTCCGGTCCTGAGGGGCACCCGGGGGAGGTCAGCGTCATCGTGACGTCCACGATTCCCTGCTCATCTACCTGCACGTCATAAACGAGGCCGAGGTCGATGACGCTCAGGCCGATCTCCGGGTCCTTAACCTGGCGGAGCGCTTTGCGGATGTCGTCAGGCGTTGGCATCGGGGGTTGCTCCGTGCGCGAGCCAAGTAGGGGCGGCGTCGTTCGAGTGGGAATCTACCATGCGCCGCCGCGCTCGTGCTATCCGCCGCCTCGGCCGTTAGTCACGCCACCTGGCCACTCCCGTTCTGCGGCCGCCGTGTTTCCTGCTGGCCCCCACGTTCGGGCGATCCAGTGATACACGCAATCCGCCCAACGCAGCGCCCCCGGCAGGCCTAGCACCATCCGCGGAAGCCAGCCATGCGGCACAAACGCCAACAGCTCTCGTGCCGCCGCCGCTCCGGCGAACACCTCGCCGCTGGGGAGCACGAGATGCACCGCCTGGCGCAGTGCAGACTGGTCCGTGTTCGTCACGGCGCAGGCTTTGGCGTCGGTGAGTGGTAGCAGCTCAACGACGTCGCGCCGGTCCCAGCGTTTCAAGCGCGAGACCCAACGGCTACAGAAGCTGCAGTCCGCGTCGTAGATGAGGATCGGGCGGCGGGTCAAGGACGGTCTGGCGCCGGAGGCTGGGGACATGAGGCCGTCACGCGCGATCCGTTTGACTGCTCGGCGAGACCCACGGCGGCGTCGGCGATCCGTCCGCGGATCTGCTTCAGTCGCGTGATGGATCGTGAGGCGCGCGGCGCGTATACGCGATTGGTCAACACGATCACGAATAGGTCCTGCTCCGGGTCCAACCACAGCGACGTCCCGGTGAACCCCGTGTGTCCGAAGGCACGGCCCGAAAGCCGCTGGCCCGAGTTGTCCGCGGTGGTCGTATCTTCCATCTCGAAGCCCAAGGAGCGATTCTGGCCAACCCGCCGGCTGAACAGCGCGACGGTTTCCGGGCGGAGAATCGAGCGGCAGTCGGTGGTGCTTCCACCGTTCAGCAGGAACTGAGCAAACCGGGCCAGGTCGCGCCCGGTCCCAAACAGCCCGGCGTGTCCGGCCACGCCGCCCAGGCGGGCGGCGTTTTGATCGTGGACGGTGCCACTGACGGGGGTGCCGCGCCACACGCCAACCGGCGCCGCACGCTTCCACATGGATCGCGGTAGCCGGAATCGCGTCTCGGTCATGCCGAGGGGCTGGAACAACTCGGCTCGGGCGAATTCGTCCAGCGGGCGGCCAGACGCGCGCTCGATGATCCAGCCCAGCAGGATCGCGTTGAGGTCGCTGTATTCCGTGCGCGTCCCCGGGGTCCACCGCAGCGGCTCCTCCAAGACCAAGCGGCTCGCGCCCGCCGAGTCGGTGGATCGCTCGTGGAGCGGTAGGTAGGCCCTGAGCCC
The DNA here is from genome assembly GCA_035559715.1 of Gemmatimonadales bacterium. Classification (GTDB taxonomy): domain Bacteria; phylum Gemmatimonadota; class Gemmatimonadetes; order Gemmatimonadales; family GWC2-71-9; genus JACQHC01. Next base: position 293 of record DATMAW010000046.1, on the reverse strand, counting down.
CGAGGTGTGGTAGAGAAGGTGCGCGATCGTTACGTCCTGTTTGCCCTCGCCGGTGAACTCCGGCAGGTAGGCCTGCACCGGGTCACTCAACCGCAGTCTCCCCGTTTCGACCAGGCGCATGGCAGCGGGCGTAGTGGCCACGACCTTCGTGAGCGAGGCGAGGTCGAACAGCGTACTGTCGGGGTTGGGCACGGGACTCGAACTCGACCAGGTCAGGTGACCGTATCCGCGCGCCAGCAGGATGGTGTCGTGGCGGCCGACGATGACGACGGCTCCGGGATACACACCGGCGG
>DATMAW010000045.1:0-14182 GCA_035559715.1 Gemmatimonadales bacterium | reverse complement strand
GCGCAGCCGGCGGCGGCCCGGCGCCATCCACCGCTCGCGGCGGTAGGGCGCTGTACCACCGGCTTGGCGGCTACGACGCCATCGCCGCCGTGGTGGATGACTTCTTGCGGCGGATGATCGGCGACTCAATGCTCGCCGGCTTCTTCCAGGACATGAGCGTGCCGGAAAAGAACCGTGTGCGGCAGATGCTCGTGGATCAGCTGTGCGAGATGAGCGGCGGTCCTTGCGTGTACGTGGGCCAGGACATGCGGACCGCTCATCAGGCTTTGGGGATCACCGAGGACGATTGGAGCCGGTCCGTGTCGCACCTGGTCGCGACGCTGGATCAGTTCAAGGTGGTGGGGCGGGAACGCGAGGAGCTGCTGGCGGCGATCTCGTCGCTGAAGGGGGAGATCGTCCAATGATCCGGAATGGGAACGGCGTGAGGAGCAGGAGGTAGAGGTCCGAGACCTCCACCCCTTACCCCTCACCCCTTACGGCTTTCCGCGTTCCCTGTCGCTCAGCAGCCCTGCGCCGGCTTGGGATCCCGAGCGTTACACTCGTCCAGCGGGAACGGGAACTTGTCGTTCCGCCGGTGCGCGGGGAGATCCAACGGCAGCTGGGTCAGCCGGTTGTAGCGCCGCATGTCGATCCAGCGGTGCCCGCCTTCGAACAACAACGAATACCGTTTGTTGTAGAGCAACTCATCCAGCTGCTGCGTGTTACTCATTGTGTTCCAGCTCGCCGCCAGAATCGGCTGGAGACCGCCAGACGTCGTGCGGATGAAATTGATGTCGGTCAGCGCGGCCGCATCGCCCGCCGGAGTGTTCAATCCGAGGTTCGCCTCCGCCCGCAGGAGGATCAGCTCTTCGTTGCGGATGATCGGAATCGGCGTCACGTTGGTCGGGTAGATGTTGAACGCCAGCTGCGTCGTAATGCCCCGTACCGTGCGCGGGTCCGCCAGCGTCACCACCTTCTGCTGGAAGCGCAGGTCCTTGGTGAGGTCCGCCCGCAGCTGGGCATCGGTGGAAATCGACGGGTGGGCCAGGATGTCCGCGGCCGTTGGATCGAAGATGCCGTTGGTGGCGTCGCCCGATCCGGTGGAATACGTGTGATACACGCCCAGCGTGAGCGGTGCGGACGTCGAGAGGAACGATCCGCCAAGCGACGTCAACGCCGCGGAGTAGTTCCCCATGTACACGTCCACCCGGGCCTTGAGAGCCCGGTTGAATTGCAGGAACGTGGACGGCGTGTCGAACCCCGCGAAGCCGCTCGACAGCGAGAACGGGAAGGCGGCCCCACCGGCCTGCAGGTGCGTCCGCGCCGAGTCCAGCAGCGCCACGATGTACGCGAAGACCTCCGCCTTCGTGGCGATCGGCGCCGGGTCAGCCGTGGCCGGCTGATTCACCGCGATCGGCGCGCCGTAGGTATCCCGCGTGTTGATGATGTTCAGGAAGTCGAGCGCCTGAATGGTCTTCGCGAATCCGCGAATCGCTTCCCGCTCCGCCGTGGTGAGGCTCGCGGCGTCCTCGGCCGCCTGCATCAGCACGTGCGCATTGCGGATGTTGGCGTACGGGTTCCCCCACAGATTGCCGCCGAAGGCCGGACTCCCTCCGTTCAACTGGCCTTCCAGCATCTCCGTGACAAACCTCGGATCGGCCGCGTCGAAGTTGTAGGACTCGCGGCCCAGAATCCCGAGCAGGGACACGTATCCGTTGGGCGCTCCGTAGCCGGCGCGCGTGCCCACGAGCAATCCCTGGGCGGCCGCGGCCAGTTTGGTCCGGGTGGGATTGGTGAGCAGATCCTCCAGGCTCGGATTGTTGTAATCCGGTACGTTCAGGTCTTTGCACGCCGCCGTCACCAGCGTCCCAACCAGTGCGGCCGCGTAACCGAGTGGTCGTCCGAATGTCATGGCTCGTCTCCTCGCGTGCGCGGTCACGGTTAGAACCCCAGACTCACCGAGAACCAAAAGCTCCGACTTGGCGGGAACGGCGCGACGTCAATGTTCCGCGCGATCGGCTGATTCCCGAAGTTGCTCACCTCCGGATCGTGCCCGGAGTACGGCGTGAAGGTGAGCAGATTGCGACCCGACAGACTGAGGCGGGCACTGCGGGCTCCGGCCCACACTCCCCGCAGCCAGCTGATGGGCATGTCGTACGACAGCGTGACCTCACGCAGCTTAAGGAACGTGCCGTCCTCGATGTAGTTGGCCGTGACACCGTTGAGCCAGCCACCAAGCCGCTTGGCGCCCTTCAACTGCCCGCCGTCATCCTCGTCGTAGTCCGCGGTGTTCGCGCCGAAGTCATACAGCAGCTTGGTCAGGTTGATGATTTCACTGCCCTGCTGCCAGTCCCACAGGAAGTAGAGGTTCAGGCCCCTGACGTTGAAATCGTTGGCAAACGACATGCGGAAGTCCGGCGTCGCATCACCGAGTTTCCGCTCGATGATCTGCCCACCCGGCAGCGTGTCGTTGCCCACAATCTGCGTCGCCGAGGAATCCTCCTCGATCCGGAACGCGCCGAGCAGCACGCCGAATCCCCCGGTGACGAACGACGGCACCGGCAGCTCGGTGATGCGGCTCGAGGTCTTGGAGAACGTCGTCCGGAACAGCCAGCTCGCGTCCCGCGACTGAATTGGGACCAGCGCCAGCGCCACTTCGACACCGGACGTCCGCATCTTCCCGCCGTTGAAGATCTCGGAGTTGAATCCCGACGACGGGGCGAGCTGCCGCTCCAGCAGCAGGTCGCTCACGTTCTTGCGGTAGATCGTGAATTCCAGCGTGGCCCGGCTGTCGAGCAACGTGGCGTCGAAACCGCCTTCGATTTCCCGCTGCCGCTCCGGTTGCAGCGCCGTGGACCCCACCGCTCCACCCACCACCAACGTGGGCAGGCCCTCGATGTTGTTCGTGCCGGCCAGCGGCGTGAACTTCTGGCCGAACAGCGGCTGGTTACCGGACTCCCCGTAGGCCAGCCGCGCCTTGAGCTCGTCAATCATGCCGCCGCCGAACTGGAAGCGATATGACGCCGATGCTTTCGGGTACCAATACAGCTTTTCGCTGTCGCTGTTGCCACTCGACTGGTCGGCCCGTGCCCCGAGCGTGAGCAGGAGCCGATCCGAGGCGGTCAGCACCTCTTCCTGGAAGAAGATGCCGAAGTCTTCCACCCGCTCCCGCCGCTCGCGCACCTGCACGTTGGTTCCGGCGTCGATGTTGCCCTGACCGGGAATCAGGTTTCGCGTCACGATACGCGCGGTTTCCAGGTCGCGAGTCTCGTACTGTACGCCCATGGACGTCGTTGCGCTGAACGCCCCGCTGGCGGGCGCGAACGTGTACACCGCGTTCCCGTTGACGTTGAAGTTCAGGTTGGTGCTGTTGCTGAGCAGCGAGGTCCCGGGCTGTCCGTCGGCCGGCTCGAACTGCAGCTCCGGCGGGAAGAGCAGCTCGTTCTCCTGACTGAAGAAGTCCACGCCCCCGTTACCAATCAGCTGGATGCGGTGCTGGTCGGTCCGCACGGCATCCCACGACAGGCGGGACGTCCCGATGAACCGCCAGACGTCCTCATCGTTCTTCATCAGCGCCGCGGTCTGCAGCGGATTGCTCTCGATGAAGGGGTTCCGCTTGAAGGTGCCGTCGGGGTTGCGAGACAGGTCCACGAAATTCGGCGTGAACGGAAACACCATGAAGAAGCTGGTGCCCGTGTTGTCGTTGTTCGTGAGACCGCGTGCCGCCACCGTGTGGAGCACGTTGGTGCCGAAGGACGCGCTGAACCGCGACCCGATGTTCTGGTCGAGGTTCACGCGCAGCGACTGCTTCTCGAAGCCCGTGTTGTCAATGATTCCCGCGTCGTGCTTCACGAGCCCCGACGCGAAGTAGCGCGTTCCTTCGTTCCCGCCGCTCACGCTGAGCCCGGTCTCATACGACAGATCGTTGCGATGCGCGAGCTGCTCCTCGTGATCGTACGAGACCCCCTGCGTGTAATAGTTGGCCGCCGCAGCCCCGAAGGCGTCAACGGCTTCCTGGAGGGTCTCGAACTGGCGGGACCCGATCTTCTTCGCGAGATCGAAGAACCCCAGCCGCTGCGTCACGTCGAACCGCGGCGCCCCCAGTCGCCCCCGTCGCGTCTGGATGATGACCACACCGTTGGACGCCTTCGACCCGTAGATCGCCGACGCCGAGGCGCCCTTCAGCACCTCGATGCTCTCGATGTCGTTGGGGTTGATGTCCGCGGCCCGGTTGACCTGTGCGTCCTGGGTGAGCGCCGGGTTGGACCCGCCGCTCGCCGCCGTGACGGCGTTCTGGTTGGACGGAATTGCCACGTTGCTGATGATGACCCCGTCCACTACGTACAGCGGCTCGGATTGCGCGTTGATCGAGGTCACGCCGCGGAGCCGGAACTGCGCGCCGCCGCCCGGCGCGCCAGAGTTCGTCTGAATGTCCGCGCCGGCAATCTTGCCCTGAAGCCCGTGCTCGATGCTCTGCATCGTGACCTGCGCGATGTCCGCGGCATCCACGGTCGCCACCGCGTTCGCCAGATTGCGGCGCTCCACAGCCGTGGCCTGGCCCGTCACGACCACTTCGTCGAGCTGCAAGATGTCCCGCTCCATCGCCACGTTCACCGTGGGATTCGGCTGCCCGGCAGGAATCCGCACTTCGACGCTCTTGTAGCCCACGCTGCGGATGTACAGCGTCACGTCCGTGAGCGGCACGCCGATCCCAAAGGACCCGTCCGCCCCCAGCGTGGCGCTCACGGTGGAGCCGCGGACGATCACCTGCCCGGTCGTGATGGGCTGGTTCGTCGCGGCATCGGTGACCCGACCCGTCACCGTCCGCACCTGCGCGTTCACCGCCGTGCCGGTCAACAGCAGGCACGCGAAACACAGTAGCAATAGCCGGCGCATAAGAGACGACCTCCGGAGGGCATGCGTCACCGCACTGATTACCCCGCTCGCCGCGAGATGTCAACTGCGACCCGTCGAGGGGCCCCCTCTTGCCCTGGAGAGCCGCGCCCGGCCACTCTTGACGTCCATTTACGCATCCCCGTGTCGTCACAGGACTTGGCAATGCGAATCGCCCTCGCTCAACAACACGCTGGTCCGGACCGCGCCGACAACGTGCAGCGTGCCCTGGCCGCCATGGAGGCCGCGCGCGCTGCGGGCGCGGACGTCATCGCGTTTCCCGAACTCGCCGTGGAACGCTTCTTTCCGCAGCACCAACGATTCGAAGCCGCCGATAGATTGGCCGAGCCGATCCCCGGCCCGCTCGCCGACCGGATTGCGGCGCGGGCCCGCGCGCTCGGGCTCGTCACGATCTTCAACATGTACGAGCGCGACCCGACCGGCCGATGGTTCGACAGCTCCCCGGTGTTCGACGCCGACGGCACGCTGCTCGGCGTAACCCGGATGATCCACATCACCGACTACGCCTGTTTCCACGAGCGCGCCTACTACCACCCGGGAGACCGCGGCGCACCGGTGTATCGCACACGCGCCGGACCCATCGGGGTGGCCATCTGTTATGACCGCCACTACCCCGAGTACATGCGCGCGCTGGCGATCGCTGGGGCCGAGCTGGTGGTGATCCCCCAGGCAGGAGCGCTGGACGAATGGCCGGAGGGCCTGTTCGAGGCTGAGGTGCGAACGGCCGCATTCCAGAACGGCTATTATGCCGCGTTGTGCAACCGCGTGGGGCGGGAGGAAAGGCTCACGTTTGCGGGAGAGTCGTTCGTCGTGGACCCGGAGGGCCAGATCGTCACTCGAGGAAAGCGGCTCGAGGACGACCTGGTCATCGCGGATGTGGACCTCTCTTGCTGCGCAACCTCGACGGCGCGCCGGCTCTTCTGGCGCGACCGCCGGCCCGAGCTATACCGCGACTGGCTCGGGTGAGGCCTTCGCCTCCGACTCGCGCACGGCAGGCATCCCGGGCGACGACCGCCTCCCCTTGGCCGGTAGCAGTCGGGCCCGGACCCACTGCTCCACGTCGTCCATGACCGTGTAGAGCACCGGAACCAAGATCAGGGTCAGGAACGTCGCGAAGGTCAGCCCCACGATCACCGCGATCGCCATGGGCGCCCACCAGGCCGCCTGCTCGCCGCCCCAGTAGATATCCGGCGCCAGCCGTGAGTAGAGACCGAGGAAGTCGAAGTTGAATCCGGTGGCCAACGGCACCAGCCCGAGCACGGTCGTGATGGCCGTGAGCCACACGGGCCGAAAGCGAGTCTTCCCTGCCGCGATGATGGCCTCGCGCACACCGAATCCATCGCGCCGCCGCAGCGTGTCCGTGTAGTCCAGGAGCACGATGGCGTTGTTCACCACCACGCCCGCGAGGCTGATCACGCCGATCCCGGTCATGATGATCCCGAACGGCATGCGGAACACAATGAGCCCCATCAACACGCCCACCGTGGACATGACCACCGACGTCATGATGATGAGCGGCTTGGCAACGGAATCGAACTGCGCCACGAGAATCCCGGCGATGAGCAGCAGGGCCAGGAAGAACGCTCCGGTCAGGAACGCCTGGGACTCGTCCTGCTCCTGCTGCTGGCCGGCGTATCGCATCTCGTAGCCGGAGGGCAGCGAAGCCGGGAAGTCCGCGAGCTCGCGCTGGACTTCGGCCAGCACGGCATTCGCGTTGTAGCCCGTGCGCACGTCGGACGAAACGGTGACGACGCGGTCCAGGTCCTTTCGCTTGACGTCGCCGCTTCCCTTCCCCACGTGCCACTGGGCCACCGAGGACAACGGGATTTGCTTGCCGTCCTCCACAACGGTCAGGTCCGCCAGCGCGTCAAGATCCTCCCGGTACGGCTTCGCCAGCCGGACCGTGATGTCGTACTCGTCCTTGCCGTCGCGGAACTTCGAGGCTCCGGTGCCGTTGATGGCGCTGCGAACCGTCATCCCGATTTTCGACGTGTTCAGCCCGTACAGGGCGGCCTTCTCTCGGTCCACCTCCACGACCAGCTCGGGGCGTCCCGCTTCCATGTCGCTCTCGAGTCCGTCCAGCCTGGCGTACACCGGCGACCGCTCCAACCGGTGCACCACGCTGTCGCCCAGGGCGCGCAGCACCTCCGGATCCTCGCCGCTGATCTCGATCGTGACGGGTCGCCCTGTGGGCGGACCCATGTTGGGCAACTCCACGGAAACGTCCGCGCCGGCGATCCCTTGACCCAGCGTTTGGCGCATCCGTTCGATCGTCTGGAAAACATCGTGTTGCTGATCCTTGTAGTCCACGAAGTTCACCGCGACCGTGCCGAGGTGCGTGCCGCCGTTGCCGCCGCCGAAATCGCCCGAGATCTGTGAGCCGGACGTGGCCACCACGGACTCCACGTCTTCCCGGCCGGGAATCGCGGGGAGGGCCTGTTCGATCCGGCGAACCACGCGGTCCGTCTCTTCCACGCGCGTCCCGAGCGGCGCTTCGACCTGCGCGTACACCGTCGAGGGCGGAATGTTCTCCGGGAAGAACTCCACGCCCGCGCCGAGGAACCCGTACAGCACGAACGCCCCCACGAAGGAACCGGCAGATCCCCACAGGATGCGGGCCCGGTGGTCCAGCGACCAGCGCAGGATGCGCTCGTACTGGTGGATGACGGAGGGCAGCCCCGTCGTCATGACCCAGCGCGCGCTGGGCTCGCCGACCTTGACGTGGAACACGCGGAACAACGCCAGCGTGACGAGCCCGAGCACTGCCGTGAGCCAGTTCAGGACGGCGATGATGACGAATGCGACGGCGATCCCCGCGATGATGAGGCGCCGCATGGCCGGCGTCATTGGCGTCCGCGGCGTGGCTTCGGGCTTGAGGAACAGCGCGCAGAACACCGGCACGATCACCAGCGCCACGAAGAGCGACGCGCTGAGCGTGATCATCAGCGTGATGGGCAAGAACTTCATGAACTCGCCCACGATGCCCGGCCAGAATGCCATCGGTAGGAACGCCGCGAGCGTGGTGGCCGTGGAGCCGATGATGGGCCAGGCCACTTCCGCCGTGGCGAACTTGGCGGCCGCGACCCGGTCGAAACCCTGCTCGCGGAAACGGTACGTGTTCTCCACCACGACGATCGCGTTGTCCACCAGCATCCCCAGCGCGAGGATCAGAGAGAACAGCACGACCATGTTCATCGTGATGCCCGTCGCCTTGAACACCATGAACGACAGGAGCATGGACGTGGGGATGGCCAGGCCTACAAACCACGCGGTCCCGGCCCCGAGCACGAACAGCAGCACGCCCACCACGAGGACCAAGCCCGAAATGATGTTGTTCTCGAGGCTCGACACCATGTCGCGAATCTCACCCGACTGATCCGAGGTGATCTTCACCAACGTTCCCGGGGGGAACCCACGCTCCATGTCCGAGATGACCGCCCGAACCGCGTCCGCGGTCTCGATGATGTTCTGACCGGCACGCTTCTTCACCGCGAGTGAGACGACCTGGACTCCATCCAACCGCGCATAGCTGTCCCGCTCCTTGTACCCGAAGTCCACCGTGGCCACGTCGCGCACGTACACCGGCCGTCCCGCCTTGGTGTCCACGACGATGTCGGCAATCGGCGCGGTAGATTCGAATTCACCGGGAACCCGGACGAGATACTTCAAGTCTCCCACCTCGATCGAGCCGCCCGGAATTGTGACGTTTTCGCTCGCGATGGCGCCGATCACGTCCTCGAACGCGAGTCCGTAGTACTTGAGCCGGCCCAGATCCACGTCCACCTGGACTTCTCGCTCCAAGCCGCCGGCGAGCTGCACTTCCAGCACGCTTGGGATCTGCTCCAGCCGATCCTGGAGATCCTCGGCCACCTGGCGCAGGCGCTCGAGGCTGTAGGGCCCCGAAACGTTCACCTGCATGATGGGGAACTCCGAGAAGTTGATCTCGAGGATCGCCGGCTCTTCAGCGGCCGGCGGCAGCTCCGCCTTGGCAATGTCCACTTTCTCGCGGACGCGCTGGAGCGCCTCGTCCATGTTCATTCCGGCCTCGAACTCCACGTTGATGGAGGAGTAGCCCTCCACCGACGTGGACGTGATCGTCTTCACATCCGCGATCGTGTTCAGCTCCTCCTCGATTGGCCGGGTGATCAACGTTTCGATGTCCTTGGGCGCGACGCCGGAGTAGACCGTGTTGACGATGATGTTCGGCACCACGATCTCCGGTGACGACTCCTTGGGGATGGTGACGTAGGACCCAAGTCCGACGATCACCAGGAAGGCCGTCAGCACGACCACCGACGTCGGATGGTCCACGGACACCGACGTGAGCCAGAACTCTTTGAACTTCCCGCCGCCTGAGCTCATCGAGCCGCCTCCGCGGCGTTCACGATGCGAACATGACTCCCGTGATCCACCAGACGTTGACCCGCCGTGACGATCCGGTCACCGGGCGACAGACCCGCCAGGATCACCACGCGGTTCTCGTTGGACGGCCCCAGCTCGACCGGGCGTGCCTCGGCCACGACCGCGCCGTTCCGCTCCGCCACGACGAACACCTGGTATCCGTTCTCCGTTCGCATCACGACGTTCTGATCCACCACCACCACGTTCCGCATGCGCTGCCGCTCCACCTGCACGTTAGCAACCATGTGGGGCTTGATCACTCGCCCGGGGTTGTCCAGCACGATCTCAACCGGGAACGTCCGGCTCTGGGTGTTGACCGTGGAACCGACAAAACCCACTCGGCCGTCGACCTGTTGACCGGGCAGCACGTCGAACGTGAGCCGCGCCCGGGCGCCGACTCGCAGGTCCGGGGCAAATCGCTCCGGGATTCCCGCGGTCACCTTCAAACGATGCGCCGACACGACGCGCCCGACCCGCAGCCCGGGCGTTACCATCTCGCCGATCTCCACGGCTCGTTCGTCGAACACCCCGTCCACCGGCGCTCTGATCACCGTGCGCTCGAGCCGCGCTTCGAGAGCCGTCAGGCGCGCGGCCGCCGCATCCGCGGCGGACCGCGCCTGGAGCAGCGCGATCTCGCTGCCGATCTTCTCTTCCTCCCATACCCGCCGCTGGCGCTCGTACTGCTCGCGCGCCACCGCCGCCGCCGCCCTGGCCTCGCTCACCTGGGCCGACAGGACGGCGTCGTCAATCTTCATCAACGGGTCCCCGCGTCGGACCACGGCGCCTTTGTCACGGTACAGCTCCAGGATCACGCCCGCCTCTTCCGCCGACAGCGTCACGTCGTTCAGCGCCTCGACTTCGCCGGTCACGCGGACCACGTCGGTGAACTCCCCGGGCGTGACCACGCTCACCTCCACGTTCACCACGCGCGCGCCGGCTTCCGGCCCGCCAGCCGCCGCCGCCTCCTGAGCCGTTTCACCGTCGGCCCGCCGACAGGCCGTCGCCGCCACGGCCGCCGAGACCGCCGCAGCCAACACCACCCACATCCGGTGCATCCCGTTGCTCCTCGTCACCGCAGTGTCTCCTCGTGTCAGTCAGGCAGCACGAAGCTGCTTATTTGATCCGGTACGTTCCCCACGGCGTTGTCGAGCCGCGCGCTCGCCACGAGGAAATCGTAGACCGAGCGCGCGTAGTTGAATTCCGCCTGCCGGAGCGCGACTTCCGCGTCCGTCACCTGCAACTGCGAGCCAAGGCCGGCCCGATACTCGGCGGACGCGATTTCAAACCCGCGCCGCGCCTGCTGGACCGCCCGTTCCTGGCCCTGAGCCCGCAGCCGCGCCTCGCGCACGTCCGCCACCAGACCGTGCACCTCTCGCATCGCCTCCTGCCGGAGCTGCTCGAGCCGCGAGCGGGCCTGGCCTAACGTCGCCTGCGCCTGCTGCACCCGCGCCTCGCGGGCAAACCCATTGAACACCGGAAGCTCCACGCGCAGGCCCGCGACGGCCGACTTGGCCCGCTGGCGCGACGTGCCGAAGAAGTCCGGTGCGCCGTTCTCCTGAGCCACGAGGCTGTAATTCGAGAAAATCGAGAGCTTGGGGAAGTACTCGGCCCGCTGAGCGCCCAGCCGGGCCCGCTCCAGATCCACAGCCAGGTCAGCCTGCCTCAGATCGCTGCGGGACGCGCGTGCCAACTGCCAGGCCCGATCCGCGTCCAGGCGATCGTCCTCCACGTATCCGGCCAGGCGCAGCAACGCCTGATGGCTGGCCGAATTCTGGGCCAGCGCGACTACGTTCATCTCGTTCAGCCGCCCTTCGAGCTCCACGGGCGTGAGCGGATCCTGCCCGATGGCGACGAGCAACGCCCGCTTGGCGTCGGCGAGCGCGTTCTCCGCGCGCGACAACGTCGGCTCGAGGTTCGCCACCTGGACCTCGAGCCGGAGCAGGTCGTAGTCGCTCGCCAGCCCCGCGCGATTGAGCCCCCGAGTCTCTTCCAGCGTGCGCCGCACCCGATCCACGCTCTGCCGCGTAAGCCGCACTTCCTCCGCCGCGAGCATGGCCTCCAGATAGGCGAGCCGCACCGACGCCACGACCGCATGCGAGACGCCACGCAATCGCTCGCGCTCCAGTTCCCGATACCGGCCAGCCGCTCCGACGCCGATAAACGCCGTCCATTGAAACAGCGGCTGCGTCAGCGAGAGCCCTGCCTGCCAGGTGTTGTCGGACCCGAAACGAACCGGGATCAGCTCATCCGGTGGCGCGTTGGGATCGAAAATGAAGGCCGGCAAGAACGCCTGTTGCACGAGCAGGTTGCGTGAGTACGAGGCCGTGGCCGAGATGTCCGGCAGCACGCCCCCCCAGGCCTCACGCACCTGCTGGTTGGCCACTCGCAGCCCGTAGCGGGCCTGCGCCAGGGTTTGACTGTTCTCGAACGCCGTAGCGAGCGCCCGCTCGAGCGAGAGCACTTGCACCGCTGACTCGCCCCCCACCGCGGCTTCCTGCGCCGCAACGGGGCCGGCCAGCCCAAGCCCCAGCAGCGCGATGATCCGTTTCCTCACGACAGCCTCCGTACCCCTCAGACAGACAGCCCGTCAATGACGAGCGAGAGACGAGCCCGCAGCTCGTGCCGTAGATCGAATTGCAACCCTCCACACTCGGGAGCGTTGTTACCGCACAGCCACATCATCAACGTGCCCATGTACACGGTGGACAGCACGAACGCCGCTCGTTGGAGATCGAGGTCTGCTCGCAATTCGCCGTTGCGTCGTCCCTGCTCCAGAACTCGAACCAGCAGATTGTGCCAGCGGTGATGCACCTCCTCGTTGGGCGCGAAGGCCCGCTGCATGGACTCGATGACGACGAAGCGAGACAGCTCTGGGTCCTCCTCGTAGCCTGCGGCAGCGTCGCACAGCAACTCGATCAAGCTCTCCCGTGCCGGCCGCCGCGCCGCGAGGATCTCCTCGGCCCGCTCTTCCGCCTCGGCCAGCCGAACCGCCGAGAGGTACCCAAGTACCGCCTCTTTCTTGTGGAAGTAATTGAAGAACGTCCCCTTGGCGACATCCGCTCGTTCCGTAATGTCGTCAATGGTGGTGTTCTCGAACCCCTTGTCGCGAAAGAGCTTGACCGCAGCCCGGAAGATCCTCTCCTTCGTTTCTTCCTTCTTGCGTTCGCGCCTTGAAAGCTCAAGCCCTGTCATTACTTAGGCCTCCACGGTAGAACCTGACCCAACAATGGAACCGTATCAAACATGACTACGGTCAAGATTGGACTGAGGACAGTAATGACATGCGGTCACTACGTCAAGCGACCACGTTTTGTGTCAGCTCGTAGTGCGTGGAGGCTCGTCTGGGGACAACGTGGGTCAGCTCAGGGCCACCTGCAACGCCGTCTGGACCGAGGGCCAGCGAGCCGCCGGTTCGCGTTGCAGGCAGCCGGCGATGGCTCGGGCGAACGAGTCCGGAACGTCGGGGCGAAGCAATCGAACGTCGGGCGCGGCTTCCGCCGCCTGTTTGGCGAGCAACTGCCGGACGCCGTCACCGGGGAACGGGAGTTGTCCGGCCAGCATCTCGAAGCCAACCGTGCCGAGCGCGTAAAGGTCGGTTCTGGCATCGAGATCGCGGCTGCCCGCGGCCTGCTCGGGAGACATGTACTCGGCCGATCCGATGATCAGGCCGCTCGTCGTGGTGCTGCCCCCGTCCCCGGACAACGCCTTGGCAATCCCGAAGTCGAGCAGCAGCACTTTCCCGCTGTGCTCGAGCATCACGTTCGCCGGCTTGACGTCCCGGTGGAGCACGCCGTGCGCGTGCGCATGATGAAGCCCGCGGGCCACTTCCCCGAAAATGTGCAGGGCGAGACCGACGGGAAGTCGAGGTTCCTGCCGCAGGTGCTCTCGCAGCGTCTCACCCTTGACCCGAGGCATGGCGTAATAGACGAGTCCGGCGCCCTCGCCGGCGAAACTCACGGGCAGGATGTTGGGGTGGTCGAGTTGGGCGATGAGGCGGGCCTCCCGATGGAACCGCTCGACGACAATCGGAGACTCGACGAGGTCCGGCCGCATGACCTTAACGGCGAGATAGCGATTGAGCCGCAGGTCTCGCACGGAATACACGATCGCGAATCCGCCCCGCCCCAGCTCACCAACGACGCTGTACTGGGGGCCAAGGGCATCCGCCAGGCGCTCCGGCACAGGTGCATCCCAGCGGAAGGCGGACGTAAGCTGGGCCCCGCAGGACGGACAGAAGCGAGCGCCGGGAGGGGCGGGTTGCCCGCATCGGCCGCACGAGGTTGCTGAGGCGGAAGTCACGGGTGCAGCATAAGGTATGCGCCAGAACGACCAGCGCGACCCGGGGCGCAGTGCCGTTCTACTGCTCCCTGGAATGACCCTGAACGCCACGATCTTCCCGGACCTGGGGATGCCCACCGTGGCGGTGGACTTCACGCGCCTCGCCCTGAGCGACGATGGTTGGACGCTCGAGCTGGAGCGCCGGCGCATGTCGCTGTACGTGGATCTGCTCGTGCAGCGGCTGGAGACCGAGGCCACGTGGATGGCTGCGGAGCGGCGCGTGGTGGTGGCACACAGTTTCGGCGGCATGCTCGCGCTGGCCTGGCTGCTCGACGGCGATCGGCGCGCGGCGGCAGGCGTGGATGGGCTGGTGCTCGTGGCTACCACGGCGGGGCCGATGTTCGACGTCGCGCGGGTGCTGGTGGCAAGCGTGGGCGGCCATGCGCTCCGCATTCCCTCCACCGCCCTGCTCGCGCTGTGGAACCTGCGGCCGGTCACTCGCGCGGTCGCCGCCCTGGCCGGCCGCGGCGGCACACCCGGGACGGTGAACTTCCGCGCGCTCAGCAACCACTCGGACCTCGCTGTGGGTCTTGCCGGATGGCGCAACACG
>DATMAW010000044.1:0-59270 GCA_035559715.1 Gemmatimonadales bacterium | reverse complement strand
CGGCGGTCCGGCGATCCGCCGATCCGCCGATCCGCCGCTGTCCGGGTCACGCTCCACCGTACACCACACCTCACTTCGATTCACATCCGGCAACCGAATCTCGATCCCATGCCGCGCCGCATCCCGGCCCAACGCATCGAGCGAGTAAAAGCCCATGGGCTGGTTGTTGAATAACGCGGTGTAGTACTCCACCGGGTGATAGTGCCGGAGCCACGCGGACTGATAGGCGAGCAACCCGAACGCCGCGGCGTGCGACTTGGGGAATCCGAACTCGGAGAATGCGGTCACCTGCTCGAACACCCGCTGCGCGGTGGCTTCGGAGACGCCACGCTCGAGCGCGCCGCGGCGAAACTCCTCCCAGAACCCTTCCATCAGCTCGCGGCTCCGCCGCCGGCTCATGGCCCGGCGCAGCGCTTCGGCCTGACCAGCGGTGAAGCCCGCGAGTGCCTGACACACCTGGAGCACCTGATCCTGATACAGGATCACGCCGAGCGTCTCGCTCAGGCACTCTTTGAGCAGCGGGTGATCCACCGGCGGGTCGTACCCCTGACCCCGTTGCGTGGCCGCGCGCTGAGCTTCGCGCCGGCGCACGTAGGGATTCACCGCCCCACCGACGATGGGCCCCGGCCGCACGATGGCGACCTCGACTGCGAGGTCTTCCAGGTTCCGCGGCCGGGTGCGGCGGATCATCTGGATCTGCGCCCGGCTCTCGATCTGGAACAGACCCACGGTGTCGCCGGCACAGATGCGGTCGTACACGGCCTGGTCGTTGAAATCGATGCGCGACAGATCGGGCGGCATGCCTTCGCGCTCGGCAACCAGCTCGACACATTCCTCCACCAGCGACAACATGCCGAGTGCCAGGAAGTCGATCTTGATGAACCGCGCGTCGTCGCACGAGTCCTTGTCCCACTGACAGATCACCCGATCCGGCATGGCTGAGCGCTCCAGCGGCACCAGCTCCACCAGCGGCCGGCTCGAGATGATCATCCCACCCACGTGCTGGGAGATGTGACGGGGGAGCCCCGCGATCTCCACGGCCAGGTCGCACAGGTCGCGCCACAGCGGGCCATCCACGCGCTCGGCGAATCCGGGGAGCAGCCGCAACTCCTCCCGCAATGCCGCGGGGGAGAAGGAGTGATCGGCGAGCCGCGCCACTTGCTCGATCTCGCCGGGCGGGAGGTCCAGCGCCTTGCCGATCTCGCGCACGGCCGAGCGCATGCGATAGGTGGGGAAGGAGCAGACGAGCCCCACGTGCTCGGCCCCATAACGCTGATAGACGCGCCGAATCAACTCCTCACGGATCTCGCGCGGAAAATCGAGGTCAATGTCCGGCACCGAGGCGAGTGTCTCATTCAAGAAGCGGCCCAGGAACAGCCGGTTCTTCACCGGATCGATGTGCGACAGGCCCAGGAAATAGCACACGATGGATGACACGGACGACCCCCGCCCGCGTCCCGGCAGCAAGTTCGCATGAGCGCGCCGGCTGCCGTGCCGCACATCCCGCCCCACTTCGCGCGCCAACTCGAACAGATCGTGATAGACCAAGAAAAACCCGCACAGTTTGTGGTGCTCGATGAGCCGCAGCTCCTCGGCCAGCCGTGCCTCGGCTTCCCCGCGCAGCTCGGAGCCCGGCGGGTATAGCTCGTCCAGCTTCACGCGGCAGAACTCGTGCAGCGCCTGCGGAGCGGGGAGCCGATCGGCCCCGCGGAAATCCGGGAAGGTGTAGCCCAAATCCCTGGTGAGGTCGAACGCCGTACAACGCTCGGCAATCGCCACGGTGTTGGCCACGGCGTCCGGCCGGTCGGGGAACAGTGCAGCCACGTCGTTCGGCGGTCTGAGGAAGAACTCGCTATTGGCCCGGCGCACGGAGTGTGACGCGTCCAGCGTGGTGCGATGACGAATGGCGACCAGCACGTCGTGCAGCCGGTGCCGCTCGCGGCGGTGGTAGTGCACGTCGCCCGTGGCAACCACCGAAAGCCCCACGGCATCGGCAATGTCGCACAGCGCGCGGGTGAGATCGCGATCGCCGCGCACGAAGTTCCGCTGGACTTCCACGAAGAAGCGCTCGGGACCGAACACGGCGCGACAGCGCTCGGCGAAGCGCCGGGCGGCCGTGTGCCCTTCGGCGATGAGGATTCGAGGCAGGAGCCCGCCACGGCAGCCGGAGAGAACGATGAGTCCTTCGTGACGGCGCTCGAGTGAAGCGAAGTCGAGCCGCGGATCGCGCCGATCCGCCCGACCCAGATGCGCCTCGGTGATGAGCCGGCACAGGTTGGCATAACCGCGCGGCGTCTCGGCCAGCAGCGTGACGTGCGAACCGTCGAGCAGCGTGATCTCCGAGCCGGTGATGGCCTGAAGGCCCATCTGCGTCGCCGCCTGCGCGAAGGCCATGGAGCCGTACAGGCCGTTGTGGTCGGTGAGGGCGAGCGCGGGGTAGCCCAGTGATAGCGCCTCGAGCACGAGATGCTCGGGAAGCGTGGCACCGTCCAAAAAAGAGAATGCCGAGTGGCAATGCAGTTCGATGTACATCGTCGGGCAATGACAGGCGATGATGGACGATGTCAGATCCGTTGCACGAACCACTCTCCGGTGGTGAGATCCTCGTACAGCGTGACGTGGGCACCCCCTTCTACCAGAACCTCTACATAGCGACGCGCGATCGGTCTCCTCCACCACTCATCATCCACCCGCCACACTTCGCCTATGGCCTCTACCTGCCGGAAACCAACGTCCCTCCCTGTCATGCGGCGTCGCCCTTCGTCGCCCGTGACCCCATCGCCTGTCATCGCCTGCCATCGCCCCTCATCGCCTGTCGTTACATCGCCCACGCCTTTTACTAGGCAGGGAAACCCACGCCCATCCACCTCGACGACCACCCGCCGGGGGAGATTCAGGCTTCGTAATCGATCAACGCGAACCGGCGCTCGGGAATGCGAGACCATGGCTGGACCTCGATGATGTGATGCAACAGGGGGCGCTTGAGCCGTGTCTTGATTTCTTCGACGGCAGCCTGGAGGGCACGACGGCGGCCAGCACGGGCGGCGGCTTGAGCGTCCTGGGCGAACAGCTGAAGCTCGGTGGTGCCAGGGGCGAAGGCGGTGAATTCCAGCGTCAGCTGTTCCACGGCGCCCGTGGGCGGATCCTGCTCGAGCCGCACCTTGAGCGGCGCCGCAATGCGGTCCCGATCCGCCGAGGGATCTTTGAGCGTCACCTCGGTCATCCAGGAGGCGCCCTGCTCGAGCGTGGCGCGCGCGCGCGCCACGTGCACGCGGAACCCCGAGCGGCGAGGATGCCCGAGCGCACGCTCGATCAACTGCTCCAGCGCGAGGGCCAGCACGGCGCGGTCCGCCACGGGGGTGGGAAAATCCACCGCCACCACAATGGGCTCCGGCATCTCGCGACCGATGACCGGCTCATTGAGCGCACC
Organism: Gemmatimonadales bacterium; assembly: GCA_035559715.1. Taxonomy (GTDB): domain Bacteria; phylum Gemmatimonadota; class Gemmatimonadetes; order Gemmatimonadales; family GWC2-71-9; genus JACQHC01. The sequence goes on along the minus strand of DATMAW010000044.1, from coordinate 55,840 downwards.
GGCCGCGAGCCGCCACAGCGTTCGACCGGGGCTCCCGAACTGCGACACCACCGCCGACTCGGGAAGCGCCACCAGATCGCCCAGCGTTTTCAGGCCAAGTTGCCAGAGCCTGCGATGCGTGTCGGAATCCAACGGCAGCACGGCGATGGGCTGAGAGGCGAGGAACGCCACTCGCTCCTCATCGCGGACGATGACGGCGCCATCGGGTTCGGCACGAGTCGCGGCAACCCAGGCAACGAATTTCCCCCGGCTCCACCCAAGGCGGATCGGCGGATCGGCAGATCGGCAGATCGGGGAGCCACCGGCAGCCTCATCCACCAAACCGCCCAACCGCCGAACCGCCGAGGCAATAGCCTCGACCTGTCGCTCCGGTAATCCAAACAACCCCTCTAATCCGTCCACCCCAACGTACACCCGCCCCAACTCCGCGGGCTCAATGACCGGACTCACACTGGATAGCGCAAGCAGCAAGTGGGCGAACCGCTCGTCGTAGTGGACCGGATCCGGCTCGCACAGCGTGAGCGCAGGACAAAGACCGATGGCCTGGCTCACGGTCATGCCCGGTTTCACGCCATATCGTTTCGCGACGGGGGAGATCTGCCAGATGCGCTTGGTGTCTTCAGGCGCGAGCAACGCAACGGGTCGGCCTGCCAGCTCGGGCCGCCTTGCGGCTTCGCAGCGAAAGGCGAAAAGCGATACCCAGACACAGCAGGCGAGATCGCTCTGAAGAACCCTGGTCATGGGAAAAACCGAGGGCAAAATGAACCCCGAATATATCCCGAAAATCCGTACTGGACAAGATGAGGCGTGACTGGCTGTAACAGATTGCTACACAACGACTTACTGTTAAAATCCTGCCACTATCGGTCCCCATCACCTCCACGTCCATCGCGAGCGCGACTGCGCACGCCGCGCCATCTTTAGTGTTCGATGGTCCGATTCGGCATCGCTGGCTGGGACTACAAAGACTGGTGGGGGCCGGTGTACCCGATCACACGCCCTCGCGGTTTCGACCCTCTCGCCTACCTCTCACGCTACTTCGACACCATCGAAATCAACTCAACGTTCTACCGTCCAGCCACGGCGACGTCGGCACGACGCTGGGCCCGCCGCGTGGCGCACAATAAGAACTTCCGTTTCACCGCAAAGCTGTGGCAGCGCTTCACGCACGAGCGCGAAACCGCGTGGACGCCTGACGACGTAGGCGCCGTGCGTCAGGGGTTCGACCCGCTGGCGGAGTCCGGCTCGCTGGGCTGCGTGCTGATCCAGTTCCCGTGGTCGTTCAAGCGATCGCCGGAATCACGCGAGTGGCTCGAGGACGTCATCAACGCGTTTTCGTCGTACCCGCTGACCGTGGAGGTACGTCATGCGTCGTGGAACGTGCCGGAATTCTACGCCGGGCTCGCCGAGCGACGCGTGGGCGTGGTGAACATTGACCAACCCGTGTTTCGCCATTCGATCAAGCCCGGGGCCCAGGTGACGGCCGATGTGGGCTACGTGCGGCTGCACGGGCGGAACTATGAGCACTGGTTCGCCGAAGATGCCGCGCCGCACGAGCGGTACGACTACCTCTATTCCGCCGACGAATTGAAGCCCTGGCTTGATCGGATTCGTGAAGTGGCGGAGCGAGCGCGGGAGACCTACGTGATCACCAACAATCACTACCTCGGCCAGGGAGCGGCCAACGCGGCAATGCTACGGAAGCTGTACTTCGGCGGAGACGTGGAGGTGCCGCCCGAGCTGGAAGAGACGTATCGCTCCGTCCTGGCGCCCCTGGGAATCCGGTCCACCGCACCCGAGACGCCGCGGTTGCCGCTCTGACGGCGGGCGACGCCCCTCCTGGCCAAGTCGGTCACGCCGCCTCCATCTGTCCAAACCCGACAACGTGCCCACCGGGCTCGCGGACGAAGATCTCCGTGGCCCCGTAGAACGCCTTGCGGCGCGCGTGCACGATCGCGGCGCCCACCATGGCACGCTCGACGGCGTCAATGTCTTCCACCTCGATGTAGAGCGCAGCGGATCGCCCAGTGGTCCGTGGCACGGCACCCTTCAGATCCGCGTCCGCGCTATCCCACGTCTGGTACATGAGTTCCCACTGACCCTTCACGAGGATCACGAACCCAAGCCGGTCTCCGTGCGGTACTTCCACCGTCTTGGCGAACCCCAGCCGATCGACCCAGAAGCCGAGACAGGGCTCGATGGCCTCTACATAGAGAATCGGCGTCATCTTCTTCACGGGCGTTGCTCCGGCCAGAAGTTGAGTTGTCGCTCGACGCCGGCGACCGCGCGGCGCTCGCTTTCCACGGGAATCCCCACGACGCGCGCCACGCGCTCGAACCGCCGTGTGAGGGCGAGATGGTAGTCTTTCGGCGCCCGCCCCACCCCCTGGTACACTTCGCGGTATCGCGCGGCCAGCGAAGGGAACCGCCGCCCGATCAGCGGCAGCAGCAGGGGTCGAACGGCGGGATACAACCGCAACGGGCTCGGATGCGCAAACTGCGCGCCGTGCGCTCTGGCTGCCTCGAGCACCGTTCGGATGTTCTCCACCGAGTCCGTGATCCCCGGAAGGATTGGAGCCACCAGCACGCCGGCGGCCACACCGCGCTCCGTGAGACGCCGCACGGCACGCAAACGCGCGTGCGGCGCGGGCGAGCGGGCTTCCAACCACGCGATGAGTTTTGGGTCCGCAGAAATGAGCGAAATGTTCACCAGCACACGGTGGCGCTGCCCCAGCGCCGCGAGCAGCTCCGCGTCACGGCAGACCAGCGAGCTCTTCGTGATGAGGCTGATCGTGAGCCCCCGCTCACGGAGCAGCCGCTCGAGCACCGCCCGCGTCACGTGGAAGCGGCGCTCCGCCGGCTGATATGGATCCGTGGCCGTGCCGATGAGCAGCGTTTCGCCATCGCCCGAGCGGCTGCGCGCCAGAATGCGCGGCAGGTCTCGATCGAGCGCCTGCAGCACCGCCTCCCGCTGCTTCACGAAGATGTGATGCTCGAACCCTTCCCATCCGCCTGGCCCGCGGAGCCGCGCGAATTCCTCCTGGCTCACCTTGCCCTCGTCCCGGGCACGCTCGAGCACGTATCGGTGGGCGAACCGCGCGTAGCAGTACGCGCACCCGAATTCGCACCCGACATACGGGTTCAGCGACCAGCAGCCGATCCCGGTGGACTCGGGCGGATTGAGCGCCGAGCGCACTTGCTGGGCGATGAACCGAGTACCCCTTGCGCGCTCGTCCAGGACCACAAGCTGGCCCTGGCCGCTCCGCTCGGGTGCTGGCCGCCGCCCTCTGAGGCTTACGGGCGGTCTCTCAGGAGCAGGCGGACCAACCGCAGTCAGGACAGTAGCGGCATCCTGAGCCATGTCTGGTCTTATAACCACACTCAGGGCAACTGCTTAGTGATTCGGCGTCAATGACGGTATCACGCACGAGTTGCTGGCCTTCGATCTGCGACAGCTTCGGTGTTTGTTCGGTCACGCTGCCGAATATATACCGAACCGGTGGCGGTGCAAGAGCCCGAGAAACGAGACTTGTTACAACCAGTACCGCAGGCCAGCTTTCGCAGCGCCGCGACCCCCTTTTTCAACTCGTCCCCGGAGGGTACCTGTGCGGCTCCTGCCCAAAGAAGAAGAGTTTTTCGATCTGTTCGTTGAGGCCGCAACCCGCAGCGAGAAGGCCGCCGAGTTTCTGCAGCAGATGTTCACTGAGCCGGAGCGCGCCACCTATTGCGCGGAGGCCATCAAGCGACTGGAGAATGAGGCCGACGGCATCACGCACGAAGTGGTGAATCGATTGGACCGTACGTTCATCACGCCGATCGATCGCGAGGATATCCATCTCTTGGCAACCGACCTCGACGACGTGATCGACCGGATCGACGGTACCGCGCGGCGAGCGCAGATCTTCCGCCTGGGCGCGGCGCCCCCCGGCATTGCAGAACTGTGTCAGATCATCCGACGGATGACGGCCGAGATCGGCCAAGCGGTACGGAAGCTCCGTGGCAAGAACGACGTGATGCAGCATTGTGTCGAGGCCAAGCGACTGGAGGAGGAAGGAGACGCCCTGTACCACCAAATGCTGGGCAAGCTGTTCGACACGGAGAAGGATGCGATCCAGATCATTAAGTGGAAGGAGATCTACGACATCCTCGAGACCACGATTGACGAGGGTGAGGATGTCGCCAACGACATCGAGTCCATCGTCCTGAAGCACGCCTGATGGCGGACACCGTTTGGTTTGTGCTTGCGATCGTTCTGGTCGCGCTGATCTTCGACTTCGTCAACGGGTTCCACGACGCGGCCAACTCCGTCGCCACGGTGGTTTCCACTCGGGTGTTATCGCCGTTTGCCGCGGTGTTTTGGGCGGCTTTCTGGAACTTCGTGGCCGCTTTCACGTTCGGAACGGCCATCGCCCGAACCGTCGGCAAGGGCATGATAGACCTCAGCGTAGTGGATCCCATCGTGGTGTTGGGTGGTCTCCTCGGGGCCATCACGTGGGATCTCATGACGTGGTGGTGGGGACTGCCAACCTCTTCGTCACACGCGCTTGTGGGAGGCTACGCCGGAGCGGCGTTGGCCAAGGCAGGGTTTTCCGCCCTCATTCCGCAAGGCTGGATCAAGACCCTGGTCTTCATCGTCGTGGCACCTGTCATGGGCCTCGCGCTCGCGCTGGCACTGACCGTGGGGCTTTCCTGGGCGCTGAGGCGGACCACGCCACGCCGTGTGGACCGCGTGTTTCGAGCGCTGCAGCTCATCTCGGCGGCGCTCTACTCGCTGGGCCACGGCACCAATGACGCGCAGAAAACCATGGGAATTATTGTGGCGCTGCTTGTGGCAAGTCAGGGCCTGTTCGAAACGTTCCCGCTTCGCGCCTTCCACTTAACAACGGCGGACACGGTCCCCACATGGGTTATTCTTTCCGCCCATGCGGCGATTGCCCTGGGGACGATGGCTGGCGGCTGGCGCATCGTGAAGACGATGGGTCAGCGAATCACCAAGCTTCGGCCTTTCGGCGGCTTCTGTGCCGAAACCAGCGGCGCGGCGACGCTCTTTGTCTCTTCGACTTACGGCATTCCCGTCAGTACGACCCACACAATCACGGGTGCTATCGCCGGCGTGGGAGCCGCGAATCGCGTGTCATCCGTGCGCTGGGTGGTGGCCGGCCGAATCCTCGTCGCGTGGGTGCTCACCATCCCGGCCTCCGCCGGCATTGCCGGCGTGAGCTATCTCATCTTGCACGGGCTGGTTCGCTAACACGGCCCGCCTTCCCGCACCGCGTCCTGCACAGGCCGACGCCTTACGAACGTGACCGCGCGGACTGCAGGTCGATCATCCGGGTGCCGCCCGGGATGTACTCCTTGGTCGGCGCATTCGAGAGATCCGTCAGCTTCGCCAGGTCTGTGGCGATCCGCATGGCCGCGTCCCGGATCGCCGTGGCAGAGAGTTTTTGCTGCTCCGTGAGTCCGTCCGGCGCAGACGCGAGCAGATGACTCTCGGCCACGATCGCGGTGAGCGCATTGTTCACTTCGTGCCGCAGGGTGACGGCCACCTGCCCCACGCCCGCGAGGCGCTCGTTCTCCAGCGCCCGGTTGTAATGCTCGTGCAACTGCTCTGACAGCCACCCGACGCTGATCGCCAGGACGCCGTATGCCACGTAGATCGGCACAGTGATGCGCCAGTCGTCCGGCGTATAGTTGAGCGAGACCGACAGTTGTACGGCGATGAACAGAGCAGTCCCCATCAAGAGACCGGCCAACGCCCCCCGAAGGCCGAAGTGCAGCGAGAGAAGAAACGCGGGCGCCAGCGTGATCAGCCACACCAATTCGTCGTACAGTCCCGCCTCCTCGCTCGGGAACACGACCTGCGAGACCACGGGGATGATGTACGCCGCCGTGGAATACACCCAGAATCGTGGCTCGAGTTTCGGGTGGTGGGACATGGGGGAGAATCCGGCGAACTTCGAGAACAGGTGGCTCAGGTTCATGGGGGCTCCCATCGAAGCGGAGTGGTCACCCGTGCCGTGGAACGTCCGTCCGAACCAATATAGGATCTATGAGCGATTTGGCGACTCGGGCCGATCACCGAACAACGCGGCAGCCAGTGTGACCGCCGGCATGCATCCCGATGCGCCGGCTCCCGCGGCTGCAGGCGGTACGCCACGGTGGTCCAACCCGGCAGCGAGTTCACGCAAGGCGCCGACCCGCAGCCCGCCAAACAGGGCATCGAGCCATTGGTCTAAGGCGCCAAGCGTCCCGATGGATCGCTTCCTGGCCGCCACTCTCGCGTATCGGACGATTCGCCGAACCAGACGACGGGTCTCGGCGTCCCGCGGGCCGGTCTGCGCGGAGGCCAGTCGGTGGCGCACGACCCGGCGGAGCGTGTCCATGTAAAGGCTTGGGGGGGCGCCCCGGAGAACGGGTGCGCACATGAGGGCCTGCGCCAGCTGTTGCACGCGGCGCTCCTCCAGCACGACCTCGGGAGGATCCCCTTCCATCGCCAAGACCTCGGGCACGACTCTCGTTCCAACCTGCCACGCAAGAACGAAAAGGGCGGCGCGCGGCCCGGACACGACCGCGAAGCAGGGGGCGCCCACACGGAAGCCGCCGGCCCGGCTGCACGGCTCCCGCCAATCGAACAGGCCACCGGCGAGAAGTGCCTGCCCCACGGTGCTCGTGGCGGGAGTGCCGACGGCGACTTGCGCCCGTGCCTTCACCGCCAGGCGCGCCGAGACGGCAAGACGCTCCGCCAACGGCGGCGCAGGCATGAACCACACGACGTCCACGGCACGGTGAAGCGAGCCGAGGCGCGCGATACGCCCCAGTCGCTGCGTGAGCCTGAGCGGCGACCACGGCAGGTCGTAGTGCACCACGGCATTGGCGTCCTGAAGGTTCAAGCCCTCACTCGCGAGGTCGGTGGCGACCAGCACGTCCGCCACCGCCGCTCGTGCCGGGGCGCGTGCGCCCTGGCCACTGGGCGCGAATAGCTCTAACGCCTCCGCGAGCGCTAGTGGTCCTGAGGCAATCTGCGCGCCGTGCCCCGTCACGACCACGATACGCTGCCAGGCAAGGAGTCGCGCCAGGTGGCGCGCGGTCGCGACGGCTGTGGTAAACACAATGGTCTTGCTTCCGTTACGTCTCGCGAGGACGTCCCGGAGCCGGCCGGCCTTCAGGTCGCCTGCGCCACCATGTGTGCAGTGATTGCGGACCAGATCCCGCAACTCCTGGACGCGCTCAAGCTCGGCGAGCAGCGCTGACGGGTGCGGCGCTACGGCTTCCGGCACCTCCGCACCGAATTCCAGGAGCAGCTGTGCGCCGTCCTCGTCGTCGAGCAGTTCCATCAGAACCCGCCGCCGGATTCGTTCGCCGCGCCTGGCCGCGGCGATGGCTCGTTCCAGGTAGTTCCGATGGCGCCGCAGCGTCCCCGCGAGTGCCGGCGCGGATGAGGCGAGCCGACTCAGGAGATGAAGCCGCAGGAGCTGGGCAGCGTTGGGCTCCCCGAGCGTCGGGAACGCCAGGTTGTCGATTCGGCGCACGAGATCTCGCAGCGCGGGCAGCGGGAGGCAGGCATCGTCGTACGTTGCCCCATCTTGCACCGCCGGCACGCGCTCTTCGACGCGCGCCGCGAGCGGCGTCCGAGCCACGGCCACCACGCTCAGCGCGTGCGCCAGTTCGTCGTGTCGGTTCCCCGCCGCCGCCCGCTCCAACGAAGGGACGCCATACAGGGCGAGCGCGTGATCTACCAGGAACAGGCGCAGGAGGTGGATCACGTCCGCCGCCTGGTTGACCAACGGCGTTGCCGTGAGCAGGAGTACTCTCGCGTCGAGCGTGCCGCGTGCCAGCGCGTCATAGCGCCGCGTTTCGGGATTGCGGAACCGGTGTGCTTCGTCCGCAATGACCAGGTCGCCTCGGGGCAGCGCAGCGCCTCGGCTCAGCGCTTCGTGGGTCACGAGGGCAAGGGGGACACGTGCGCGCCGGGCGGTCCGTTCCCATTGCGCCAGGAGCGCCGCGGGAACCGTCGCGACCGGCCGCTCCGCGCGGCTGGCCAGCGCGAGCGCCACGTAGGTCTTGCCCAGGCCGACCGCATCGGCCAGTAGCGCTCCGCCGAAGATCTCCAGGCGCGCCGCAAGCCGTTGCGCGGCGGGTCGCTGATGGGGAAGCAACCAGCCGGGCGGATCCCAGGTTTGATCGGCAGGCCCCGGCAACGCGCTGCGGATCACGTCCCGCACGGCGTCCGGAAGGACACGCGTGCCGGGCCCGAGGCACCACGCCACGGGCTCTCGCACCTGCTGCAGCGCCTCAGCGCCGATACGCGGCCAGACGGCGGAGGGCGGCGCGGACGGCAGAAGGAAGCCCGAGCGCTTCTGCCACGGCGTCGTCGAGATCGTCCTGACCCGGGTGGTTTCCATCGTGAGCAGCCGCGCTGAGCGCGCACAGGGCGGCGGTCGCCGGTCCCCGTGCCGGCACCGGGAACGCCCCCGACACCCGCGCGTTGATTCGGCGGTATCCGCCTCGCGCCTCATCGGCAGTGGCCAGGGCGGATGCTGCCGCCCAGGTAGAGTTGAACACGCCCGTGATCGCGAGCGCCGTGTCTCGGTCCGGCGCCACCGCCACGTAACACGTGTTGAGTGGCACCGCGTTGGCCAGCGGCGTTTCATCCAGCGCCACGGCCACCGGGCGCCGCGCGATGTCCGGCCAGACCACACGGTTGGCGCTCAGCGCTGCGCGGATGCGGAACAGTGTCCACACGGGACCGGAGCGGAAGTCGGCCCTGCTCGCGAAGCGACGCTCGCGGGCTGCGACGTATGCCGCAGCCCTCGGGGGCAGTCGCGTGAGGCAGTCGCCGCCTGGCCGATGGGGGCAGAATAGCACGCGAGTCGCGGCTGCCTCGAACGGCCGCAGGTTTCGACCGCGCAGCGCCGGCCGGAGCAGGCTCGCCTCCAGCGACACCCTGGCGCTGTCGAGCTTCACCCTGGCCACGGTGCCGTCGACTTGCTCGAGTTCGCCAACGAACAGCCGGTCCGCCCCGCTCTTGGCACCGAGGGATGGCGGCGCGAGCCGCGCGAGCGGAACGCCAGCGGCGTGGAACTGCACGAGCGCGTCCCGTTCCCGATCGGGAACCAGCACCCAGACGCCACCGAGCGATCGTTGCGTTACACACGCCGTCCTGTCGAAGCCGAGGTACACGTGGTGACTGGGTTCGGGCGGCCGTTTCTTGACGATCGCGACCAGCGGATAGGTCGTGGCGCCAAACGACCGGGCATCTCGATCCGGCACGCGGTGCAAGTAGCTGATCGTCGTTTCGCGCACGAGGTGGGACCGTAAGGCCTGCCCGTACGCCGCCGTCACGACCTTGCTGGGGACAAGAAGACCCACAGCCCCTCCGGGTGAGGTCAGCTCCAGGGCTCGCTCGAAGAACGCCACCGAGAGGTCTGGCAGATGACCGAAGCCGCGAGCGGGCGTGGCCCTCCACCAGCGAAACCTGGCTGCCAGCGCGCGCCGCATTGCCGCCGGCAACCGCTCGGCGCGCACCCACGGCGGGTTTCCGACCACGGCGTCGAATCCTCCGGCCGCGATCACGTCGGGCGCGTGGACCTCAAAGGCGAAAAACGGTACTGAGCCGTCCGCCACTGCCTGGGCGGCTTGTGCGAGGGCGGCACGATGCTGGTCGAGCACATCATACCGGGCCCGCTGTTCACGGGTGAGGCCGCTGCGACGACCGAACAGATCGCGGCCGCCGGCCAGGACCGCCAGCTCTCGCTTCGCTCGATCGACGGCCATGATGCTCGCGGTGATGGCCTGCTCCGCCCAGGCAAGTTCCGCGTCTCGCAAACGTCGCATGGCCGCGCCACGCGCCTTCCCACGCGCCTCGAACACCGCCGCGCGAGCCTCGGCAATGCCCCGTATCGTCGGCGGCCGCACGGCCACCCGAGCCACGCCGTCCGGTACCAATGTGCCAAGCGCAGCAATCGCATCCAGCAGCGAGTCGCCTTGTCGCACGACGCCGTCCAGATTGGGCAACGGTGCAACGCGACCGATGTCCGTCGTGGGATCGTCCGCGATGACGGCCAGCCAGAGCCTCAACTCGGCCAGGCGGACGGCGACGGGGGACTGGTCCACGCCGAACAGGTTGTTCCGCAATACCTGGAGGCGGATTCGCCGTCGAGCGTCGGGCTCGTCTGCGCCACTGCCATCGAGCCTGACCCTGAGCTGGGTGAGCCATTCGAGCGCTCCGAGCAGGAACGCGCCCGACCCAACCGCCGGATCCAGGATGCGCAGCTCTGCCAAGGCTCGACTCACGCGCGCGGCCTCGTCTGGGCCCACGGATTCGCCGGCGAGCGCGCGACGGGCCAGGTCCGCCGAGATGGCACGGCGGCCCACGAGCGCGGTCTCGACTGTGGCGCTCACGATGTCTCGGACCACGGCTTCCGGCGTGTAGAATGCGCCGCTGGCGTGTCGCTCATCCTCATCCATGACCCGCTCGAACACGTGGCCGAGCATGTCAGGCGCGATCGCGTTCACCTCTTCCGACTCCCGCACACAGAAGCGGAATCGCTCGAAGACCTCGTCAAACGCCTCACGCCACAGCGCGTTCGATATCGAGATCGGGCCGAGCCGGCGCTCCACCGCGTGGGGCTCGAACAGCCCTCCGTTCAAGTACGGGATTGCCCCGCGCGTGCGGCGGGATCGCTCCTCGACTCGCCGATTCAGCGTACCGAAGAACAGGGGCTGCAAGCGCGTGCGATGGAAGTTCTTGCCCCGTCTCAGCGCGTCGTCGAGTTCGCTGCGGAGATAGTCGGTCCGCCCGTCGAGCCACCCCTTTGCCTGCACGAAATAGAGGAACAAGACCCGCGACAGCTGTAACAGGACGGCCATCCGCCGGTCGGCTTTCGGCCCCTGGACGGTCAGGGAGACCGTCATGCGCTCGAGTATGGAGAGGAACGCGGTGAAGAACCGCTGGCCGGCTGCCTCGCTGGACAGCACCTCCACCACGCGCAGTGCGTGCGCCAGTGCCGATTCGCGTGCTCGGGGGGCGAGATCCTCGAGTTGCTGCACGGCGAGCGGTGATGGCTCGCGGCACGGGACGACCAACAGCCGCGTCGAGCCACCGGCCCCGATCCGGGGCGCGGCAATCACCAGCGCCTGGCTCTCGATGCCAACTGCCAGCGCCCGCTCGCCGGCACGGGCGAGCGCGGCAGCGAGCTGTCGCACACGGTCGCGGGCCGGATCGCCGGGAGAGGCGATGACCCGAAAGCCCCGCCACCGGGCCACGACAACGGCGTCACCTTCGAACGGCTCGTCTGTCAGGGCGTATCCCAGCACGCCGAAGACGGGCCCGAGATCTCTCGCCGATCTTACCCGGCGGAGTGATGAGAGAAGCGCGGCGCGATCCATGGCGGGCCCAGGGTAAGGCCGCGTCCGTGTCGCGCCGTCATCATTTCATTGCAGAGTGGTGCAAAACGCTCAAGCGCCGCGCAAGCGCAGCGCCTGAGCCAGGTCAATGTCCCTCGTGATCGGGGGCGGCCAGGCGCCAAGCTTCAACTGTAGCTCAATCAGGGCGCGCTCGTTGTCGATGCGCTGGCGCGTGACGCGGTCGATGGTCCCCGCCCGCGTGGCGGTTTCGAGATCGGTCTCATCGAGCCACATGGACCCACCGGTCATGGGTGTCCAGAGGTCGAGAAACAGATCCGTTGCGGACCACGAATCGCCAGAGATCCGGACGGGGGTCGTCAGGTTCGTGTACCAGCCAGTGAAGGTGCCGTCCAGCAAGTGGAATCGGGCGATGTCGTACCAGCGCTCCGGAAACACGAACCAAACCATGGGAGCGCCGGATTCCTGAATCCGCTCGTCGCCGGCAAGCAACCCGGGCCCGCGGTACTGGTCCTGGAGCAGGACCTTCACGTCCGGTCGGTCAAGGACAAGCCACTCGTCATAGATCGCCGAAGGCTTTCCCGGCCGATGGTAGGTATAGCGGACGCGCGTCACGGCCACGCCACTACAGCCTCACAAACCCGTGGACCCCGAGAAGCCCATCGGGCCGCAGTACGGTCATAGGGCTCCACCGAAATTCGGCACCAGAGTGCGCACCGCGGGGCCGGGCTACGCTAGTGGCCAGCTTTCCATGGCAGTCGGTTTGGAATGCGCGGTCCCGTGCGGCGCGGCATCTCCGCGCAGATGCTCCAGGATGTAGGCGGTGTTGATCGCCGCCGCGTGGGACAGCGCCAGCGGGAAGTTCCCCAGCTGTTCACCGGTTGCGGGATCGATCTCCTCGGCCAGCAGTCCCACATGATTCGCGCGCCGCAGCAGATTACGAAACAGCCGCTCGGCCTCCGCGAACTCGCCTACCATGGCGAGGTTCTGCACCATCCAGAAACTGCACGCGACGAATGCTCCTTCGCCGCCGGTGAGGCCGTCGGCCGCGCGATAGCGGTAAATCAGGTCTTCGCACGCCGACGCCAGCTCACGGCGGATGGCGGCGAGCGTGGACCGGACGCGCGGGTCGCTTCGCGGCAAGAACCGGACTTTGGGAATGACGAGGAGCGCGGCGTCGACCTGGGGCTCGTCGTACGCTTGGACGAACGTCTCACGCACCGGGTCCCAACCACGGCGTTGCACCTCGGCATGGAGCTCGTCCGCCTCCCGCCGCCATCGTGCCACATCGCCCGGCAACTTGAGACGCTCTGCCAGTCGCGTCGCGCGGTCGAGCGCCACCCAGGCCATCACCTTGCTGAACACGTAGTGCTTGGGCTCCTGGCGGGCCTCCCAGATGCTCCAGTCCGGTTGGCGCCACTGCGCGGCCGTCCAGTCAGCCAGGTCACGCACCACCTTCCACAGCCCTTCGGTCATCTGGTGATGCCTCGCCCAGATGGCCGCGGTGTCCAACACCTCCCCGTACACGTCGAGCTGGAACTGGCCGGCGGCGCCGTTCCCGGCCAGCACCGGCCTGGCGCCGCGGTATCCCTCCAGGTGCTCCAAATGCCGTTCCGCGATGTCTCGCTGGCCATCAACCGCGAACATGATCTGCAGGTGGCGTCCGTCCTTGCGACGGCACACCCGCTTGAGAAACCGCATGAACGCGTTGGCTTCGTCGTTGTACCCCAACACGTTGAGCGCGTGCAACACGAACGACGAATCGCGGAGCCACGTGTAGCGGTAGTCCCAGTTGCGGCTGCCCCCCGCTTCTTCCGGGAGGGACATCGTGGGAGCCGCGACGATCGCCCCGGTTGGTTCGTAACAGCAGAGCTTCAACGCCAGGGCGCTGCGCTGCACTTCCAAGCGATAGGGGCCATCATAGCACATGCGGGAAGACCAGGCGTCCCACCACCGCGCAGTTGCATCGAGCTTGTTCTGTGACTCGTAGGCATCAATGTGATGGACTTCGTCGTCGTCGAACCGCATGACGAACCAGACCGTCTCGCCCTCGCGTACCGACACCCGTCCGATGGCCCGTCCGGGCTCGTGGCGCCACTCCACATCGCCCGTCCACGCGAGCGTCGCCACGTCGTCTTCATGATCCGTGGCGAGGAGCCCGGACGCGCGTCGTGTGAAGATCGCCTCCCGGGTCGCGTAGTCGAAACGCGGTTCGAACACCGACGCCAGCGTCACGGCGCCCCGCGGGCAGTGCACGCGCCGATGGATCTCGCTCCGTCCCTGCCGGGCCGGACCTACCGGCATGAAATCGGTCACCTGAATCACGCCGCCCCCGTCCGCGTGAAACGCGGTCTCGAGGATGTTGGTGGCCGGCAGATAGCGCTGTTCCGACGTCCACTTGCCGAGCGGCGCGATCGACCATCGCCCCCCGCGTCCGTCGTCCAGAATCGCTGCGAACACGCTGGGCGAATCGAAGCGCGGGGCACAACACCAATCGATCGATCCGTTGCGGCCGACCAGCACGGCCGTGTGCAGGTCGCCGATGATCCCGTAATCGCCGATGGGCTGGTAAGTCATCCCGCGGCCTCCAGCAGCGCGCGCGACGCGAGCCGGCGCACCATCTGCAGCACACTGGCGGGATCCGGGAGAGCCAGGACGGCGCCACGGTCGCCGCCGACCGACGCCACGCCACCCACGCGAATCGACCGGCCCAATCCGCGCAGCGAGCGGAACGCGTCTTCGTCGGTCCGGTCATCCCCCACATACAGGGCCCGCACGCGCGTGGGCCACGCCGGACCATGCCGATGAACCAACACGTGGAGCACCGCACTGCCTTTGTGCCAGTCGATCGGCGGTCGCCCCTCGATGACGTCGATGCCCGTAGTGACTACCAGCCCCGCGCGTCGCAGGACGGCTGCCGCGGACTGCTCGGCGAGGGGGCGCTCGCGGGGGGGGATGTCGCGCACGTGCCAGCTCAGGGTCAAACCCTTGCGCTCGACCCGACCGCCGCGCACCGGCAGCGCCTCGAGAGCTTCCGCAGCGCGCGCCACGACGTCCTCGTAACGCATGGCGTCGGGATGCCGAAAAGCGATTCCAGGACCCTCGATTTCCAGCCCGTGATTGCCAACGTAGGTCAATTCCGGAAGGCCCACACGCGCGCGGATATCCTCCAACGACCGACCTGATACCACCACCGTCTCGACGTGACCGGCGCGATCGGCTTGCGCCAGAATCTCTCGGGCCTCCGGAGCCAACACCGCATCCTCCGGCCGGTCCACAATGGGCGTCAAGGTCCCGTCGTAGTCGAGGAACAGCGCCAGCACCGGCCGCTGCACCAGCCACGGCGCCAGGCGTCGGACCACCTGGTCGGCCGGCGACGGCCGCGGCCGACGCCGCGGCTCCGTGGCCTCCCGGGCCGCGTCGAGGAATCGTCGCGTCCAGCAATGCACGTCATTGCGCCGCACCCGGTCAGCCAGCGCCGTCATGCGCGCTCGACGTTCGGCATCGGGCATGGACAGCGCATCGTGCAGCGCCTCCGCGACGGCATCAATGTTGAACGGATTGACAATGAGAGCCTCAGGAAGCTCGTGCGCGGCCCCGGCGAGTTCCGAGAGGATCAGCACGCCGTTGCCCCCTGCATTCGCCGCGACGTACTCCTTGGCGACAAGGTTCATCCCGTCCCTGAGCGGCGTTACCAGTGCCACATCAGCCAGCCGATACAGGGTCACAAGCTCCTCAGTCGGCAGCGAGCGAACCAGGTACCGGATGGGACTCCAACCCCCGTCGGACAGACGACCGTTGATTCGGCCGATCATCTCGTCTATCTGCCGTTTCAGGTCCCGGTACTCAGCCACGCGCTCGCGGCTCGGCACCAGGATCTGCGTGAACCGCACGCGCCCTCGCCACGCAGGATATCGCTCGAAGAACCGCTCGACGGCGAGCAGCCGCTCGGGAATCCCCTTGGTGTAATCCAGTCGGTCCACCCCGAGCACGGTCTTCGGTTCATCCGGGTCGCGGCTGGCGGCGGGAGCGAGAGCCGCCATCCGCGCAATGCGTTCGACGTCAATGCTGATTGGGTGCGCCTGGACGGCCACGTCCCGCCCTTCGAAGTGCGCCACACCAGCTGCTCGGTCCACTTCGAGGCCCAGCAACTCCTCCACGCACGCCAGAAAGTGCGTGGCGTACTTTGGCACCTGAAAGCCGACGAGGTCCGCCGCCAGCAAGCCACGGAGCAGTTCCGGCGCCCACGGTAAGACGCGAAACACCTCGACATCCGGAAAGGGGATGTGCAGGAAAAACCCGATGGCACAGCGGGGACGGAGCCGTCGCAAGTGGTGTGGTACCCGCAGCAATTGATAGTCGTGGACCCACACAAGCTGGGCCTCCTGCGCCTCGGCGAATGCCACCTCTGCGAAGCGCTGGTTCACCCGCTCGTACACGCGCCAACTGCGGCCCTCAATGCGAGTGCGCCCCACGAAGTAATGAAACAGCGGCCACAGCGTCCGGTTGGCGAACTCGCCGTAGTAGAGATCCACCTCATGACCGGAGAGCGGCACGGCTCGATATCGCATCCGCTCTCCGCGTGGCAGCCGGAGGTTGGCTGCGGCGGGGGCATCACGCTCCACCCCGGACCAGCCGATCCACACGCCCTCGTAGTGACCCAGCACCCCCTCCAGGGCTGACACGAGTCCGCCCGGTGCCGGTGCCATGATGAGGCGCTCCCGCCGCCGGACCGTGTGAAACGGCAACCGGTTGCTCACCACGACGAGCCGGCCCTGCCCAGTCCGGGCACGGGAAACCTGATCCGAGGCCGGTCGTCGGTCCACGGTCACGTCGCCCCCGAGCGGGGCTCCGCCACCTGGTCCGTCTGAAGCAGCCGAAACGCGGGAGGCCGATACGACTTCGACAAGTACTCCGCCGGGACCGTCGTCTGATTCCCGTCGCGGAGCGCGCTGTAGTGAGGCGACATGATCTCCACGCTCGCCTGTGCGACCGCCGAGCTGAAGTCGATGATATGGCTCGACAGGACCATGGAGTTCGGGATAGTGACCTCCACGTTCTTGGTCGTGCGCACGCGCGTCACGAGCAACGTCTTCCGCACGACGTCACCCACCGTGTCAGCGATCTTCACGCGATCCCCGACTTGGAATGGACGCATGTACGTCATCACCACGCCGGCGATGATGTTGCCGACGGCCGAGGCCGAACTGAAGGACACGAGAACCCCGAGGAAGATGGAGATCCCGCGAAACGCTGCGGTCTCCGATCCCGGGAGGTAGGGATAGATGGAAATCACGGTGAACACGATCTATCGCGGCGGCGGTCAATACCTGCAGCGCAGTGCGTACCCTAATGGTGTGCATCGAAATCCCCCGCGCCTGGCGTCTCACAAGCTCGCTCCGTCCTACCCCTCGCTTCGCCCTCCGAGGTGTCGTGCCAGAAACCGCTCTGCCACTGCATAAAAGGCTAGGCGGTTCTCGGGCCTGGCGAAACCATGCCCCTCGTCCTCAAACAGCAGGTACTCGTGCTCGATCCCCTTCTCTCGCAGCGCAGCCACGATCTGCTCCGATTCGGCGCGCTTCACCCGCGGGTCGTTCGCACCCTGCGCGATCAAGAGGGGAATGCGAATGCGGTCAACGTGAGAGAGGGGCGACCGGGACAAGAGGAAGTCAGCGTCCGCCTCCGGATGGCCCACGCGACGGTGCAACATGGACAGATATGAGGACCAGTACGGCGGGATACTCTGAATGAACGTGATCAGATTGCTGGGACCGACGACCGAGACTGCGCAGCGGAATAGGTCAGGGGTCATCGTGGCCCCAACGAGCGCCGCGTACCCTCCATACGATCCGCCGAAGATCGCCACGCGGGCCGGGTCCGCGATCCCGCGCGACACCGCCCACGCCACCGCGTCCACAAGGTCGTCGTGCATCTTCCCGCCCCACTCGCGGTCGCCGGCATTCAGGAATTGCTTGCCGTACCCGGTCGAACCGCGGAAGTTGACCTGAAGACACGCATACCCGCGGTTGGCCAACCACTGTGCCTCGGGATCGAAGCCCCACACGTCCCGATGCCACGGGCCCCCATGCACGTTGAGAACGAGCGGTAGCCGCTGGCGGGACACGCCGGGCGGATAGGTCACGTACCCGTGCAGGGTGAGTCCATCCCGCGACGGAATGGACACCGGTTCCATCTCGGCCAGCGTGTATTGCTCAAGGGCAGGTCGGGCGGTGAACAAGAACTCGGCAGTGCGGGTCTCGCGGTCGAACAGATAATACGTTGCCGCGGTGGTGTCCTCGGTGAAGCCCACCATCCACAGGTCGTCCGCATCCGTGCGCCCGTAGATCACGAAGTCGCCGTCCCGTATCCGGGCGATCGCCGCCAGGTCGTCATGGATCGCCTGATCGACCACCCGCCATTCGCGGCGCGCCCGAACGAACGAGACCGCCTGCACGTCGTACGTGTCCGGATGCACCAGGACCTCGGAGGCATCGTGGACCGGGTCCTCCGCCAGTACCGTCGTGGCGCCCGTCCCCAGGTCCAGCCGGACTAGTCGGGCGGCGTTGGCGTCACGGGAGTCCCGCAACACCATCGAGCGACCATCTCGTGCAAACGCGACCGGCCCGCTCGTCATGGCGTCCTCCGGGCTCCAGTGGACGGCACGCGTCCAGGGACTTCCAGGATCGGCGCGAACGAGCAGGTCGAGGCCGGCATCGTCACTCGCGGCAACAGCCGCGCGGACGCGGAGGTCGGCGTCGGGAAGCCAGCCCACCACGTTGCCCGGGTTCTTGTCCAGCAAGTCGAGACGGCCCGTCGGGAGATGAAGCCGATAGACATCGTGCAGGCGCGGATCGTCGCGGTTGATTCCGAGGAGGACGTCGTCAGGAAAGTGCTTGACGTGCTCGATGATCTGTACCTGCACTCCCTCGAACGGCGTCAGGGCCCGTTGCTCCAGCGTCTCCACGTCCACAGCGAACAGGCGCCAGTTCTCATCCCCGCCCACGTCCTGGAGATAAAGAATGTGCCGTGCGTCGTGGGCCCAGTAATGCACTCGCACACCCCGATCGCGGTCCTCCGTCACCGGACGGAAGGCCCGTGCCCTCCGGTCTCCGGCCCACACGTTGAGCACACCGTCCACGGGGGCGAGGTACGAGAGCCGCCGACCATCCGGGGAAACGTGCGGCGTGGCGCGCTCGGGGTTGCCGAAGAGGACGGTGCGCGGGATCAGCGGTGGAAGGGACATGATGGAAGATACCGGACAGCGAGGGACGATCGGTGGACGGCGGTCGCTGCTCAGCGCGCGGGGGTTACGGGGCCGACGTTCTCTGCCGACGCTCTCTTGGCCCGACGGCGAACGAACAGCCCTGCGTATACGGCGACGTTCACCGCAATCACCAAGAGCCCCAGCATAATCTGCACGCTCTGCGTCAGGCCGGAGGGATAGATGACGGGAATCACGTAGTGCTCGATGAACCCGCCGGCATAGCCTGCGTCTCCCGCCATGCGTCGGAACTGGTTCTCGAGCGGCGTGAGCGGACAGGTCCACCCCCGGAACTCGATGAGCGCTCCCCAGACCGCGGCGGGCGCGTGGATCCAGGCCAGCCGCGGCCATCGCCACGCCAGCAATCCCCCCGCAACGACGAAGAGGATGAACGCGAAGTGAAGGACGACGAGCGCGTCAGCGACGAGACGGAACAGCACACCGCTCCCTTCCTGTCCCTCACCCTCACACCTTGTTGCTGCCGATTCGCTCCGCCACGGTCCCGATGGCCATGTGCCCGGTGACGTTTGCCGCGGTTCGCAGCATGTCCGGGATTCGATCCACCCCGAGGAGCACGCCCATGCCGTCAAGCGGGACGCCCACGTGTCCTAGCGCCGGGGCGAGGGTCACCACGGCGGCTGACGGCACGGCAGCCACGGTGAACGACACGAGCGCCGTGGAGAGGATCGCGCCACCGATCGCCGCGGCGGGCAGTGGGACGGAGTAGAGCCAGGCCAGAAACACAACGCCGGCGCCCTGGAACAAGCCGCTGCCGGCGCGGTTGATCGACGCCGAGAGCGGGAGGACGAAACTCGCGATTCCCTTGTCCAGGCCCAGCTCGCGATCTGCGGCCTGCAGGATTGCCGGCAGTGTTGCCGCCGAACTCGTGGTGGTGAAGCCGATGAGCTGGGGACCGACACAGGCCCGGAGGAATCGGCCGACCGCAACACCGCCCCACCAGCGCGCCGCCCCGACGTACACCGCCCCGGTGAAGATCACGAGTCCGATCAACACGGCGAGGATGAAAACGCCCAGACTCTGGAGGAGCGCCCACCCCGCACGCGCCGTCACCTGCGCCGCGAGGGCGAACACGCCAAAGGGCGCCACCCAGAGCGCCCAGTACACCAGCTTGATAAGCGCGTCGCTGACCGGACGCGCGACGGCGAGCAGCCGCTCGCGGTCCGCCTCGGGGAGCGAGCCCGTCGCCGCTCCCATGAGGAGAGTGAACACGATCATGGGCAGCAACGCACCCTGCGCTGCCGCCTGAAACGGATTGCTCGGGATCAGGTCCACGAGGAAGTCCACCATCGTCGGGAGCTTGGGCGCCTCGGCGGCGGCACCCGTCACAGCCTGCGCAGCCGCATCGCTCGCCAATGGGAGGAGGGCGTGCATCACTCCCATCCCGATCGGTACGGCGACGAAGGTTGAAACGACCACGAACCCTACGGTGAGCGCGCCGAGCCGCCCCAGCTTCTTCAGGTCTCCCATCCCGGCCACGCCCACGAACAGCGTCGTCGCGACGAGCGGGATGACCACCATCCGCAACAGGTTCACAAACCCGCGGCCAAGGGGCTCGAGTGCGTTCACAAAGGCGAGGAGTGTGGGGGATCCCGAGACGGACACCGCAAGTCCAAACAGCAGCCCGCCCGTCAGACCCACCGCGATAGCGACGTGTAATCGCATCCGCTAAGTTCCGCCGTCCCAACTGCATGAGGGTTCGGTGATGCACGCTCAAACCGCCACTCCACGCTGGGCCCTCGTGCTCGGCGCATCGAGCGGCTTCGGCGAGGCCTGCTCACGCGCGCTCGCCCGGGCGGGATACGACATAGCCGGCGTGCATCTGGACCGCAAGGCCGGGATCGCACACGTGGAGGAGATCAAGACCGCGGTCATGGCGCTGGGCCGGCGTGCCTTGTTCTTCAATGTAAACGCGGCGGACGACGGAAAACGCCGGGAGGTGCTCGATGCGCTCGAGGCCGCGTGTGCCGAAACCGGTGCGCGCGTCGCGGTCCTGATGCACTCCCTAGCCTTCGGCACCCTCAAGCCGTACGTGGCCGGAGATGCGTTGACGCGGGCCAACATCGAGATGACGCTCGACGTCATGGCTCATTCGCTGGTGTATTGGACCCAGGACTTGATGAAACGACAGCTGATGGGCCGCGGTGGCCGGATCTTCTCGATGACCTCGTCCGGGTCAACCCGGGTGATCCCGTCGTACGGCGCGGTGTCGGCCGCCAAGTGCGCCCTCGAGTCGCACACTCGGCAACTGGCGATGGAACTGGCGCCCTATGGTATCACGGTGAACGCGCTCCGCGGCGGGGTCACCCGAACTCCGGCCGCCGAGAAGATCCCCGGAAGCGCGGAACTGTTCGAGCAGGCTGCGCGGCGCAATCCGCACAAGCGACTGACAACACCCGAAGACGTGGCCCAGGCCGTGGTCGCGCTGTGCAATCCGGGAACGGACTGGATCACCGGCAACGTCGTCAATGTCGATGGGGGAGAAGAAGTCACCGGCTGAGGCCCGCCGTGATCAGTGGGCCTTCTCGCGTAGGCGCGCCAGCTCGCCCTCGAACTGCTCCAGCCGCTTCACGATCGCGTCTTCTTCTGGGCCCCCGAACGCAACCGGAGCGCCGCGTTCGGCAAACAGCGTTTGGACCAGCGCATCGGTATAGCCCACCACGGCATGGGCAATTCCCTTATCTACCTGCCGGTTGAGCCGAAGCACGGTGGCCATGGAATGCCGGGCCGGCAGCGCGGCAATCACTTCCGACAGATCTCGGATCAACAGCTCACGAAGGTGCTGGATCTCCTCGACGACCTCTCCAGCCGCCAGCGCCCTCGCTGCCGCCACCTCGCCGTAGAACTGACACGCGTCGAACCACAGCTGAGCCACCTGACGCCGGAGGGGACCGGCCATCTCGATGAGGATATCGATCAACAGAGCGAGCTGTCGCTCGACGGTGGGTCGCCTGATGTGGGGAGCCTGCGCCAAACGCTCACCGATCCAGCTGGCCCAGCGTGCCACCAGCTGATCCCGGTTGGCCGCGAGCACGCGGCCCACGTTGGCCAGGGCGGGATTGGACGGTCGAATCGTCAGACCCATCCGCGAACCCCCTGGAGAAACCGGGGCAATGTACCTGGGGCACCGTCGGGCGTCAAAGCGCCCAACCAACAGTGAAAGCGGGTGAGCACCGTGCGGCGCTCACCCGCTCCGAGTCAACCCTGCCCTACACCCTCACAGGCCAGCGGCATAGATATCATCCACCGGACCGGGACGCCGCCCCGCGGTGGCAGGAACCATCCGCGAGCGGCGAGTCAGCAGGAGCCCAACAGCGGCAAGCGCCGCCAAGGCAATGAGCCCGACACCAAACGTCCGAATACGCACCCCCTGTGCCTGTGGCCAAAAGAAATTTCCCCATCACAAAAGTAGCTACCCGCGCAAGGGGGCAACGACCATGACTCGCCTCAAGCGTCTGGTGCCGTGACGCAGGTGTCGGGAACCACGCTCGACCTTGTGCGCCAGCGGTTGCACAATCGGTCTCCCCTTCGGATCGCGGACGATCCGAGCGCAGGTCAGGCGGCTGTCGCCATCGTTCTGGCAACGCGACCAACCGAGGGCCTCGAGGTGCTGCTCATCGAGCGCGCGACTCGCTCGGGGGACCCCTGGTCGGGACAGGTCGCGTTCCCGGGCGGGCGGCGCGACCCCGCAGACGAGACGCTGCTCCGAACCGCCATTCGGGAGACCGAGGAAGAGGTCGGAGTGTCGCTCGCAGAGTCCATGCTGCTCGGCGAGCTGGATGACGTCCACCCGAGAACCCCCACTTTGCCCCCGCTGGTAATCCGACCGTTTGTCTTCGGTCTGCGAGGGCAACCGGCGGTCAGGCTATCGAGCGAGGTGGCATCACATCGCTGGGTTGGTCTGGAAGATCTTCTGGCGGCTGGGGTTTACGGGAACGAGGTCATCCCACTGGTCGGACGGGAGTTCCCGGCGTACCGCCTCGGAGACTATTTGGTGTGGGGTCTGACAGAGCGTATCATCACGCCGTTCCTACACTTAGCAACATCAGAACACCTGCCTGATTAATCGTTCACGCGCACGGCTTGGTTGCGTTTCGTGGTGACACGGTCTAAAATTTAGGTGCACGTAAATTCTTCTATCCCTCGGGTTGCCGGGGGTCTCCGGAGTTGCAATGACCAGCCCACGCACACAGCTGTCTCGCTCCACTGAGGACTATCTCAAGGCCATCTACCAACTCGAGGTGCGCGGCGGCGCCGCTCATACGAGCGCCATCGCCGATGAATTGGCCATTGCTCCTCCGTCGGTGACGGGGATGGTCAAGCGCCTGTCGGAGTCCGGACTCCTGGAGCACACGCCCTATCGCGGCGTTCAGCTCACGCCCACCGGTCGTCGTGCCGCCCTCCGGATGGTTCGGCGGCACCGGATCTTGGAGACCTACCTCACCACGAAGCTGGGCTACGGTTGGGACTCCGTCCACGAGGAGGCGGAGCGTCTGGAGCATGCGGTTTCGGACGAAATGGTGGAACGCATGGCGATGGCGCTCGGCAACCCCCGATACGACCCGCACGGCGCACCGATCCCGACTCCGTCTGGAGAGGTGGAAATACCGGAGCACGTGCCGCTGGCCGAGCTTCCCGTGGGCGCGGTCGCGGAGTTGCGCCAGGTCTCCGATCGTGACCCGGAGCTGCTCCGCTTCGTGGCGTCGCTTGGCCTCAGACCCGGCGTGGCGTTTGAGGTCATGGCGCGGCAGCCGTTTCGCGGGCCGGTTGCGGTCAGGATCTCCGGCCACGTGCCCAGAGATCAGGTGATCGGTTACGAGCTGGCACGCGGACTGTTCTGCGCCGTCCTCGGGAAGGAGGCAGGCTGATGTCCCTCAACCGACGTGAGGCGATCAAGCGGGGGGCGTTGGGCGTGGCGGGAATCGCCGCAGGGACGCGGGCCTTGCGCGGAGACATCGCGCCCCCCGCGCACCCGGCACACAACCCCAACATTGCTGGCGCGGTAGGCGAGGTGACCAATGCCGGGATTGACCCACACGCCTTTCTCACGGCCTTCGACTACGGCACCGTTTCCCGACTGCCCGGCGGCAAGGTCCTGCGCACCTACAACCTCCACGCCATTGACCGGGACATCGAAGTCGCACCCGGCGTGTTCTACCCGGCCTGGACTTACAACGGACAGGTGCCCGGACCCACGCTACGAGCCACGGAAGGCGATATCGTGCGCGTGAACTTCCAGAACCTCGGCACGCATCCACACACGATTCACTTCCACGGGATTCACCCGGCGCGCATGGACGGGGTGTTCGAGGTGGTCGGCCCGGGCGAATCCTTTGTCTACGAGTTCGAAGCGCGCCCGTTTGGCCTGCACCTCTACCACTGCCATTCCGTTCCATTGAAGAAACACATCGCCAAGGGGCTGTATGGCACGTTCATCGTTGACCCGCGCGTGCCGCGGCCACCGGCGCGTGAGATGGTGATGGTCTTGAATGGCTTCGACACGAACTTCGACGCCGAAAACGAGGTGTACGCGGCCAACACCGTGGCGTTCGCGTATCAGAAGAAACCCGTCACGGTGCGTGCCGGCGAGCTTCAGCGGATCTACATGGTCAATGTGTTGGAGTTCGACCTGATCAACTCGATGCACCTGCACGGGAACATGTTTCACGTCTACAAGACTGGGACGTCGCTGCAGCCCCACGAGTTCACGGACACGGTCATGATGTGTCAGGGAGAGCGGCACATCATCGAGTTCACGTACGACGAACCCGGCATGTTCATGTTCCACGCGCACCAGTCGGAATTCACGGAGTTGGGGTGGATGGGCATGTTCAACGTGGTCGAGGCGGTGGCGTGACGGCCAAGCGACTGCGGACGTGGATCCTGGGCCTGCTGCCGCTGGGGTTGATCGGCGCGTTCGCGCTCATCGTGGCGCGGGGTGGCCTGGTCGAGTTCCTCCGCCGCGGCGTGCCCCCGGTGGAGCAACTGACGTTCGACCGTGTCACACTCTCGCCGAACTCCATTCGGGTCGAGCTGGTGAACGGAGGCCCCAGTCCAGCGACCGTCGCTCAGATCATGGTGGACGACGCTTTCTGGACGTTCACCGTCCGGCCATCCCCAACACTTCCCCGGCTCGGCCGGGCCGTGGTCGAGGTCCCGTATCCCTGGGTCCGAGGGGAGGCGCACGAGATCAAGGTGCTGACCTCCACGGGCCTCACGTTCACACACACGATAGACGTCGCCGCGGAGACCCCCGAGCCGGGGGGCTACTTCTTCGCCGCCTTTGGCTTGGTGGGACTCGTGGTCGGCGTGATTCCAGTCGCGGTGGGGCTGCTGTGGTTTCCGTTCCTGCGCCGCCTCGAGCGCCGCTGGTTCCACTTCGCGCTGGCCCTCACGGCCGGACTGCTCGTGTTCCTCGGCGCGGACGCGCTGCGGGAGGCGTTCGAGTCCGCCGACCTGGTGGCCGGAGCATTCCAGGGAGATGCTCTCGTAGTGTTGGGCGCCCTGGGCGCGCTACTGGGACTCCAAGTGGCGTCCCAACGCCGGCTTGGCAGCGAGGGCGAGGCGGGACGCCGTGCGGTGGCCTATCTCATCGCCCTGGGCATCGGGCTGCACAATCTCGGAGAGGGCTTGGCCATCGGAGCGGCGTACTCCCTGGGCGAGGCGACGTTGGGCGCGTTCCTCATCATCGGTTTCATGCTGCACAACGCCACGGAAGGCCTGGGGATCGTTGCTCCGCTCGCGCAGGACCGACCACCGCTCGGGACCCTGGCGTCGCTGGGAGCACTGGCAGGGATCCCTACCGTGGCCGGCGCGTGGCTCGGCGGGCTGGCGTATTCACCCCTGTACGCCACGCTGTTCTTGAGCATCGGCGTGGGCGCCATCGCTCAGGTGGTGATCGCGTTGTACCGCATGGTGGCGCGCGAAACCGGCGGCACGGTCTGGACGCCGTACACGGCTGGCGGCGTCGTGGCTGGCTTGCTGGTGATGTACGGTACCGGACTGATGGTGGCGGCCTGATCGCCTAAGCCGGGTCCCGCTGCGCCAGTTCGAGCGCCCGGCGCAGCACGGAGCCCCTCAGATCCCAGTGCCAGGCGTTCACCAGAACGCCGTCCTCGAGCCGTTTCAGTGGTTTGAACTGCAGCCAGGCCGGATCGAGGCTTAGCCGCCGCCCGGCCTCCAATAGCAGGTCTCGATCGCTGGAGACCAGGTGCGCCATGGGCTCGCCGCGCAACACGTGCGGGTGAAGCCAGAGGCCGCCGGACAACGCGTGCGCCATCCCGTCGCGCCGACGGGCGAATAGCCGCCAGACCGGGTCAGCTACAGTGCACCGCCCCCGCGACTGTCGCGGATCCCACCGGTGCCGCGTCCCGAACGAACAGGAAGCACTGCACCCGAGTCCCCGGGTGCGACGCTGTCGCCGACCAGCCGGCTCGCGTCGCCTCGCGAATCGTCACGCGCACGCCTGAGCCGGGTGCGAAACCCGCGCGTCGCAGGGCCTCGATGTCGCCCGCGTATGCACGGTAGTCATAGAAATGCGATTCCTGAGCAGCAGCGAGATTGAGCAGGTTGGCGCGGAGTGCTCCAATGAGCGGGCGCTCGCGGATTGCAGCCACTGCCGGAACCGCCACGACCAAGAGCAGCCCCAGCGCCACGATCACGATCGCTAACTCCACTGCCGCCAACCCTGCCGCACCGGGTCTTCGCCGCTTCGCGCCGACCATCATCCCTTGGCCTCCAGCCAATTGGCGCCGACACCCACGGCCACCACCAAAGGAACTCGAAGCTGGGCGGCGCCTTCCATCTCGCGCCGGACGATCTCCACGACCACCGGCACCTCCGCTTGGGGGGCTTCGAGCACCAGCTCGTCGTGAACCTGTAGCAGAATGCCGCTCCCGGGGGCGTGGCGCGCAAGTTCGCGATGGAGCCGGATCATCGCCACCTTGATCAGGTCGGCTGCCGATCCCTGGAGCGGCGAGTTCATCGCCGTTCGTTCTCCAAAGGACCGGATCGAGTGGTTTCGGTCGTGCAATTCGGGAATGTACCGTCGCCGTCCGAACAGCGTCTCCGTGTAGCCCCGCTCCCGCGCCTGCGCGACGGTCTCGTCGAGCCAGCGCCGCACGCCGGCGAACCGCTCGAAGTAGAGCCGAATGAACGCCTTTGCGTCGTCCTGCGAAATGCCGAGCTGGCGACTCAGCGCAAACGGACCCTGCCCGTAGATCGTGGCGAAATTGATCGTCTTGGCGCGAGCCCGCATGTCCGGCGTGACGGCCTCGGGTGCCACGCCGAAGATCACGGCCGCGGTCTCGCGATGCACGTCCCCGCCGCGCTCGAACGCCTGCACGAACGCCGGGTCCTGCGACAGGTGCGCGAGCACTCGCAGCTCGATCTGCGAGTAATCGGCCACGACGAGCTGACATCCCGGCCCTGGAATGAAGCATTGACGGATTCGCTCACCCCGCTCCGTGCGAACCGGGATGTTCTGGAGGTTGGGGTCGGATGAGGAGAGCCGGCCGGTCGCCGCACCGGTCTGGTGAAATCGGGTATGAATGCGACCCGTGTCGGGATGCACCCAGGCCGGCAGGACGTCCACGTACGTGGACTTGAGCTTCGACAGCTCGCGGAATTCGAGGAGCAGGGCCGGGACGGTGAACTGCATGGCCGCAAGTTGCTCCAGCACATCGGCATCCGTGGACGGGCCCGTCTTGGTCCGTTTCAGAACGGGCAACTGCAGTTTCTCAAACAACACGTGGCGAAGCTGCGGGGTACTGTGAATGTTGAATTCGGTGCCCGCCTCGCGGTAAATGGCGCGCTCGAGGCGCTCGAGTTCTGACCCGAACTCGCTGCCCAGCGCCCGGAGCCGCTCCAGGTCGACGGCAATCCCGCGCCACTCCATATCTGCCAGCACGGTGATGAGCGGCAGCTCGATCTCGGTCAGCAGGGACTCCAGGCGATGCGCCTGAATTTCCGAAGCGAACCGGCGCTGGAGCCGAACGATCGCCTCGAGTTCCAGCGCGAGGCGAGCCGCCGTGCGCTCAGGCGACTGTTCGGTCGGCTGGCGGGATCCGCCCGCCGGTGCGGCAGCGTCGTCCAGCGGAAGTTGCTCGAGCTCGAGGGACAGAACGCGCAGGGCGTGGGAGCGCCGACCGGGGTCGAGTACGAAGCTCGCAACGCTCCCGTCCCAAACCACTCCAGCGAAACGCACCCCCGCCCGCCGCAAGGCAAGGAGATCGCGCTTCACGTCGTGGCCCATCTTGGGCACGGACGCGTTCTCCAGGAGGTCGGCGATGGGACGAAGCCTCGGATCGTGGAGCGGCGGGAGGTTGGCCCGCGCGTCATCGCCCATCAAGTCCGTTTGCATCGGCCGATGGCCGAACGGGAGGTACCAACCATCGCCGCCGTCCGCGCGCGCGAGCGCCAGGCCCACCAGAGCGGCGGGCCGCGGGTGATCGTCGGAGGCAAGCGCTCGCAGTACGACCGTGGCCCCGCTCAGCGCTCCGGCAATCGCGGGGATCTCGTCGGGATCCGTGACGCTACGCGCCCGCATGCCGGCCGGCGCTTCAGGGGGCCGCTGGGGCTCGAGTCGCTGGAGCAGTTCGTGAAACTCCAGTTCCGCGAGCAGCTGCCGCAGGGCTTCTCGGTCGGGCTCGCGCGCCGCCAGCGCCGGCAGGTCGAGCTCGACCGGAACGTCGCGACGAATCGTCACCAGCCGCCGGCTTAACCGTGCGTCTTCCGCATACGTGCGAAGCGCTTCCTGCACCCGGCGGCCGGGCGCTTCGCTCGCATGAGACAAAATGGTCTCGAGATCACCCCAACGCTCGATCAAGGCCCGCGCGGTTTTCTCACCAACGCCACGGACTCCGGGCACGTTGTCCGAGCTGTCTCCCACAAGCGCGAGGAAGTCCACCACGCGTTCGGGCCTGACCCCGAGGCGTTCAGCCGCGTTGCGCGTGTCCACCCACTGTTCTTCCACCGCCGCGGGCCCACGCCGGCCAGGGTTGAGCAGCGAAATCCCATCCGACACCAGCTGATAGAGATCCTTGTCGCCCGAGACCAACACAGTCGGCACGCCCATCGCCGCAGCCTTGGTCGCCAGGGTGCCCATCACGTCGTCGGCCTCGTATCCGTCAACCGCGATGAGGGGTACGCGGAGCGCCGCCAGAAGCTGCTTCACGCGCTCCACGGAGCGATCGAAATCCGCCTGGAGTTCTGGTGCCAGTCGCTCGCGGGTGGCCTTATAGTCGGGGAACGTCTCGACCCGACCTGACGTACCTGCGTCATGCACCCAGCCGACGTACGCCGGGTGCTGGCGCTCGAGCAGCCGGAGAAGGAACTGGGTGACACCGAATACCGCCGACGTGTTCTCTCCACGGCTCGTCCGCAGCGGGCGGTTCATCATCGCGTAGAACGCGCGGTAAATGAGCCCGTAGCCGTCAATGAGGAATAAGCGCCGTTCGGTTGGTTGCATCACGGGCATCCGCGCCGCGCGGCCGGATCGTCAGTTCCGCAGAGGCTGGCCGAGTTGCCGGACGCGGTTCAGCAGCCGCTGATACTCCACGCGAGACGAAAACGTCAGTCGAAAGGACGTGGGTGACATCTCGTTGAGGAAGTAGAGAATCACCGTGTCTCCGCCAACGAAGTACGTCCAGCGGATCACGGTTCGCCCCGTGCGGAGGTCATCGTAGCGCTCCTCGCGATCCGGCTCGCCCACGGTGACGTAGACTTCACCACGGTCGGTCAACCAGCCCGCCTCGGGCTCCTCGCGGAATCGGATGTTCGCCACCAGGAGACGACGGAAATACGCGGTCATCGCTTCGTTTTCAGGCGTCATGGGGTCGGGGTCCGTCGCCCGCCAAAACGCCTGCCACAGCGCCGTGCGCTCCTGACCGGACGCGGCCTGGATTTCCCGGACCTTTTCGTCGTGGCCGAAGTAGCGGAGGAGCGAGAGCACGTCGTCGAGGTTGGTAACCGCCCACTGCTCCGAGAACGTCACCAGTGCCAGGGTCCGGACCGTGTCGGGGCCGCCCAGCGTCGCCTCGAACCGGAGTTCCCCGAGCTGCAGCTGCGGTGGGGCGATTTGCACGATGGTCGCCGCGATATCGGGCGCCACCGTGTCCGCCCCCACCGCCACGGCAACCTCGGGGGGCGCCACCGTCACCGTGTCCACCCATGCCACGCCACTGTCCCGGCGCACTGCTCGCACGTACAGCCGCGCGCCGGATCCGGCCCGGTATGCTTCGACGTAGAAGTGCAGGGTGTCCGCGCCCTGGGGTGAGGTGGCACGCGGGTTCACCAACACCGTGGGCAGCACGGTCCGGCTGGTCCGCGGCACACCTTGGTGGATTGGAATAAGTGACGAGAGGGCCGGTCCGGCAGCGTCGAACCGCGGCACTCGGAGCAGGCCGTCGTCCCGCGTGGAGGTAAGACCGTTCCGGTCGCGCACCACCACGGTGACGCTCAGCTCGCCGGGTGGCAAATAGACGAAGTGCTGGAAGATGACGCTCTCGTCGGTGCGGCGCGTCTCGGCGATGTCCGCAACCCGGACGACTTGATCGGAGCCGAACTGGGTGACGATCTCCGTGCCCCTCCGGAACACAGCTTCCACGCGGTAGCGCGCCTCAAACGCCGCCCCAACCCGGCGAAACGACAGAGCGGCGCCGGTCATGGACAAGCCGAATAACCCGAGTGTCGAGTCCGGCCGCGGCCCAGCCAGGAAGTTCACAGAGGCAACGAACGGCAGCGGCTCGCCCTTGGCCAGAAAGCCGAGCTGACGGTACACCGCGGTTGGATCGGACAAGCGTGGCACAAGGACGTTGGGATCGGGCGTCGGTTGCCGACCTGGACCACGTGCGCCCGAGCAACCGGCCGCGACGCCGGCCGCAAGGATCAGAAGAATGCCCCGGGGGCGGCGAGCGGAGATCATGCGTCGCCGAACCTTACCTCGTTCTGGGAGCGAGGGGCAAGGCTGCCGGACTGCGATCCGTTCAGGGGGGATCCGTAGCCGGGTAGAGCGCCCTGTACAATGTGCGGTTTCTCACGACGGTGCGCACATACGCCCGGGTTTCCGGATACGGGATGCGCTCGACGAATTGCACCCAGTCGTGCGCCGGAGTCCATCGCTGTCGCCACTGGTCCACGGGACGACCTCCGGCGTTGTACGCGGCCAGCGCAAAGATCTCATTGCCCCGGTACCGCCGCAGCAGGGACGAGAGGTGCGCCGCTCCCACATGGAGGTTGGCGTCCGCCACGGCAAGGAGGTCCTCTTGCCACTCGAGGCCCAGCCGCCGAGCTACCTGCAGCGCGGTGCCGGGCATAAGCTGCATGAGACCAACGGCGCCGGCCCGCGAGACCACGCCGGAACGGAACAACGATTCCTGGCGGATCAAGCCGGCCAGCAAGTACGGGTCCAAGTTGAACTTCTGGGCTTCCGACTCGACCAGGTCACGCAGCGGCCAGGGAAAGACCAACCGCAGAACACGGGCATCGTGCAAGCCTAGCCGTCGCGAGGCGCGCCAGCCGAGGTTGACGGCCGGTTCGGTGTATCCCGCATCGAGCAGCCAGCGTCCGAAGGCGACCAGCTGTTCGGCGTCATCGGCGAGTTGATGGCTGGCCCAATCCACAAGCGCATCCGCTTCGTCCGAAAACCCGGCTGCCTTCAGCAGCGCGAGCTGGTCAGCCGCCCTTCTCAGTAGCGGACCCGCATCTGGCCAGGTTGGCCGCTCAATTCTTAGCGATGGCAGCGCCAGCGCGTCGCGCGCCAGCAGGGCGTAGTACCCCAGCGAATCTCCGCTGGCTAACGCCGTCCACTCGGCCACTGCCGCGGCGGTATCACCGGCCTGCAGGGCCACACGCCCGAGAAGATACCGGGCGGCATCGGCATCGGGGCCGCGTCCGTCGCGGACTGAGGCAAGCAGCCGGCGCGCGCGATCGAATTGACGCGCCCGCTCGGCATTGGCCGCCAGTCTCAAGAACGATTGGCTCGCAGTGCTGTGATGGGGGAAGCGCGAGCCAACGAGGTGATACAGGCTATCCGCGGAACGGCGGTCGCCAGCCCGCTCACGCGCGTCGGCCAAGAGGAACAGGGCCGTCGGGACGGCGGGATGCTCCGGGAAGCGGCGCGCGAACGACAACAGCGCCGGAACGCCGGCCTGCTCACCACGCACGCGCAGCAACATCCGCGCTCTGGCGTACGCGGCATCACCCGCGGCGCGACCCGACTGGCTGACTGCCAGCTCGAGCGTGGCAAGCGCGGCCGCTCGATCCCCGGCGTCCGCCTGTGCCTCCGCTGCCGCGATGAGCAACCAGGCGTTCCCGGTTCGCGAGACTGCGTCGCGCAGCATCCGGGCGGCGTCCGGCAGCCGACCGACTCGTCGCAGCGCCCCCGCGAGCGCGATGACCTCATCGGGGTTCACGGGAGGAACGCGCGCCATCGCAGCCTCAAGGGCCGGCACGAGATTCTCTGTTGCGCCCGCGCGCAGCGCCTGATACAACAGGCGCCGGCCCGTGCTACGATCACCCATGGCCAACGCTAGAGATGCCGCGGCGGCTGGCCGGCCGGCCCGAGCGCGGTACGCCACCGCGCCAGCGGTGTCACCGGCCCGTAGCAGTGCGTCCGCCCAGACGCTCGCAGCGAGGGCACGCCCGGCCGGTCCCGTCCGCCCCAGCAGGCGACCGATCGCCGCGGTATCCGTGAGCAGCCGTGCTTCCCGAACGGCGAGCCACCCGCGGATTTCCGGGAGTCGGCGAGCCGCCCGGCGGTAATGGACCCGAGCCAAGCGGGTTGCGCCCGCCAGCTCGAACGCATGTCCAGCCCGGGCATCGAGCACGCCAGCCGCCTTCCCCACGGCCCGGTCTGCAGCGGCCGCGAACAACACAGCCGCGGGGGCGTAGCGTCCCTGGGCGAACTCCGTCACAGCGCGAAGGCGGAGAACGATCGCGTCAGACCGATCGCCACGCCGCGGTAGACCGGCCAGCAGCGCGCCGGCCTGTTCAAATGCCCCAATAGCGATCTTGGCGCGCGCGATGTCCAGCGCCCGAGCTACGTCTTCCGACGGCGCGGGGCCCCGCGACTCGATCGCCGTATGCCACGCTCCCCGCACGGTGCCAGGGTCCCTTCCCGGGCCGCTCCCGGCGCCCCACGCCGGGACACTCCCACACAGCAGCAAGGTGAACGTAACGTCACGAACTCGCATACTCCCTACCATAGAGATCCGCTTGCTCGCGTACAAGACCGTACGTAGCTTGGCCAACCGGAATGCAAGACGAGAACCTCGCTGGACGCACGATCGCCGGTTACCGATTGCTGGAACGGGTGGGTGAAGGCGGGACGGCGACCGTGTATCGGGCCGAGCATCCCTCCCACGGCCAGTGCGCCTTCAAGACGTTGCGCAGACGTCTGCGATCGGATCCCACGGCTGTGAAGCGCTTCCTGCGCGAGGCTGAGTACGGCACCCGCGTCCGGCATGACGGCGTCGTTCGCACGCACGATCATGGAGAAGAAGAGGGTATCCACTACCTGGCCATGGAGTGGGTAGACGGGGTGCCTCTGGCCGATGCGGTCCGTGAGCGCGGCTCGCTCCCGCCCGCCGAGGTCGCTTCGATCGTGCGCCAGCTCGCGGACGCACTCGCGGCCACGCACGCCGTGGGCATCATTCATCGGGACCTCAAGCCCGAGAACATTGTTTATGCTCCGCGCACGGGACGCGTGAAACTGCTGGATTTCGGCATTGCTCGTGACGCACAGGAAGCACCCGCAGAACGCCTGACTCGTGCCGGGTTTTTCGTCGGCTCGTTGCAGTACGTCTCGCCGGAGGCGCTCTCCGGTGAGCTGGTTGGCGAAGCCGCCGACATCTACAGTCTGGCCACGATCGCCTACTATCTGCTGACTGGTACGCACCCCTATCCCGGTCGTACACCACGGGAGCTGTTTCAGCAGCTCCTGACCGGGAGCCCCACTCCACTGAATCAGGCTGAGGGTAAGCATGGGAGGTTCCCGCCAGCCCTGGAAGCCGCGGTGATGCGAGGCCTGGCTCGTGACCCCGGCCAGCGCCAGTCCTCTGTGACCGCCTTCGCTGATGAGTTCTGCAGCGCCATAGGAGAACCCGCGGTGAAGCGGGACGAAACCCCGGTCGCTGATCAGAGCCAGTCTGGCGGTTTCTTTGGGGCAATCCGCTCGCTCCTGGGGCAGAAGCCAAAGCCAGAGAACTGATAGTAGTAGCGAGTACAACTACTACAGTGCACTCACAAGATCTCAATCTCCGGCTGCTCGCCCTGCTCCGCGAGCGATCGCTCCGCATGGGCCAGTTCACGTTGGCTTCGGGGCGAGCTTCCTCCTATTACATCGATGCCCGGAAAACCAGCATGAGTGCCGAGGGTCTCGAGGTGATTGGGCAGTTAGGGCTCGACGAGATCCGACGCATGGAGTGGCCTGCGGAAGTCGTTGGCGGCCTGACGATGGGCGCCGATCCCATTGCGTACGCGATAGCCCTGGCAAGCCGTTCCTCGCCACCAACTGTGGATGCGTTTTCGGTGCGCCGGGAGGCGAAGCCGCACGGAATGGGTCAGCGGATCGAAGGATGTTTCCGCTCGGGGGTGGCAGCCGTGGTGGTAGAGGACGTGATAACGACGGGCGGCTCGGCCCTCATGGCCATCGAGGCCGTGAGGCAAGCCGGAGGGCGGATCTGTGGCGTGCTGGCGGTTGTGGATCGGGAGGAAGGTGGCCGCGCAGCGATCGAACGGAGTGGAGTTCCGGTCATCGCACTTACGACGGTGTCCCGGCTCCTCGCTCCCACCTGAGGAAGAAGTCCCCTCCCGGGGCCGGCTCGCACGCATGAGCGTCCGGTCTCTCACACCCAGTAGTCAATTGGATGGAACGTGCTGAGCACGTCCCGGAAGGGGACGATCAGCCGCGTGACGAAGTCATCTGTTGCAACGCGCAGCGAGTAGCGGCGCCGAAACTCCCCCGCCGTGAGGCCAAGCGCGGTCCGCATGTGACGACCAAAGCTCTGCGGCGAAGAGTAATCCAACCTGTATGCCACGTCGGCCACGGAGAGGCCGCCAAGTTCGAGCAGGCCAGCCGCATGAACGAGCCGCATGGCCGCCAGATATCGTTTGGGCGAGGGAAGCCCGGTACGAAAGAAACGCGACATGAACGTGCTCGGGCGAACGTTGAGTTCCTGTGCAAGCGAGCGAACCGTTGGCATCTGGGGCGCGTACCGTGACAGTACCTCGAAGAACTGGCGACAGTCGGGCGGGATGTCGCCGAGCGCCGGCACCACCGTTCCCAGAATCATGGCGGCAACTGGCGAGCAGGGCTGCGACACCAAGTCGCGCAGCTGCCGCCAGCCCTCGCGCGCGCTGAGGTCGACCAGTCGCCGCACCCCGCAGGCACCGAGTTCGAGAAGACGAGCCGACGCTCGCTGATCCTGACCGGCCACAACGGCAATCGTGGCCACCCCAGGGAACCCCTTCACGAGTGAGCTCACCGTGGCGAGCTCGTCTTGCGCCACGAGCCCGGGAGAGACCAGCACTGCTTGCACGGGTCGCTCACGAACCGCCTGCAGAGCTTCAGGCAGGGTCTGCGTGTGAACCGTGGCGAAATACCCTCCGGACGCTGCGTCCACCCGGAGCCGCACGGACGGTTCGAGAAGTGTGGCAACGGTTGCGCTTGGCTGCGGCATCGAGACGGCTGCCACCAGTCAGTCACCGCGCGAGAACCTAGTGAGTCCCGCTCAACCCCGGTTCAACCCCTGGCGGCACGCTCGCAACCGACGGGGCGGTGCCGGCGACAGCGGATTCCCCCGGTTACAACAGACTGCCCCAGCGCGACGAGACAGCTATCTTTTGGATGGGGAAGTCGGTGGGGCGTGACGGTCGCGGTCCGCCATCCGTGGCGGGCTGAGGAAAGTCCGAGCTCCACAGGGCAGGCTGCCAGGTAATTCCTGGGCGCCGCAAGGCGACGGAGAGGGCCACAGAGAACGGACCGCCCACCCCATGGTGGGTAAGGGTGAAAAGGTGGGGTAAGAGCCCACCGCGCGATCGGTAACGGTCGTGGCACGGCAACCCCCAGCCGGAGCAAGGCCAAATAGGCGGCAAGGTCTGGCCCGGACCGTTATGAGCCGCGGGTAGGCCGCGTGAGGTGGCGGGTGACCGCCACCCAAGAGAGATGACCGTCCGATCCCTTGTGGGTCGAACAGAACTCGGCTTACGGCCCCGCCTGCTTTCCCGCTCCACCGCTCGGGGCTCCGCTCGCACCGCTTCGGACCGCATCGACGCGGCGGATGGACATCGGGGCGACTGGCCGACTGATCGGCAGAAGTCACCACCTCGAACCCCTCGACTGCATGGCAGGCACGCCGCCGCCGGACCAAGAATCCCGCCCGTACCCGGTTTCCTGGGAGAGCGTGGCAGAGCTGCGCGTGTTCCGAGCCACGGCCGCTCGCTGGGCGAGCCTGATTGACTGGCGTCGAGACATGAGGAAGAAGGGCTGGACCCTGCTCCGCGTGGGCACGGACCGAGGCGAGGTGGTGGCCGTGTTCGGGCGAACGAAGGACGAACTGCTTGTGAAGAGGAGTCGGGAACCATGAGGGTTCACACGTTGGCGGCCAGCGTTGTTCTCGCATGCGGAGCGCCGAGCCCGCCGGCCCCGGTCCAGCCGCCGACGAGGGAGGTACGCGCCGTGCTGGCTCCCGGTGCAGCGCGCTACCAGGTCCGGTCCCACCTCTACGTGGAGCAGGACGTCGGCGGGCGGATCCAGGAGAGCCGGCTGGATCTCGCATACTTCGTGAGCGCAGACCTGGCGTCGGACACCGCTGGCGCAATGATCGCATCGCTGGTGCTCGACTCCGTCACCCGATTCGAAGGCAACGCCGCCACCGCCACTGACTTCCGCAGAGCCCACGGCTCGAGATTCTCTGGCCGTCTCAGTCCCACTGGCGATCTCGCGGAGTTGTCCGGCGGAGACTCCACGGTCCGCTTTCTTCGGGAACTCACCGACGAACTCCGGCTATTCTTCCCGCGCCTCCCTCCGGGTGGCGCGTCACCCGGCACGACGTGGGTGGATACGACGGAACAGCGATCCACGTCGAGCGGGATTCCACTGAGCATTCGACAGATCACGGAACACCGCGTGGGTGATCCCGAGGCCCGTGAAGGTGCACTCACGTTCCCGATCCGACGCCGCACGACATACACGTTTGGCGGCACGGGAACCCAGGGCGGGCAGGAGTTCCAGGTTGCAGGATCGGGGCGCCGGAGCACCGTCGAGTTCCTGTCGGTCGAGGGTCGTTACCTGGGACTGGTCACCGCCGACACGTCCACGTTTACGATCACCCTTGGTGTCGCCAGCCTGGAGATCCCGGGCCGGCAGACTCGGGCCGACACGGTGTCGGTTGTGCCGTAAGGGCAAGATGCGGCTCTCGGCTTTCCCCTTTGCTGTCGCTGTTGCGCTCTGCGGCGTCCCGCCTCGGGAGGCGGCCGCGCAAGTGCCGCGGCCCCGCACGGCCGACTATCTAACCGTGGCCGGTCCAGACGACGTGCGTGCGGCATGGGTCAATCCGGCGGGGCTTGCGCGCGTGCTCGAAGCGTCCGTGATGGCGGAGGGGGTCGTGGATCGGCCACCGGGCGAGGGGTTGGCCCTATCCCAGTACACGCTGGGTCTCAACTCCAGGGGCTTCGCGATTACATACGCGCGCGATCGGACGGTCGGCACGGCCGCTGTGGGCCTCACGCGGTTCGCGCTGGCCTTGCCGTTTGCGGGCGGCTCCGTCGGCGCCGCGTTCACGATGTTCCGCGGCGGCGGAAGCCCCCCAGCCGAGGCATGGGATGTCGGGCTTGCCTACCGCCCATCGAGGTCCCTCGACCTTGGCGCAAGCGTGCGCCACATCAATCGCCCAATAGTCCGACAAGTCCAACTGCCGGTCACGGCTCTGGTCGGTGCCCGCTGGTTCCCCGTGCCCGGCTACCTGTCACTGGAAGGGGAGGCCGGAGCGTCGGACTCCGGGCCCGGCGGCTTCACGGACCTGCGTTATCGAGCGATGGTTCGCGTGAGCGTTGGCGGGGGACGCCGGCGCTTTCACTTCCTGTCCGGCGCCGATTTCATGGACCAGAAGGTCGAGCGCTGGATCGTTGGGCTGGCGCTCGGCGGCGCGGACTGGCTTGGCGTTCTTGGCGGCGGCTCGCGCGCGGCGGACCTGGACCGCCCAGACCGGTTCAGCCTCACAGCAGTCGCAAGCCGGCGGGCGCCGGGCGCCGTCCGCTGAGGCTGCGACCCCTCAGTCTACCAGACGCAGCGGCATTACCAGGCAGAGGTACGAGGCGCTGTCGTCCCACCCGACGGGCTCCACCGTGGCCGCCCGCTCAGGCGCCTTGAACGTGATCCTCACCTCGTCCGTAGGCATGTACTTCAGAATCTCGAGCAGGTAGCTCGCATTGAAGCCGATCTCCAGCGGGTCCCCTTCGTACATCACGGCGATTTCGTCGTGCGCTTCACCGAGATCCGGCGTGTTCACGGAAAACCGCAATGTGCCCGCGCTGAACGCCAGCCGCACGCGGTGTGTCTGGTCGCTCGCAACAACGCCAACGCGGCGCAGTGCCGCAGAGAGCGTCTGGCGGTCCACCGTGGCCACGCGATCGTTCTCACGCGGAATGACCTGCTCATAGTTGGGATAAGGGCCCTCAATCAGGCGGCTGAACACGAGCGTTTGTCCGCTCCGGAAACCCAGGTGGTTCTCCGACCGCGACACCTCGATCTCATCTTTCGGTCCGAACAGCCGGCGCACCTGCTCCAGGGCCTTGGGCGGCACGATGAGCTCGGCGCTTTCCTTGCCGCCGGACACAGGTACCTCGAGACGGGCCAGCCGGTGCCCGTTCGTCGCCACCATTCGCATCCGGTCGGCTCGCAGCTCCCAGAGCACACCGTTGAGAATGGGCCGGCTTTCCTCCGTAGAGGCCGCAAACGACACGTGTTGAATCAGCTTCTGGAGGTCAGTGGAGGTAACCTTCCACCCCTTGTCGAACTTGACGGGTGGAAACCGAGGGAACTCATCCTTGGGGATTCCAAGTAGTTTGAACTTGGAGCGGCCACACTCCAGGTTCACCCGCTGCTCACCTGCCGCCGTGATCCGAATCCCGGCACTCGGCAGCTCGCGAACGATCTCCACGAGCTTCTTTGCGGGGAGGGTCACGGCGCCATCGGCGTCGACATCGGCTGGGATGACCATGCTCACGGCCACGTCCAGGTCCGTCCCGGACAGGCGTACGCCGTCCTTGGTGGCCTCAACGAGCAGGTTGGCGAGGACAGGCAGCGTAGTCTTTGCCGGCACGCTTGCGGCAACCGCGACAAGACCTTCCTGCAGTCGTTCCCGTGCTACCGTCAGTTTCATCAGGCTCCCCGCACAGATTCAACGGGCTGTGGAGAGAAACTACTACTGCAATTCTAATAGTATATCTGTAGTAGACCTAGTAGGCTCTCTGGAAATCTGGACAAACCCTCGAAGCTGATCGGGAGACAGCACTTCGGTCACTTACGACTGTTCGTATGTTGTCGGCTACCGGCAGTGAGAGGGAGGACCACCTCTGATTTTTCCCCCGACTGCCAACAGTATCCGCGTCGCAAGCGCCGGATGTTGCTACGGTGCGGACAATTCCCGCCGCGCTGAATCCACGCGATCCCGGAACTGCCGATCCTCGGACAGCTGCGACTGCACCTTCGCGACACTGTGAATCACTGTCGAGTGGTCGCGCCCGCCGAACGCCTGCCCAATCTCGACCAGCTGCATGCCCAGTAAGTCGCGCGCGAGGAACATCGCAACCTGGCGCGGAACGGTGAGCGTCTTGGTGCGAGCTTTTGACCGCAGGCCCTCCGGTGTCACACCCCACCGCCGAGCGACCACCTCCTGGACGCGATCGACGCTGGGCAAGGTCCTCGACCCGGTCGCAGCCGCGGCCTCGCTCTGGCGGATCTTGTCAGACAGCGCGTCACGGGCGAGGTCGATCGATATCTCGCGGTGTTTGAGCGACGCGAACAACAGAAGCTTGATGATGCAGCCTTCGAGCTCGCGCACCGAGCTGCGGACGTGCTCGGCGATGAACCGAAGCACGTCATCCGGAATGGTGAGCTCCAGGTGATCCTGCTCCGCCTTCTTGCGCAGGATCGCGATGCGGTGCTCCAGGTCAGGCTGGCCGATGTCGGCCACCATCCCCCATTCGAAGCGGCTCACCAGTCGGGATTCCAGGCCAGGGATCTCTTTTGGCGGCCGGTCGGACGTGAGCACGATCTGTTTACCGGCCTCGTGGAGCGCGTTGAACGTGTGGAAGAACTCCTCCTGCGTCATTTCCTTGCCTTCCAGGAAATGCACGTCGTCCACGAGGAACATGTCCACGTCAGCGCGGTAGCGCCGGCGGAACTCCGACATGGTTCGAGAGTGGATGCTCTCAATCACGTCGTTGATGAATTGCTCCGCCCCCATGTACACCGCGCGGTATCCGTTCTTGTGAGCGAGGACCGCGTGGGCGATGGCCTGCATGAGGTGCGTCTTGCCAAGCCCAGTGGCACCGTAGATGAACAACGGGTTGTACGTGCGGCCAGGCGCCTCGGCCACGGCGTGGGCTGCCGCCGCCGCCAGCTCGTTGGACTTCCCGATGACGAACGTCCGGAACGTGTACCGCTCGTTCAGCGGCGTGGAATGACGGGCCGGCTCGGCGGCGGCCTCGGCGGTACTGGGCGGGGCAACGAAGAAGTCCATTTGCGCTCGCCGCGTACGTTCCTCCTGTACCTGAAACACCACGTCCACCGGACTCCCGAGCGCCTCGCCGGCGAGGCGGGAGAGCAGCGGCGCGTGCTTGGTGGCGTTCCACTCCGCGGCGAACTGATCCGGGGCGGCCAGGACCAGCCGCCCTTCGTTCAACCTCAACGCCTCCGCCGGCTCCAGCCACGTTCGCACGGTGGCATCCGGCAATTCACGCCGCGCCCGCTCGAGCACGCGTGACCATGCCTCTTTCGCTGACAACTCCATCCGCAGCTGACTTGAAAGGTAGGGGGTCCGACAGGGCGCCCGAACCTATAGGTCGTTTGTGGAAAAGTCAACCTTGACCCTTGAACCTCGGCGCAGGTAGTTTTCGCGCCCGCAACGGACGAATCTCATGGGCAAACCGACGTACCGGCCGCGCAACCGCAAGCGCGTGAGAAAGCACGGATTTCGCGCGCGCATGCGGACGCGCTGGGGCCGCGCCGTCTTGAGTCGCCGCCGCAAGAAGGGACGCAAGCGCCTGTCTGTGCGCCCGCCCTCGAAGCACGGAGCGGCCTGACGACTGAACGGCTGCCCCGGGCACGGCGTCTCACGGGCGCGTCCAGTGTCCGGACGGTGATGGATCAGGGTCGCCGCTCCCGCACTCTCCGACTCGACGTGTTCTGGTTTGCCAATAACCTGGGACATCCACGCCTGGGAGTTGTCGTTCCGCTCCATGGGGACACGGCGGTGAGCCGTAATCGGTTACGCCGCCGCTTGCGCGAGGCGATGCGTCGCCAGTGGCTCGCGCGGCTTGACGCCGTTGACGTAGTGGTGCGAGCCCGACCGAGCGCGTATGGTTCGTCGTGGCGCGAGCTACTTGAGGACCTTGGCCGGTGCCTGAGCGGACTCTCACGCTGAACACGCTGCCGCGACGCGTCGTGGAGGTCCTGATCCGGACCTACCAGTGGGCGGCGGCGGCGATTCCTTCGCCCTGCCGCTTCACTCCCACGTGTTCCTCGTATGCACTCGAAGCGGTGGAACGGTACGGGGTGTTGCGCGGCGGCTGGCTGGGATTGCGGCGGATCTTCCGCTGCCACCCGTTCGGTGGCAGCGGATACGATCCCGTCCCGTGAGCTGACGCGATCGTGGAACGACGCACACTGCTCGCCATCGCGCTCGCGATGCTCGTGGCACTGCTGCCCAGCATCCTGTTTCCACCGAAACGGCCGTCACCGCAGCCCGGCCCCCCCGGCCCCCGCGGCCCCGCTGCCGCCGAGTCAGCATCGCTGCGCCCCCCGGCTCCGGCGGTCCTCCGTCCTGACACCGTCACCGCACTTCCCCCGCAGCGTGCCGACAGCAAGGGGAGTCGAACGGTGGTCGTGAGCAGCCCACTCTACCGCTACGCGTTCTCATCTCGCGGCGGTCGCCTGGTCGGCGCGCGACCGAAGGGCTATCGATCATTTGCCCCGGGAGACTCTGGTGCTGCGGAGCTGATTCCCGTCAACTCAGAGTTCCAGAGCTATCGCCTCGTGATTGGGCGAGACACGGTGGCCCTGTCCGATTGGGAGTTCGAGCCGTCCGCTGACAGTTTGGAGGTGGGAAGCGCGGGTGCCACGCTCGAGTGGACGGCGGCGAAGGGTCCGGTATCGGTGCGGCTGGCGTACCAGTTCACGCCCACCGACTACCTGTTCACGGTGCATGGAACGCTCTCGGGACTTCCCGTTGGCGGACTGCTGTTGATCGGCATGGGCCCGAGAGTCCGGTTGGTCGAGGCCGACAGCGTCGGTGACATCCGGTCGTACGGCATCGTAACCAAGGCACGCTCCACGGAGAACCTGGGCTTTGGCTCGCTCGACCCCGGTGAGCGGCGTGAGCTGGCCGGCCCGTTCGAGTGGGTGGCGCTGAAGTCCAAATACTTCGTCGCCGCCGTGCTTGTGCCGGACCAAGCCGCGCCTCGCTTCGGGGGCGCCGTGGCGATTGGGGGAGCGCGCACCGGGAAGCAGGCGAGCGAGGTGCACGTCACCGTCTCGCTCGCCGTACCCGCCGGGAGCTTCGAGCACGCCGTGTATGTGGGGCCGCAGGAATACCGTCGCCTCTCACGGATCGGCTACGAGTTCGAAGACGTGAATCCATACGGCTGGATCTTCCGGCCGATCATCCGGCCGTTCGCGATCCTGATCGTCCAGGTGCTCCTGTGGATGCACGAGACCCTTCGGCTGGAGTATGGCTGGGTGCTCGTGTTGTTCGGCCTGGCGGTTCGCGCGGTCCTGTGGCCGCTCAATCAGGTGGCCATGCGCTCGAGCACGGCGCTACAGGCGATTCAGCCGGAAGTGAAAGCGCTCCAGGACCGCTACAAGAGCGATCCGCAGAAGATGCAGCAGGAAATGATGAAGCTGTACAAGCAGCACGGAGTGAACCCGCTCGGCGGATGCCTCCCGATGCTGATCCCGATGCCGGTGCTGTTCGCCCTGTTCTTTGTGTTCGCCAACACGATCGAGTTCCGCGGCGTGCCGTTCCTGTGGCTGCCGGATCTATCGCGTGCGGATCCGCTCTACATTATTCCGATCGTCATGGGCCTCTCCATGTACGGGGTCTCAAAGGTGGGACAGATCGGCGTGCCGCCGAATCCCCAGGCCAAGATGATGCTGTACATCATGCCGGTGATGTTCACGGTGTTGTTCCTCAACTTCTCCTCCGGCCTCAACCTGTACTACGCGGTGAGCAACATTGCGAGCATTCCGCAGCAGTGGCTCATCGCGCGGGAGCGCCTGAAGCGCGCGGGCAGGCTACCCTCTCGATAGGCAGCGGCGGGCGTGGCCATGCTCTCGGATGTCATTGCCGCGCTCGCCACGCC
This sequence comes from Gemmatimonadales bacterium, assembly GCA_035559715.1. Classification (GTDB taxonomy): domain Bacteria; phylum Gemmatimonadota; class Gemmatimonadetes; order Gemmatimonadales; family GWC2-71-9; genus JACQHC01. The sequence continues at coordinate 12,616 of DATMAW010000044.1, read as the reverse complement.
CGCCGGGCGCTCGGCGATCGCCGTGGTGCGCCTTTCGGGACGAGGCGCGCACGACGTGGCGGCGTCCGTGCTCCACCCGTTCGTGGTGGATCCACCGCGGGCGGCCCGGCTCGCGTATGTCCTCCATCCGCTCACCGGAGAGCGCATTGATCAGGCCCTGTACACCGCCTACCGCGCGCCGGCCTCGTACACCGGCGAGGACGCGGTGGAAATCGCAACACACGGCGGGCTCTTGGTCCCCGCGGAGACGCTCGCCGCGTTGCTCGCGGCCGGGGCGAGACAGGCGGCCCCCGGGGAGTTCACCCGGCGCGCCGTCGCCAACGGCAAGATGGACCTGCTTCAAGCCGAAGCGGTGGCCGATCTCGTGGACGCCACGGCCCCGGCGCAGCGTCGGGCGGCCCTGCACGCATGGGATCGGGGGCTGTCACGGCAAGTCGCGCAACTGCGCGAACAGGTGATCGAGCTCGAAGCGCTGGTGAGCTACGACATCGATTTCCCCGAAGAGGACAGCGGACCGGTGGCCCCCGAACGGGTGGAGCGCGCGCTCTCGGTGCTCGATGCGGCCCTCGAACGGCTCCTCGGCACGGCGCGAGAGGGAGAGCGGCTGCGGGAAGGCGCGTTGGTCGTCATCGCCGGCCGGCCCAATGCCGGGAAGTCGTCACTGTTCAACGCGCTCCTCGGAGTCGAGCGAGCGATCGTTACCGAGGTGCCCGGAACCACGCGAGACGCCATTGAGGCGCCAGCGACGTGTGACGGGTTCCCTTTCCGTTTGGTGGACACGGCTGGACTGCGCGACGACGCCGATCGCATCGAGCGGCTCGGCATCGAGGTGAGCCGGCGGTATCTGGCGGCAGCCGACCTGGTGCTCTACTGCGTCGAAGCCGGGACCACGATGGGAGAGGACGAGCGGCGGTTCCTTGGGGAGATCGAGCCGCGGGCCGTGGTCGTCCGTACCAAGGCGGATGCGGCGCCCGATGAGCGCGGGCGGGCAACGGAGGGGGGAGGCGATCTCCGAGTGTCGGCGCACACGGGGGCCGGCCTTGTGGAGCTGCGAGAACGCCTCGCGCGTGCGGCGTTTACCACGCTGGCAGGTCGGGCGGACATCGCACCGATCGTGACGAGGGAACGACAACGGATCGCGCTCGAGCGCGCGCTGGCGGAGGTTCGGGCGTTCGGCGCGGCGCGGCGGGCCGGTCTGGAGGCTGTGGTGGCAGCCACACACCTGCGGGGCGCGGTGTCGTCGCTCGAAGACCTGATCGGAGTGGTCACGCGCGACGACGTGCTGGACCGGTTGTTCTCCAGGTTCTGTGTGGGAAAGTAGCGAAGGGACAACTGTTCAGGCCGTTTGCATCCCGGTGGCCCGCTCGTCCGCCGCGCCGGCTTCCTCCGCCGAGGTGCGCAGCGCCGCCGCGATCCCGACGTCTGCCACGATGGCCTCGGCCATCCGGGTGCCGATGTAATACCCGGCGCGCTCCGGGATGACCTTGCCACTCACCAACCTGGTATTGGGACTGGTGCCCCCCGCGAGGTAACGCAGGCGAAACCCCAGTCCCATTTGGTCCAGCTCCGGAGCCACCGCTCGACGCAGGAACGCATCCAGCTCTCGAAGCCGGCGGTACTGTCGTCGGCCATAGCCCAGGTAGTCCCACGGCTTAAAGCCCGGGACGGCGGCCTGCGACGCCGTCACCGCAAGCCCTTCGTTGATCAGGAGTTCTCGCAAGGTCGTGCGGCTGCCGCTCTCCCAGTAGTCATAGCGGCCATCAGCCTCGGCGATGACTCGGGCGAGATCGCTCTTGCTCACCGGCGATGTGTAGCGGACCGTGTGCGCCACTTCATGCGCGACCCACAGCGGGAGCAGCGCTGGGGATAGGCCGAGTCCGTACGTCTCGGGGTTTGGTTTGCCCGTGAAGTGCTCCAGGCAAACGAATGCGATGCCGCGTCCGGCCACCACCAGTTCGCCCGCGTTGGCGGCGCCTACGCCGACCATCACGTACACATCGAAGGGACGGTCGGCATCGAACAGCTCGGCGCACCTCGAGGCGGTTTCCTCCACCGCCGCGACAACGTCAACACTGTCGAGCAGGGCGCGCAGATCGCGTCGGTCGGCGGTAACGGTCCGCCGCACCACGTCGGCGGCGTGTGGGCTGTCGAGATCGATGACGTAGTTGTGCCAGTATGCGGAGAGCACTGGCGCGTGCGCCGCCAGGTAATGGTGATACGCGTCCACCGGGTCGCGGGCGTCGAGGGCCGCGAAGAACTCCGGGACGAGATTCACAAGCATCGAGGCGCCCCCAATTTGGGCGCCCCCTATTCGTCCGACAAGATGTCCCGGCGTTGAGCGGCGTGCTCGGCCGTGAGTTCGTAGGAGAGGATCTCGTCCAGACTCCCGCTTTCCGGCGCCGCGCGCACGGTCTGCCCTTCAGTGTTGTCTCAGATCGCGACTCATCTCGTCCAGGAGGCGCCGTTCCTCCGGCGTCAGGCTCTCGATTCCGCCGGCCGAGATCTTGTCCAGCAACCGGTCCATTTCACTGGACCGGCGTGCGTCGGCCGATATTCCCGCCCGCGCGCGCCCGGGCCGCTGGGCCGTCCGCTCGCCCCGGTCTCGCGGATGCATGAGCGCCGGCGTCAGTGAGCGACGGTGCTCAGGACGCACGGGCTCCGGACGCCCTCGCAGCCACGTCTCGGCGCGCAGGTACAGGAACCCGGCAATGAAGCCCCCAAGGTGCGCCAGGTGCGCCACGCCGTCGTTCGCGCCGCTCACGGCGAGCGCCAGATCCAGCGTCGCGAGGATGGCGACGAGCCACTTCGCCTTGATGGGCACGGGGAGCGGGAACACGAGGATCGGCGCGTTGGGCCACGCCATGGCGAACGCCAGTGCGACGCCGAAGACCGCCCCTGATGCGCCAACGAACGGTGCGACTGGGCCAAACAGGGCGATGAGAAACGACAGGGCCGCCCCGCCCAGTCCCGAGAGGATGTAGTAACCCAGGAAGGCTCGCGTCCCCATCCGGTCTTCGACGGCGGGTCCGAAGAAGAACAGCATGAGCATGTTGAAGGCGAGATGGAGAACGCCCCCGTGAACGAACATGTACGTGAGGAAAGTCCAGGGACGCATCAAGGCGGTGGCTGGCGAAAACGCAAACGTCCGCAGGAACCACGGCCCCGTGAAGACGGTGATGGCGAGCAGGTACACGAGAGCGTTGGCGGCAATGAGCCGCTTCACGCCCGGCGTGAGTGAGAATGCTGGTCGCGACTGGTCCCGGTCCCAGGGGTTCACGGTCGTCCTCGGTTCCCTCAGTACTTCCCCGACGCTCCGACTTTGTTCCGCTGGCGCGCGCGGCGCAAGGCCATCTCACAAATGGTCTCGCACAGGGTTGCAAAGTCCACGCCGACGGCTGCGGCCGACTGCGGCAGCAGACTCGTCGGGGCGAGGCCGGGAAGCGTGTTTGCTTCCAGGCATTGCGGGGTTCCGTCCGCGCTTAGACGGAAATCGACCCGTGAGAAGTCACGCAGTTTGAGAACCTTGTGCACGGTCAGTGCCAGGTCCTGCATCCGGGCTGTCAGCGCGGCAGGGAGATCTGCCGGAAAAACCTCCCGCGACATGCCGGGGGTGTACTTGCACTCGTAGTCGAAGATGTCGTGACGTGGCACGATCTCTCCCACGGCGAGCGCCCGGTCTCCCAGAACCCCGACGGTGAGTTCGCGTCCGGGTACCCAACGTTCGAGCAAGACTTCGTCGTCGTACTGCTGGGCGGTTTCCACCGCCGAGTCCAGCTCCGCTAAGTCGCTGACGACCGTGAGGCCCACGGTCGATCCAACCTTGGACGGCTTAACGATGAGGGGAAGCCCGAGCCCTGCGACCTGGGAACTCGCCGCGGGCCAGACGAGCCAGTCCGGCGTGGGGACGCCCGCCCACCGAAAGAGACGTTTCGCCACGTCCTTGTCCATTGCCAGCGCGCTCCCGAGCGGGCCGGAGCCGGTGTACGGTACGTGGGCGAGGTCCAACACGGCCTGGAGACCGCCGCCTTCGCCGGATCTGCCGTGCAACACCAGGAACACCACGTCCGCGTCTTCGATTTCGCGCAGGTCCGCAACGCGCGCCCCCAGCTCTCGCTCTTCCATGGAACGCAAGGCAGCGGCATCCGGAGGCTCGCGGCCGACTGATGGAACGAGGAGGCGCGCTTCTGCCGCGGCGTCGAGCGGCCCATCCACGGTGTCTACAACGGCGACTCGATGCCCTCGCGCGCGGAGGGCGGCGACCACCTGTGCCGCGCCGGCGAAGGCGACCTCTCGCTCCGGCGTGGATCCGCCGGTAAGGACCGTAACACGCATCAGGGGCGGTACACGACTTGGTACTGGGGTGTCTCCCACACCGCGACCTCGACCAGCCTAGCGTGAGGCGCGCGGTCGGCCAGCTGCGCGGCCGCGCGCCCGCTCACCAGTTCGGCGACGCGCTCGGCAGTGGCACCGCGCCCGCGGAAATCGGGAAGATCGTTCAGATAGCGGTGGTCCAAATCGGCCACGGCATCGGCGGCGACGCGCTCGATCACGCGGAAGTCCACGGCGAGGTCCGACGGTCCTACGGCACGGCGCTCGACCTGCACGGTCAAACGGACGCGCCAATCGTGACCGTGCATTCGGTCGCATTTCTCCACGCCCGGCAGCGTGTGCGCCGCCGAGAAGCTCGTCTCCGCGGAGAGGAGGAAATGGGGTTGGCTCATTGGATTCCGGCCACGTGTTGCAGCACGTCGTGTCGGGTGATGATGCCGGCCAGGCGTCCGTCGCGTCGGACCAACACTGCCGGCCGATCGTGCAGCAACAAGGGCGTGATCTGCTCGAGTGGCAGCGCGGCGTCCACCACCGGCAACGGCGCCTCCATCAACTCCCGAACGGGCTGCTCGAGCACACGCGGGTCCGCCAGCGCAGTCGCCGTCAGGGTCGCCTCGGTCACGGCACCGACACAATCGCCTGATTCGACCACCGGCAATTGCGAAACGTCGTACGTGCTCATGAGGTTCAGCGCCTGTCGCGCGGTCGCGCTGGGCGCCACGGTGACCAACTCGGGCGCGCCGCTCCGCTTTGCCCCGATGATCCGCGCCGCAGTCACCGGCTCGGTCTCGAGCATCTGATTCTCTCGCATCCACTCGTCGCTGTACACCTTGGACAGATAGCGCTCCCCGGTATCACACAGGATCGTGACGACCAGGGCATCGGGGCTGTCGAGTCGCCGGGCGACGTCGAGTGCTGCGACCAGGTTGACTCCGGTTGATCCGCCCGCCAGGAGGCCTTCCTCGCGCGCCAGGCGCCTCGCCATCAACATGGCGTCTCGGTCCGTCACGAAGATCCATTCGTCAACCACCTCGAAATCGAGCGACGTGGGGATCTTGTCGCCGCCGATGCCCTCCACCTTGTACGGTTGGCCCTCGGACTTCCTGTGCGTCTTGGCGTACTCGGTGTAGATGGACCCGACGGGATCACCGGCGATTACGCGGATCCCGGGGTTTTGTTCTTTCAGGTACCGGCCCGCTCCGGTCACCGTCCCGCCGGTCCCCGGCGAACACACGAAGTGCGTCACCTTTCCCTCGGTCTGCTCCCAGATCTCGGGACCCGTCGTCCGATAGTGAGCTTCGGGATTGACCGGGTTGAAGTGCTGATCGGCGAAGATCGCATTGGGATGCGCGGCGGCGATCGCCCGCCCTTTCATGATGTAGTTGTCGGGATGATCGGGTGGCACGGCCGTGGGTGTGATGATGACCTCTGCGCCGAGCGCGCGAAGTAACCGCGATTTCTCCTGCGACATCTTGTCCGGCATTGTGAACACGCAGCGGTAGCCCTTCACGGCGGCTGCCAGGGCGAGCCCCACGCCGGTGTTTCCCGACGTGGCCTCAACGATCAGTCCGCCCGGCTTCAGGCGCCCTTCTCGTTCGGCGGCTTCGATCATCGCGAGGCCGATTCGGTCCTTCACGGAACCGCCGGGGTTGAAGAACTCGGCCTTGGCGTACACCGGCGTCCGAATCCCCGCCGTGACGCGGTTGAGCTTGATCATCGGCGTCCAGCCGATGGTCTCGAGCACGTGCGCGTACGGTCGCAGGTGCCTCCTGGCGTGGTGTGTCACGGCGCGCCTGTCGTGGACCGTTCTGGGTGACGGAACTGCACGGGTTGAACGAAGGCCGTGGCGACGGGTTCGCCGTCACGCCGTCCGGGTGCGAAGCGCATGCGCGGTACGCCCGCCACGGCGGCCGAGTCGAGAGCGGGAAACCCGCTGCTCTCGGCAAGACGGGTTGACTCCGGGACCACGACTCCGCGGGCGTCCACGAACAGGCGAAGGAGCACGGTCCCCTCCACGCGCTGGGCGAACATGTCCTCCGGGTAGCTCACCGGGGACTCCGGATTGACCATGACCGGCACTTCGAACCGGGGCGGTGAGTCTGCGGTAGTGCCCGGCGCCGCCCCGCCCGCACAGGCGGCCAACCCGAGCGCGACGACCGGCGCGCTCCTCACCCGAGCTCCCGGGCCCGCCGTCGCAACTCCGCAAGGCGATTGAGAGCCTCGAGCGGGGTGAGACTGTCCGGATCGATGGCGCGCAGGTCTTCGAGAACCGGATGTCCGGCGTCGAACAGCGCGAGCTGGCTCGCGTCAGGTGCTGGCGGCGGTGCGGCGCCAGCCACATGATGCCCCGACTCGAGCAGCGCCAGAATCTGCCGGGCGCGGGACACGACCCCCGCGGGGAGCCCGGCCAATCTCGCAACGTGAATGCCGTAGGATCGGTCGGCGCCCCCCGGCTCCACCCGATGCAGGAACACGACCTCATCCCCGGATTCGCGCACGGCCACGTTGAAATTGCGGGCGTGCGCCAGCTCTTCGGTGAGCTGTGTGAGTTCGTGGTAGTGTGTTGCGAAGATGGTCTTGCACCCGACCCGATCATGCAGGTGCTCGGTCACGGCCCACGCGATTGCCACCCCGTCATAGGTGGACGTTCCCCTGCCGATTTCGTCCAGCAGGACGAGACTCTGCGCCGTGGAACTGTGGAGGATCGCGCTGGTCTCAGCCATTTCCACCATGAACGTGGACTGCCCTCGACCGAGGTTGTCGCTCGCGCCCACCCGCGTGAATACGCGGTCCACCACGCCAACGGTGGCGCGCTCCGCCGGGACGAAGGATCCCATCTGGGCCATGACGACCAGCAGGCCCACCTGGCGCAAGACGGTGGACTTCCCGGCCATGTTCGGCCCCGTGAGCAGAATGACGCGTTGATGCTCGTCGAGCAGGATGTCGTTGGGGATGAAGTTCCCGCGGGGCAGCATGCGCTCGACCACGGGATGGCGGGAGCGAAGCAGCTCGATCCGGAACTCGTCGGTCACGCTCGGACGCACGTAGCCCTCGCGGGCTGCGACCTCTGCCAGGGACGCGTAGACGTCCAGCTCTGCGACGGCGCGAGCCGTGCGCTGCAATCGCTCTAGTCGGTCCCCGATGGCACGGCAGATCCGTGCCAGCAGTTCCCGCTCGCGCTCGGCGATCCGGTCCTCGGCCCCCAGGACGCGGGCTTCCAGTTCCTTCAGCTCCGGCGTGACGTACCGTTCGGCGCCGGAGAGGGTCTGGCGGCGCTCGTAGTCCGCGGGAATGGAGGCCCGGTGAGCGCGCGTGACCTCGATGTAGTAACCGAACACCTTGTTATAGCCGACCTTGAGCGACGCGATGCCGGTTCGCTCGCGCTCGCGGGCCTGGATGCTGGCGATGATCCGCTTGCCTCCGTCGCGCAGCTCTCGCCACTCGTCCAGTTCCGGGTCCGCTCCGGGGCGAATGGCCTCTCCGTCGCCGGCTGACGTCGGCGGGCGCTCTGCAAGGGAATGGCGCAACACCTCCGCCAGGTCGGTGAGCAAATCGAGTTCGCGCGCCAGCCGCTCGAGCTCCGCGGACGTTTCGCGGCGCGCGAGGCCGTCGAGCGCTCCGCGCAGGTCGGGGAGGCGCCCCAAAGAATCGCGCAGGGCACCGAGGTCTCGCGGGGTCGCGCGCCCGGTGACCGCGCGACCGACCAGCCGCTCCACGTCCCGGACGCCGTCTGCCGCCTCGCGCAACCGCCCGCGGCCCCTGGTGTCCTGGAACAAGACGTCCACCGCGTCGAGGCGGTCGCGGATGGCCGCTGGCACGCGCAGGGGGGCCAGGAGCCAGCGCCGCAGGAGGCGCGCACCCATCGGCGTCACGGTGCGGTCTAGGACGGCGAGCAGCGTGAGACCCGCGGCGTCCGGGCGCAGCAACTCCACCAGTTCGAGGTTCCGGCGGGTCATTTCGTCGAGCGGCATGAGATCGCCGCTTCGGATCACCCGCGGGCGGGCGAGTTGCGGGAGCCCACCCGGTTTGAGTTCGGCGGCGTAGCGCAGCAGTGCGGCAGCGGCGGCGAGTGCCGGACGATCCGCGGCCTCGAGCCCCAGTCCGTCCAGCGTGGCGATATTGAATCGGCGCATGATCTCTTCCGCCGCCCAGCCGGCGTCGAACTCCCAGGGCTCGCGCTCCGTGTGGAGCACGCCGGTCAGGTCGGCGGCCAGCGTGGCGTTCGACGGAAGCACGATCTCGCGTGGCCCATAGCGCTCCAGCGCCGCCGCCACATCCGCGGTTGCCACCACCTCGAGCGCCAGCTCGCCTGTCGAGAGGTCCAGGGCGGCGATGCCCACCGTGCCGGGCCCGGGTTCTGCGGCCACGAGGAAGTTGTTGCGCGTCGTTTCGAGGAGATCCTCCTCGAGCGCCGCACCCGGCGTGACCGTTTCCACCACTTCGCGGCGAACAATTCCCTTCGCCAGCCTGGGGTCTTCGACCTGCTCGCAGATGGCGACGCGGAAGCCGCGTTCGACCAACCGGCGCAAGTAGCCGCTCACGGCCTTGACCGGTACGCCGGCGAGCGGCACTTCCGCCGCCGCGCCGTTGTTGCGGGTCGTGAGCGTGAGGCCCAGCTCCCGCGACGCAATCTCGGCGTCGTCGAAGAACATCTCGTAGAAGTCGCCCATGCGAAACATCAGGATGGCGTTCTGATGTCGCGCCTTGATCTCGCGGTACTGCTGCATGAGCGGGGTGTCGGCGCGTCTCACCGCTGCTCCTCCACCACGAACGGGCTGCCGCCGAATCGGCGTCGCAGCGGCTCGATGAGGCGCTGGGCCTCCGCCCGCGTGGCGAACCGACCTACGCGTACCTTGAGCATGCCGTCGGGCTCCCGCATCACACGCGGGTCGTACCCGGCCGCGCGCAGGTCTCGCATCAGCGCATCGGCCGCGAGCGGACTGCGCACCGCCGCCACCTGCACCGTGAAGACCACGGTTGCCGAGTGACCCGTGGTGTCCGCCCGCGTCGTAGTGTCCGCGAGCGACGCACATCGCAGGAGATAAAACCTCGCGCGATTGGCCAGCTCGACATCGTCGCCCGCCTCGGATTCCGCCTGGCGGAGCAGCGAGCATCCCGGGCCGGTCTCCCCCAACTCCAGACGTGCGCGCGCACCCCAAAACACGGCTGCGGCTCGTTGCACGCTGGGGGGGTAGTCGAGTCGGGCTCGATCGGTGGTTCGAAGCACGGCGCCATAATCGCGGGCGGCAAAGGCAAACTGCGCCAGCCGCACCAGGGCCGCGGGCGCCCAGGCGCTGTTGGAGAACTCAACGCTCACGCGGCGAAAGTATGCGGCCGCGCTGTCTTGCTCCGCAGCCACGACGCCGGCCGCGAACAACACCGCCGGGAGGAGGGTGTCACCGGCGGGCGTGACTCTCAAGCGGGCTCGCACAAGCGTGCGCGCGGAGTCCCCACGCCCCTCGGTGGCGAGACGCACCGCGGTTTGCAGCGTGGAGTCCGGAAGCGGTGGATCGTGCTGCTGCGCCCGGGTGGGGCTGCCCCCGGCGGCAAGGAGCGCGAAAGTCAGGATGGCAACCCTCACGCGGCCTGGTCCTTCCGGCGCAGCCCGAGGACCAAACCCCGCAGCAGCCCGCTCTCGTCGGTAACCGTGGTGGACTTGAGCGCCACGTCCGTTTCGAGCGCGGCCTCGATGGCGCGATCCAGCTCGGGCCCGGTCCACAATGGCGCCGTCACGGCCCAGCGCGAGGCGAGGTCCGACCATGAGCGCACGCCAGGCGGCCGCGACTGTCGCAGCTCGGCGAACAGCGCTTGCTCCAGGCGCTTTCCCTGAACGCCTTGATCGGCCAGGGCTCGCGCGAGTCGCACCCCGATCAGCTCGGTCCCCAGCGCCATCACCATTCGGACGCCAGTGATACCCGCCTGCGGCAGTACGACGTCCACGAGCTTCGTGGCTCGAACGACGTCTCGTTGCAGCGCCGCCGCGACCCAATCGTCGAGCGTTTCGCCGCGCCGAACTCCAACGAACTGGGCAACATCGTCCTCCGTTACCAACCGATCCGAGCCGAGGGCGCTGGCGAGCTTCTCGATTTCGGTCTGCACGTGCCCGAGATCGTCACCCACGGCTCGGAGCAGGTGGGTCAGGGCGTCCGGGTCGAGCCTGAGGCCGGCGGCCGCGGCGCGCGCGCTGGCCCAAGTCCGCAGATCGTCACCGGTCAGTGGCCCGAGGGAGATGTGGGTGGAGGCGGCGACGATGTCGGCGTCGGGCTCCTCGGTGCCGTGCAGCAACACCAGCACGGTCGTCTCGGACGGGCGTTGGAGGTAGCGCGCCAGGACCTCCCACACCTTCGCCCCCGTTCGCCATTGCTCGAGATTCCGAATCACCACGACGCGCCGCGCGGCGAGCATGGGCACCGTCTCGACGAGCGCGTGCAGGGACTCGCCGTCCAGGTCTCCAGCGCTCCGCACGTCGAGATTGAAGCTCCGGTCCTGCGGATCATCGAGGCTAGCGTCAATGATGGCGGCCACAAGGTCGTCCTTCAGGACGTCTTCGGATCCAGTGACGTAGTAGACGGGGGCTAGCGTCTTCCGGCCCAGCTCGCGCCGGGCGGCTTGATACGAAAGGCCGGGCATAACGGGCGGAAGTTACCCGCCGCGAAAAACCGAAGGAAGGTGGATTGGCGCTACGGCGCCACGGCCGGTATGAGTGCCGGGTCCACTTCCTGGAGCGTGTCCGCCACGGCAGGCTCTGGCTGCACCGCCTGGGCAAAACCCACAAACGGTGGCCCGGGGTTCGCCACCACCCGCGGCGCTGGCGCGATATGCCGACCCTCGCGCGAGCGCGTCACGCCCTCAACCAGCACCAGGGCAACGGCCGCGGCGACCAGCAACGATGCCACGAGCCCCCCCGGTGCGAACACGCCATCGCCCGCGCGGACCAGCTCGAGCCGACGGTGGAGTTGCCGGCGAAATGCCGGAGTTGGCTCGAGCCCGGGCATCGAGCGAAGCAATTCCACGCCCCGGCGAACGGCGAGATCTTGCCTCGCGCATCGCGGGCACTCACCCAGGTGGCGCTCGACCTCCCTCAGGAGAGGAAGGTCGTGGAGCCGCCCGTCCCGGTACTCCGAATACAGTTCTTGGAACTCCGCGCAATGCATGAGGCTCTGGCTGTTCGCCTGTAGTACTTCGGCCGCCGCCGGAGGTTCCTCCGGCGGCGGGGTCAACTGCCGCTATTTAGTCTAAATGGGGGGCGATGAGTTGCGCGAATCGGTTCCGGGCACGGTTGAGCCGGCTCTTGACCGTGCCGAGGTTGCAGCCGGTGATTTCGGCAATCTCTTCGTATGACTTCCCGTCCAGTTCGCGCAGCACGAACGCCTCGCGGTGGTGCGGCGGGAGCTGAGCCACAGTCCACTCCACAAGTTCCTTGAGGTGACGACGACGATACAGGTCGTCAGGTCGCTGGTTCGGGTCCTCGAACTGCAACGGCCTATCGTGCGGCTCTGGGTTCCGCTTGATGGCCTGGAATAGCACGAGGGGGCTGCGACTGCGATTGCGCAACTCGTTCTTGGCCAGGTTCGACGCAATCGTGTAGATCCAGGTGGAGAACTTCTTGGTCTGGTCGAAGCGGTGCAGGTGCCGGTGTACGCGGATGAACACTTCCTGCACGAGGTCCTGCGCGCGCTCCCGGTCTCCGATGCTCCGGTAGACGAAATTGAGCAGGCGCTTCTGATAACGCTCGACGAGCTCGCCGAACGCCGCCGTTTCCCCCCCGAGATAGGCTGCCACCAGACTGGAGTCATCTGCCGGCAGTGGAGCCCGTACGGTGGCCAGCTTGTGCTGGCCTCCGACCTGTGTTCCGATCGTCATGTTTGTTGCTCCCCAGGCCCTCGGCTGCTGTGGCACAGCCGGGGTCCGATCCTCAGACCAGGTGTGGGACGTGCACTTCCCTTGCCTCCTATGTTCGAGCGTCATGCGGGCATAATCCGTACCGACCGCGGACAGATTTGTCATGGGTTGCTAAGTCATTGTTTCGGCTTCGGTTATGTAAGATCGCCGTCATCAGTACGGGCTCGCTGGCCCGTCCTCCCCAAGGGACACCGCTGCCTACAGTCCGAGCCTAAAGCCAGCCGCAAAAAGCAGCGCCGCGATTGATTTACCGTCGCGAATCTCCCCGTCTCGGATCATCTCCAGAACACGCGACATCGGCCGACCCTCAACCTCCATGAATTCATCCACCTCCGGTTTCGGTTCCCCGGCCTTGATACCGGAGGCAATGAACAAGTGGATCTGC